>CAZUBG010000206.1:0-9869 GCA_964618545.1 uncultured Bifidobacteriaceae bacterium | reverse complement strand
CGGTCAGCGTGCGTCGGGACTGCAAAAAAAATGCGGCAAACGCCAGTTTGCCGCTCCGTTCGGAGGCCCGGGCGATTGCCAATCGGCGATCCAGCGGACGGCCAGTCCGCGCCACGCTGGCGTGAAAGGGTAAAAGCTGATTCCGGGGTTTTCGCTGAATTCAACGCGCTGCGGCTCACAGAGCCGCGCTCCGTCGCCGGGCGTGGGGCGTCCGGTGGCGGGCGGGAGGAATGGCCGGGGTGGCCGGATGCTGGTCGGTGGCGTGCCCCGGCCGGCGCAACCCAATCCGACCGCCGGCCATGGCAAATTAGGGGGAGTTTAGTCAAAAAAAAGCAAACTCAATAAAAGTGCAGCGATTGGCAAGAAACGGAGAGTTCTTTGGCGTGAGATATATGAGATTTAAGATGGCAATTCTGGAAAAGAATTATATTGATTTATGAATAGAAAGAAAATGCAATGGGTTGGGTTGACGGCGGCGGCCTATTTGGGGATGTCCAACGGGTTGTACGCGGGCGATGCTGACTTAAACCTTCCCAGTCTTGAACAGGTCCGGTTCGACGGCCTCGGCGGCATCAGCGGCCTGACGCTGATGTACCTGGGGGTGGCCGTGTGCCTGATTGGCGCGCTGTTCGGCCTGGCCCAGTACTGGCGGACCAAGAGCCTGCCGGTGCATGATTCCATGAGCCGCGTTTCGCAAACGATCTGGGAGACCTGCAAGACCTACCTGTACCAGCAGGGGAAGTTTCTCGCCATCCTGTGGCTTTTGATTGCCGGCTGCATTCTGTTTTATTTCAAGGTCCTCGAACATAAGAGCGCCAGTGACGTCACGGTCATCCTGCTCGCCTCGATTCTGGGCATTCTGGGCAGTTACGGCGTGGCGTGGTTTGGCATCCGCATCAACACCACGGCCAACAGCCGCACGGCCTTTTCCGCCCTCAAGGGCAACCCGCTCAAGACGCTGTCCATCCCGCTGCAATCCGGCATGAGCGTGGGGCTGCTTCTGGTGTGCGTCGAATTGTTTTTCATGATCGGCATCCTGGTGCTGCTGCCCCGGGACCTCGTCGGCCCCTGTTTCATCGGTTTCGCCATCGGCGAATCGCTCGGGGCGACGGTGTTGCGCATTTGCGGCGGCATTTTCACGAAGATTGCGGACATCGGGAGCGACCTGATGAAGATCGTCTTCAAGCTGCCGGAAGATGATCCGAAGAACCCCGGGGTGATCGCCGACTGCACGGGCGACAATGCGGGTGATTCCGTGGGGCCCACGGCCGACGGTTTTGAAACCTACGGGGTGACGGGCGTGGCGCTGATCGCGTTTCTGGCCCTGTCGCTGGCGGGCAATCCGAAGGTTTGCGCGACGCTGATCATCTGGATTTTCACCATGCGGGCGCTGATGATTCTCACGTCCCTGGCGTCCTATTTCCTCAATGACACCGTCTGCCGGGCGAAATACGGCCACCTGAAGGATTTTGATTTTGAAGCGCCGCTGACCCACCTGGTGTGGATCACCTCGGGGGTTTCGATTGGCATCACCTTCCTGGCGAGCTGGTTTCTGCTGGGCAAACAGTCCGGACTGGATCCGAGTTTGTGGTGGGTGCTTTCGGCGATCATTTCCTGCGGGACGCTGGCGGGCGCGCTGATTCCGGAGTTCTCCAAAATCTTCACCAGCACCAATTCGCAGCATGTGAAGGAAATCACCAACTGCTCGAAACACGGCGGGGCCTCGCTGAACATTTTGTCCGGGTTCGTGGCGGGCAATTTCTCCGCCTTCTGGACGGGGCTGGTCATTCTGACGCTGATGTTTGCCAGTTGCCTGTTTGCGACGTTCCAGGGTTCGCCGGTGACGGCGCTGATGCCCGACGCGCTGAAATTCGCGGCGCCCATCTTTGCCTTCGGCCTGGTGGCCTTCGGCTTCCTGGGCATGGGGCCGGTGACGATTGCGGTGGACAGTTACGGCCCGGTGACCGACAACGCGCAATCCGTTTACGAACTGAGCCGGATTGAATCGCGCAAAAACATCCGCAACGAGATCGAGGAAAAATTTGGTTTCAAGCCGGATTTTGAAAACGCCAAGTATCTGCTCGAAAAGGGCGACGGCGTGGGCAACACGTTCAAGGCCACGGCCAAGCCGGTGCTGATCGGCACGGCCGTCGTTGGCGCGACGACGATGGTGTTCGGCATCATCATCCTGCTGGACAACATCGGCAAGGCCGCCGACCCCTCCTTCAGCATCATTTCCCGGCTCAGCCTGGTGATGCCCGAGATCATCCTGGGCCTGCTCATGGGCGGGTCGGTGATTTACTGGTTCACCGGCGCCTCCTGCCAGGCGGTCGTTACGGGCGCGTACCGCGCGGTGGTCTACATTCAGGAACACATCAAGCTGGATTCCGTGACCGCCTCGGAAAAGGACAGCAAGGAAGTCGTGCGCATCTGCACCGTTTACGCGCAAAAGGGCATGTGGAACATCTTCATTGTGATCTTCTGTCTGGCGCTGTCGCTGGCGTTTTTCAATCCGTACTTTTTCATTGGCTATCTGATTGCCATCGCGTTCTTCGGGCTGTTCCAGGCCATTTTCATGGCCAATGCCGGCGGCGCGTGGGACAACGCGAAGAAAATCGTCGAAGTGGAAATGCGGCAAAAAGGCACGGACCTGCACGCCGCGACCGTGGTGGGCGACACGGTGGGCGATCCGTTCAAGGACACCTCGTCGGTGGCCCTGAATCCGGTGATCAAGTTCACCACGCTGTTCGGCCTGCTCGCGGTGGAAATCGCCGTGACGATGCAGAGCCAGTGGTTGAAGTGCATCATCGGCGGGGTGCTGTTCGCCGTCGCGCTGTTCTTTGTCCACCGTTCCTTCTACGGCATGCGCATTCCCAATGTTCGTGAGGAAACCGTGTCGGGCGGCGGGGTGGTGGGAACCGGCAGCACGGGCGAGACGGCGACCGTCACCAGCGGGCAGGAGGACGAGGTGAAGGCCAGTCCGGCGCAGGGCTCTTATACGGTTCGTTGAGTTGACGAAGGTTATTTCAGGGCGCGGCCGCGGCCAATCCGCTGACCGCGCCTTTTTATATTTGGGGAGCCGGAGAGGCGGGAAGAAAGCAGCCATCACCAAATCCTGCCGGTCGGGTGGAATCACGGCCGGTGCATCCCGAAGTGGCTGGCAAGACTGGGGGGCTCAATTGAGCGGACGGCCTGCGGGTTGGGAAACCCGCGATACGGCCGACTGGGAAGTCTGCGGCACAAAAAATCCGCCAATAACTCCGGGATGCCCCGAACCATGGCAAGGGGCAACAAAGCGTTGCGCCATCCCGCTGATTCAGAAACACTGGCGGTGGCACGATTTCTTATGCAGCGGAAAACTTCAGTGGTTAAAAAATCGCCGGCCGCCGTCATGGTCCTCGGCGTGGGCTCCTTCGCGCACAGCATCGGCACGGCGCTGAAAGAGGCGGGGGCGGGGGTTTCGACGTATCTTACGCGCAACTATGGGCACTATTCCCCCGGGCTGGTCGGGGAAACTTTTCTCCCGGCGGCGCATCCCAGTCCGGTGCCGCTGTTAAAGGAGCGGCATACGGACGTGGTCATCCCGCAGTCCATTGACTGGGCCACGCAGCCGTGGGCCGGGGATTTGACCGCCTCGGGCGCCGGCATTTTCAGCCCCACGGGCGAGGCGATGCGGATTGAACGCGAGCGTGATTTCGCCCGGGAGTTGTGCGCCCGGTTCCAGATTCCCTTCCCGCAGTCGTTTGTCGCGTCGAACCGTCTGGCGGCGGAGAAAATTCTGGCGGACAACCCCCGGCCGTTCGTCATCAAAAACCCGCTCTGCTCGCCCACCAGCCCGGTCCACACCGTCATGTGCGAGACGGTGGCGGACACGCGGGCGTGGCTGCGGCAGGTCAACTATGCCGAGGGGATTTTCATGCAGGAATATCTGGGCCGCGCCGAGGCCGGGCACATTGTGCTGGTGAGCGGGGGCGAGATTTATTCGCTGGTCACGAACCAGGAATACAAATACGCCCACAATGGCAACCTGGGCATCGTGGCCGGAGCGCCGCTGGGCGGACTGGTGGAGCGCGACGAGCAGGACCGTTACGGGCTGGCCCGCGAACTGATTCATCCGCTGCTGCCCTGGTTGCGCGCGGTACACTTCAACGGCCCGTTGCAGGTCACCGCCATCAAGCGCGGCGGGCGCTGGCATGTGATCGAATACAACATCCGCATCGGGGTCACGTCCGGCCCGATGATTTTGCGGATGCTGAAAGATCCGGTGGCCGCCGTGGTGGGAACGGCGCGCAATGAAAAGCTGAAGCCGGCTTGCAACGACGGCCTGAACTTCGGCTGCTCGCTCACCCTGGCCGGTTATGGCTATCCCTATACGCAGGTGCGCGGTCCGCAACTGCCGCTGGAGGTGGACGGAAAGTTTGATTGCGACGTGTGGTGGAACGAAGTGGCGCCGGGCGCGGATGGCGGGTTAATGGCGACCGGCCAGCGCATCGCGGATGTCATCGCACTGGCCCCGACGCTGGAGGCCGCGCTGGCGCTGGCGTATACGAATATCCGCAAAATCCGCGTGGTGGGGAGCTATTACCGGACGGATGTGGGGCGGAGTTTGTGGCCGCCGGGAGAGGTTTGAAAAGACAAATTTCAAGGGTCAAAGATCAAGGAACGGGGATACGTCCGCCCTCATCCCGGCCTTCTCCGTTAAAAGGTTGATATGACTGTTCATTCATGCTATGATTGAACTAGACAAACTCATTAAATCTATGCCCAAAGCCTACAGTTACATCAGGTTTTCGACCCCCGAGCAGGCAAAGGGGGACTCCCTCCGCCGCCAGCTTGAACGTTCTCAAAAATATGCCGAGGATCATGGCTTGCTTCTGGATAGCTCCTTAAACCTTTTAGATCAAGGATTATCCGGTTACACCGGCGAAAACGTGTCCAAGGGCGCTTTGGGTGTGTTCCTGAAAGCGGTGGAGTCAGGCTTGGTTCCGCAAGGCTCATTTTTGATCGTGGAATCTCTGGACCGCCTTTCGCGGGCAACCGTCTTGGAACAGGTTGGCTTGCTGTCCAATCTGGTGAATTCCGGGATTACCGTTGTCACGTTAGACAACGGGCAAGTTTTAAACCGTGAAATCCTCAACAAAGACCCCATGCTGTTGATGATTTCTGTGATCGGCATGTTGCGCGCCCATGACGAGTCGTTGCGCAAATCCGAGCGGGTGAAAGCGGCGTGGGCGCAAAAAAGGAAGCTCATTGGCGAGAAAAAGCTGACCTCACTTTGTCCGTCCTGGCTCCGGCTGTCGCCCGACCGCAAAAGCTTCGAGTTGATTCCTGATCGGGTTGAATTGGTGCGGCGCATGTTTATCCTGAACGCCGACGGTGTCGGGCAGGGGCGAATTGCCCGCCTTTTCAACCAGGAGGGCATCGCCCCATGGGGCAAAAGCAACGGCTGGCACATGAGTTACATTCAACGGATTCTGCATTCCCGCGCCGTTTTGGGGGAATTCCAACCGGCCACATGGGACGGCACCAAGAGCGTCCCCGACGGGGAGGCGATTCCTGATTATTTCCCGGCCATCGTTCCGCGCGAACTATGGGACCGGGTTCAACACGAATTTAACCCTATTCCACCGGGACGGATTGGGGCGGGCATGCGCGTCAGCAACCTATTCAGCGGTTTGATTTTTGACGGCTACACAGGCGAGAGCATGCGGCACATCAGCCGCCGCTCAGGGCGCGGCCCATATCGGAGCGGCCAACGGCTCTATTACCTGATAAGCGACTATGGCCGACTGGCGAAGGAAGACAAAGCCAAAGCCACCAGTTGGCGTTACGACTGGTTTGAGGCCCTGTTTCTCGAATACATCGTCCGTTTGGATTGGGCCGCCGTGGCTCAGGAGGCGACCCCACAAGAAGAAACGGAGATCCGCACCAGGCTGGCGGTCCAGCACGCCAAAGTCACCGACCTGCAACGACAATTGCACCGTTTGGGGGACTTGCTGGCAACCACCGACCAAGCAACCCCCAAGACGATCTTGGCGCGAATAACCACGCTGGAAAAGGAGGAGTCCGCCGCCCAAGACCAATTGATTGCGATTGCCAAGGAGGCCGCCGGCCACGAAGCGCGGCGGTTGGTGCTGCAGGAATCCGGTGATAAAATCCAAGCGTTGGTGCAGGCGGGTGACTTTGATTCGCGCCGCCGGCTGAGGGAGGAAATCCGGCGAAAAATTCAGCGCATTGACGTATTCGCGAAAGGAATCCCCGAGTCGCTAATGAGCGAACAGCCCGTGTCTGCGCCGGGCTGGCCAGCATTCCGCATTATATTTGCAAACAAAACCGAAAGGTGGGTGATTAACGCAACCAGGTGCCCGGAAAAGGATTCGGCGGCACTATTGGATTACGATCCGTCCGAACCCGACTCCCAAGAAGCTGCGCCGCATGTCTACTGACGAGGACCGCGCTAGTGGACGCCAACGGACGCGCGAGCCGGGCGTTTGAGCAATTATCCCAAACGCAAAGCGCCCATGCGGCCGAGTTGACCGCGCTCCGGGCCGAACGTGACAAAGCGGTGGAGAAACAGCACGCCACCGAGCTTGAACTTGCCGCCAGCAAAGCGAGGCTTGAAGCCAAGTAATTGTCCCGGTTGCACCAGCAACCGGTTCAAACACAACCCCGCCAACACCGGCGGGGTGTTTTTTTTCCATCAGCCCGGGCGGCTGTCAGGGGTCACTACGAACCAGCCAGTCGGGGTCGAAATGAACCAGCCAGTCAACTTCTGTAAATGAGCATTCCCATTGCAAAAAACTCCCGTAACGCGCTGCTATGGAGCCTTTTGCAATGGAAATGCTCATTTCGTCTATGCAAAGTCAGTGGCTGGTTCATTTCGACCCTTGGTGGCTGGTTTTGATTCGACCGGTGACAGGCGGCAAATGCTCCGCATTTGCCGCCCCCCCCTTCCGGCTGAATTCCGGTCTGTGTATCGGTTAAACCATTAACAATCAACATATTAAAAACTATGGCTGACAGCAACTATTGGGATAATTACGCCGACAAAAATCGCCGGGCCGGCTGGCATGACACCAACGACCAGGACCGGGAATGGCACGCCAAGGAGCAAAAGCGCGCCGAGGAACGGGCGCGGCAGGAGCGTGAGCAGGAGGAGCGCCGCCGTCAGGAGGAAGAACGCCGTCGAGAGGAGGAACGTCGGCGGGACGAAGAGCGCCGCCGCAACCGTTAGGAATCCCCCGCCAAGTCCTATGAACCTCCAATACCTACTACCAACGCTCAAAACTGCGTGTTCGGCCGCGATTATCGGTTACCAACTCCAATCGCTCGGACCGAGGGCGGGCCTGGTGCTTGGATTCGACACCAATAATAACCCGCACATCTTGTACGTCGAGGATTCCGCCAATACCCGCCGCCCGGCGCATATCATCAACGGTGAACTGCTGGCCGTTAAAGTCGGCAGTCTGGCCAATACCATCGTCACGCTGAATCTCCCGCACGAACAAGCTACAGACAGACTGGTTTTCGCCCTGTTATCCAATCTTTCCGCAATGCTCTATGGTCAAAAATCCACGGACAGCCGGACGCCCGAACTCGCCGGCATTCTGGCGGACTATGCCGTTGGGGGAATTCTCTCAGCCATCGGCGCCGAAACTGCGCCAAAACAGCCCTCACCCGCCCCTTGCGGGCAACCCGAAAGGAATTGAGATCATGAATCCGAATCCAAACGACGCTGCGCCGGCGAAAAACCTGCAAGCCAAACCAACAGGGGAAGAAATTGAGGAAAAAATTTACCGGGCACTCATGGCCGATATTCCCGATCTACATCCGTTCGTTGCTCGGGGGTTGGCCAAGACCGCAGCGGCCAGGTTCCGGGAGCGCGGCATCGGCGGCCGGGCATCCGCCGAATCCCCATCAAAGGCCCCGGATTGACGCCGGGGACCGGTTGGGGCGAACCCCGTTCGTGCGCTCCGCGCACCTGCCCGAACGAGACGGCAACCGTGGGTGTGCGTATGAACTACATCACCTTAAATAACAACCAACTGCTCGCCCACATCACCGGCCAACCCCAGGCGCTCGCCCTGATGGAACGGTACGACTCCTTGACGGCGCTTGCCCGTGCCGACGATGCTGAATTAATGCAAATCCCGGGCGTCGGCGCGGCCAAGGCCGCCGCGCTGAAATCGGCGTTGACCTTGGCCGTCAAACTGTCCCAAGAAATCACGACCGAACCGCCGTTGCTCGACACCCCTGAAAAAATCGCCGCCCTACTGCGGGAGGAATTACGCTTGGAAAGGACCGAAACGTTTTTCGTCGTAATGCTCAATGCACGGCGCAAACTCATCAAATATGTCCGCTTATCCAATGGCACCCTGGACACGTTGCTGGTACATCCGCGTGAAGTGTTCAAGCAGGCAATAGCGGCCAATGCCGCCGCCATAGTGGTAGCGCACAATCACCCAAGCGGCGACCCGACGGCCAGCGACGCGGACATCAGGACGACACGCGACCTCATCCGAGCCGGCCAACTCCTGAAAATCGAATTGGTTGACCACGTCATCCTTGGAGCCAGAACCGAAACCCAGCCCAAAGACTACACCAGCCTCAAAGAACAAGGCTATTTTTACGCATAGGAGGTAATGAATATGAGCAAAACCAAGAGCACCAATACCGCGCCCACCCACACGGCCCGCGTCGGAACGGTCCGGGCCAGTGTTTGGGAAAGCCATACGGAAACCGGGGAATCCCGCTTCAAGATCATCATTTCCCGGCTTTTTCGCCGGGGGGAAAGCTGGGAACGGGGGCATACATTCTACGGCGACCAACTTCCCGGTGTGGTCCAAGCGGTGGGTGAAGCCCAAGGTTGGATTGAACGCCGCCGGCGCGAACTGGCGGGCAGTCCAACGTATGATTAGCCGGGCGGTTCCCGGCATAGGTAACGGGCAACGCAGGAGTGCGACCCGCGACAGGGCCAGTAAACGGGGCCGGGCGGCAATATTGCCGTCCGGCCCTCCATTTTTTATCTGGCGCGGCCCATCGGGCCGCGTAGGTTCAAGACATTCCTTCAGGTGTTCCGCGGATCACAAGCCATCCTCATCCTGCGGCAAACGGTGGAATGCGTTATGCCCACATTTCGGACAGATATTTTCACGACCATCGACGCGCAAGCAAATCTGCGGTGGCCAAGTGCAACGGCACAACGCATAACCCAAATCTTCTGCGGCCTTCGTTTCAGCCAGGGAAAAAGCCTGCTTTGCCTCAATAATCTTCCTTTCGGTGGCCTCGCGCTGGGCTCCCTTCGGCATCATGTCTGTCGCTTGCTTCACAAGTGCGAGGGCTTGACCGAATAAATTAAATGTAGCCTTGATTGATTCGATGTCCATATTCTTAATGCGGCAAAATGTCATGTCGGGGGCTTCGACTTATCAGAAGCTTCACGCATCTGTTCTGCCGTCGCATAAAAAGTCCAAGACGTCATATCCTGAATCGTTACCAAGCGGTAGGCGTGGTGCTCACCGAGAACCCAGTCAAAAAGCTCGACTAAATAATATCCCGCCAATGGAGAGGATATGACTCTGCCCTGCCAATCGGCTTTTTTGCTAGTGGGAGTGCGAAAGAATAGACCGGTGATGTCTCTAATGCTTTCTTGTTTTTTTGTCATAAGTCGTGTTTCATCAGTGACCAGAAATGGAACCGGTTTGGTAGAGCGTCATAAATTGCCCTCCACCCGAATAGAGCAATTCAACGACCGTTCCGAAATTCCCCGCCAAGAAACCAGTGCTTCCAAGCATCGTTGAGCCTGAAACGGCCGCGCTTTGATGGGCTACAGCGCCATTGAGAATGGTCCAAATTCCGCCGCTGGCGTA
>CAZUBG010000205.1:0-9939 GCA_964618545.1 uncultured Bifidobacteriaceae bacterium | reverse complement strand
GGGGCCGGGGCGGGGTTGGGAGGCACCGGAGCCGGGGGGACATGGCTTTGAAAATGCACCCACAGTTTGTCGGCCCCTTTGGCGGCGATGCCGGGCATGAGTTGGACGAGGCGTTTGAAGGAGATTTCGTCGCGCGGGTTGGCGACAAATTTCAAATACGCCGTGGCATCCTTGATATGCGCCTGCTCGAAGAAACGGATGCCGCTGGTGATGGTGAAGGGGATTTTTCGCCGGGTGAATTCGAGTTGCAACTCGAGGGCGTGAAAATGGGAGCGGTACAGCACGGCGATGTCATTCAAACTGACGTCTTCCTCGTGCAGTTCGCCGATGCGCTGGGCGATGAAGGCGGATTGATAACCGGTGTCCGGGCAGGCCACCAGCGCAGGTTTTACACCGGATTTGCGGGCGGGGGCGAGTTCCTTGGCAAACTGATGCACGTTGGCGGCGATGACGGCGTTGGCCACCTGGAGGATTTCGGGGGTGCTGCGGTAGTTGGTTTCGATTTTGTAAACCTTCGCGCCGGGGTAGCGGTCGGGGAACTTGATGATGTTCAGGAAATTGGCCCCGCGCCAGCCGTAGATGCTCTGGGCGTCGTCGCCGACGACCATGACGTTTTTGTGCCGGGCGGCGAGCAGGTCAATCAGGTCGCTCTGGAGTTTGTTGGTGTCCTGATATTCGTCCACGAGGATGAACTGGAAGCGGCGCTGGTAATGTTCGCGAAGGCCGGCGTGGTCCTGCAACAGCCTGAGCCACAATAACAGCAGATCGTCAAAATCCATGCTGTTGGCGGCCTGCTTGCGAGCGGTGTACTTTTTGGCCAGGGTGTTGATTTTATCGAGGTGTTCGCTGAAATAACCGTATTGCGAATCAATGATTTCCGTGACGGTCCGGTGGGTGTTGCCGGCCAGGGAGAAAATCTCGAGCAACACATCCGGCTTGGGAAAATTATCGGTCTTCTTGGTTTCAATGCCCGCCTCGGTGAGGCAGTGCTTGACGAGGTCCCGCGAGTCGTCGCGATCGAGGATGGTGAAATCGCGCTGGAAGCCGAGCGTGTCCGCATGGGTGCGCAAGACCCGGGCGCCGATGGAGTGAAAGGTGCCGCCCCAGAGCGCAGGCAGGGGATGGCCGAGCAACTCGACGACGCGCCGCATCATTTCGCCCGCCGCCTTGTTGGTGAAGGTGAGGAGGAGAATGCGCTCCGGGGCGATGCCCTGTTCGAGCAGGTAGGCGACGCGGAAGGTGAGGGTGCGGGTTTTGCCGGAACCGGCGCCGGCAATGACGAGCGCCGGGCCGGGCGGGGCGGTGACGGCGGCGTGCTGCTGCCCGTTGAGCTCCCGCTTATAGTCAATCTGCAAATTGACCGGCTCGCGGAACGGCTGCACTACATAGTCGTGTGGCATGGCGGAGATGAAAGCGGCAAGCGGCCCGGGGCGAGAGCCAGTTTACACCCTGGCACCGAGTTCCAGGCGGGGGTCCTTTTCCAGGATCGAATTCAAATTCGGCCAGTTGGCCTCGTTCATGCCGTTGAAGGCGTTGAGATACAGCCCGACATGTTCGGCGGGATATTTTGCCAGCAAAACCTCCACCGCCGCCTGCAGTTTGTCATCGGCCATCTCCTTGGGCAGTCCTTCGACGACGCCCTTTTCATGGGGCAGGCCGAGGGCATTGAGAAAATCCACGAGCATGGCGTTCTGTTTTTGCACGAGCCAGGCGCGCAGGAGTCCGGCGGCGACCGCTTCGGAGCCGGGTCGCGACAGGGAGGCGACCATCATGGCATGACGCTGGGCGCGGGGCTGGCGTTCCAGAAACACGGGCCGGACCTTGCGGGCCTCCGCCACGGCGCTCATGGCGGCCTTGTAGGTGGGTTTATCCGATTCAAAAATATAGCCGAGAATGTCGTTCGCCAGGGCGGGCGACATGAAACCAAAGAGTTCATGGGACTTTAACATAATGGTCAATAATGGATTAATCGCCGCAGATTTAAATGAAATTATTCGAGGGTCACCACGGAGATTTTATGTTTTTTGGCGAGCTCCGCGCAGGCCACGCGTTCCAGCAGCAGGGTTTTGCCGGGTTCCAGGGCCAGCACGGAGATTTTGACGGCCGCGCAGGTTTGCAGGGTGAGCGGGCCGAGGCAGGGGATGTCAAAGCGCAGGTCGTGTTTTTCGCGCGCCACCTTCACGGCCACGGCCCCGCCGTTCGGGCCGGCCAGTTCGCCGCCCCGGGTCAGGCACTTGTCGGTGCCTTCAAAACCCTCCACCGCGAGCACCGTGCCGTTTTTGACCACGACGGTCTGGCCGATCTCCAGCCGCGACACTTCCTTGGCCAGGCGGTGGCCAAAGGCGACGTCGGCGCGCTGCTTGTCGGATAATTTGGGCCCGAGGTGAAAACCGGCGGACGGCATGAGGGGTTTGAGCCAGGGGGTGGCTTCGATCAAGTCCACGCCGTCTTTTTTCAGTTCCGCCGCGATGCCGCCGAAAATCGTGTGGGCGTTTTTCTCCTTAAGCCGGAAGAGGAGGGCCATGGCCCTTAGGTCCGGGCGGAGGTCAAAGAGGTTTTTGGGGGCGATCTGCCCCACCATGACACATTCCCGAACGCCGCGTTCGGTAAAGGCTGCAATCATTTTGGAGAGCTGCCCCACGCGGAGCCAGACGAGATCGTCCACGAGCGGGGCCAGCGCGGGATCGGTCTCCCCTTCAAAGGCGACGGCCACGAGGCGGCGCACGCCGGCGGCACGGGCGAGCCGGGCGAATTCCAGCGGCAGCGTGCGGTTCCCGGCAATCACGCCCAAAGTTTCAGGAGGGTATTCCATTGCGTATGGCGGGAGCAGTATAATGAAGTCCGGGAAAGATGCCAGTCTGGGAAAGAGGGAAATCCGGGCTCAAACAGAGTTGACGAAACCCACCCGTCCTGCGCAACGTTTCCGGAGACAGAGAGATTCAACATGCGCTCGCTTTGGAAACAACCGTTGTGGCTGGTGCCACTGATGATCGCCGTGCTGGTGGCGGTGTTTGGCTGGTGGGGGAACAACCGGTTGCGCGCCACCATCGAGGACCAGCTCAAGGATCAGTTGAACGCCACGCTGAATGCAAACGTGACGCCACTGGAAATCTGGACCACCAACCAAATCAAGTTCGTCACGCTGCTGGCAGAAGAGCCCACGGTGCGCACCGCCGGGGTGCATCTGCTGGAAAACCCGGCGATGGCCGGTCCGGACCGGCGACCGGGTTCCGACGCGGCGAAATTTTCGAATTATCTGCAGCCGCGCATCAACCGGATGGGCTACGAGATCGCGCAATTGGTGGACATGAATTATCTGGTGGCGGCCAATTCCGGGCGGATCCGGCTGCCGGTGGGCATCCCGATTGTGGACACGCAAACGAACAAGTTCGCGGAATTGTTCGCCTCCGACCAGCCGGTCATGATCACCCCGTTCAAACCGGATCCGGACTTTAACCGCCCGGGATTGCGTCCCGGTCCGGGTTCGACGGGCACCAACCAATTCCGCCGGTTCCGGCGGACGCCGCCGCCCAATGCCGCGGGCGGACGGCGGGGCGACCGCACGCTCATGCAGGTGGCGGCGCCGGTGCGGGACACGAACGGGGTGGTCCGGGGCGCCCTGGCGCTGGTCATTGACCCGGATGCGGAATTTTCCAAGATTCTTTCGGTGGCGCGTTCGGGGGATTCCGGGGAGACGTATGCGTTCGACCAGACGGGGCTGTTGATTTCGCGCAGCCGCTTTGAAAAACAGTTGCACGGCCTGGGCCTGCTCAACGCGACGAACGCGAGTTCCGCCCTGTATGTGCGGCTGCACGACCCGGGCGGCAACCTGACGGCCGGGTATCAGGCCACGAATGCGGAAACGGCGGGCCGGCCGCTGATCCGCATGGTGGCGGAGGCGGTGGACGGGCTGGACGGCGTGGAGGTGCGGCCGTTCCGGGATTATCGCGGGGTGCCGGTGGTGGGGGCGTGGCGCTGGCTGCCGCAACTGGGTTTTGGCGTGGCCACGCAGATAGACGCGGACGAGGCGTACCGGCCGCTGCAGATCGTGCGGCTGCTGTTCATCATGCTGCTGCTGCTGCTCATTCTCTGCGCCACCGGCATGTTTCTGTTTTCCTGCGCGAATGTCAGCTCGCGCCGCCGGTTGAGCGAGGCGGAATTGAAATTAAAACAACTCGGGCAATATACGCTGGAGGAGAAGATTGGCGAGGGGGGCATGGGGGTGGTGTACCGGGCGCGGCATGCGCTGATGCGGCGGGACACGGCGGTGAAGCTGCTGCTGCCCAGCCGGGCGGACCCGGCGGCGGTTGAGCGCTTCGAGCGGGAAGTGTGCCTGACCTGCCAGTTGACGCATCCGAACACGATCCAGGTGTACGATTACGGCCACACGCCGGACGGCATTTTTTATTATGTGATGGAATACCTGCGCGGCCTGAACCTGCACGAATTTGTGGAGCGTTTCGGGCCGCCGCCCGAAGCGCGGGTGATCCACATCCTCACGCAGGTGTGCGATTCACTGGCGGAGGCCCATGGGCTGGGGCTGATTCACCGGGACATCAAGCCGGGCAATATTTTTCTGTGCGACCGGGGCGGCATCCCGGATTGCGTGAAGGTGCTGGATTTTGGGCTGGTGCAGGAATACCGGGCGGAAAACCGCCAGCAGATGAAGCTGGCGGGCCGGGATGTTTTGGAGGGCACCCCCTGGTTCATGCCGCCGGAAGCCATTCAGGATGCCGCCGCCAGCGATCCGCGCAGCGACATTTATTCCGTCGGGGCGCTGGCCTATTATCTGTTGACGGGCGGCTACGCCTATGATGGCGCGACGGTTCGGGAAATAAATGACAAACAACTGGCCGGCCCGCCGCCGGCCCCCAGTCAACGAACCCCCCTGGCCGTCAGCGCGCCCTTGGACCGGCTTGTTTTGTCCTGCCTGGCGGCCGATCCGGAACAACGTCCGCAAAGCATTCTGGAATTGAGAGACTTGCTGCGGGCCACGCCGCACGCGACGGAGTGGACGGTGGGGCAACAAACGGACTGGTGGGTGCAATTCCATCGCCAGCCCGTGGTGAGTCATCCGGACGCAGAGGGCGCGGCCACCCCGATGGCCACGGTGAAGGTTGACATTGACACACGGCTCCAATGACCCAACGACGCCTAACCCCGGAGGATCGAGTAGGCCCAGGGCGAGCAGAGCAGGGGCACATGATAACCGGCGCCCGCGTCGGCGATCCCGATGCGCACGGGGACCTGATCCAGAAAGCGGGTTTTGGGCAGGACGGTGCCCCTGGCGGTAAAATAGTCACCCACATGAAAAACGATTTCGTACAAGCCGGGCTTCATTTCATCCGCGCTGAGCAGGGGTTGCTCGGTGCGTCCCTCCGCGTTGGTGCGGGCCGTGGTGAGCAACAGCCGGTCGTCGCGGGTGATGGACCACAGTTCAATTTTCATTCCTTGCGCGGGGCATCCGTGCGCCGTGTCTAAAACCTGAGTGCTTAGTTTTGCGGGCATACCCATGACAGTAAAACCCCTGCGCCGACGAATCAAACTAAAATATTCAGGGGCGCCCCGGGAGAGGAGGCGTCACGGATTTTCTTGCCGCGGTTGGAAGGCCAATATATTTGTTAATCCCGGCATGACTTTTCCAAATATTTCCAGGCGTCCGGAACGGACCGTTCCGGTCCGGTTTTTCCCGGCGGCAAAACTGCGGCGGCGGATTTTGGCCGCCGCTGGTCTGCCGGTGCTGCTCGCAACCGCGCCGCCGGCCCTGGCCGGGGCCGGGACGAACGGACCGGACGAGGCCACGCCGTTTCCCGTGACCATCAGGGTGAATGCGGCGACGTCCCTGGGTGAACTAACGCCCATCTGGCGTTTCTTTGGGGCGGATGAACCGAATTACGCCTACATGAAGGACGGCGAAAAACTGCTGGGCGAGCTGGGCCGCCTCGGCCCGCCGCAGGTTTATTTTCGCTGTCATCATCTGCTCACCAGCGGCGACGGGACTTATGCGTTGAAATGGGGGTCCACCAGCGCGTACAAGGAGGATGCGAACGGTCATCCCATGTATGATTGGACAATCAATGACCGGATTTTTGACGCCTATCTCAAGCACGGCCTCAAGCCCTATGTTCAGCTTGGTTTCATGCCGGAGGCGCTGACCACTCATCCACAGGATTACCCGCACCATCCGCCGGTGAATGAACGGGTGGATCCCGCCGCCGGACAGTCGTATCCGCCGAAAGATTATGCGAAGTGGGGCGAACTGGCGCATCAATGGGCCCGGCACTGCGTGGAAAAGTACGGGCGGGGCGAGGTGGAACAATGGTATTGGGAAGTCTGGAACGAGCCGAACATCAGTTACTGGCACGGGTCGCACGCGGATTATTTCAAGCTGTACGATTATGCGGTGGACGGCGTGCGGCGGGCGCTGCCCAGCGCGCGGGTGGGCGGGCCGGAGACGGCGGGCGGGCCGGGCGGCAGGTTTCTGCGCGAGTTTCTCGATCACTGTGCGCGAGGCACCAATTTTGTGACGGGCCGGGCCGGGTCGCCGCTGGATTTCGTTTCGTTTCACGCCAAAGGGGCGCCGGTCTTCACCAACGACCATGTGCGCATGGGCATGGCGAACCAGTTCAAGAACATGAACGACGCCTTTGCGGTGATCGCGTCGTTTCCGCAATATCAGCGGCTGCCGATTGTCATTGGCGAATCGGATCCCGAAGGGTGCGCCGCGTGCCGGGAGCCGCGGGACGCCTATCGCAACGGCACGATGTACTCCAGTTACACGGCGGCGAGTTTCGCCCGGGAATATGAGCTGGCGGCCCGGCACGGGGTGAATCTGGAGGGGGCGCTGACGTGGGCGTTTGAATTTGAAGACCAGCCGCCGTTTGCCGGGTTCCGGCAGTTGGCCGGAGCGGGGATTGACCTGCCGGTGCTGAATGTCTTCCGCATGTTCGGGAAGATGAGCGGACAGCGGCTGGCGGTGAGCAGCAGCTCGGGCCTGGATGCGCAAGCCATTCTCAAAGCGGGCGTGCGGGGGGGGCCGGATGTCTCGGCGCTGGCGGGCCTGGACCAACATCAACTGGCGGTCCTGGTCTGGCATTATCACGATGACGATGTGTTCGGGCCGGACGCGGCGGTGGATTTGCAGTTGGGGGGGATTCCCATGGCCGACGGCCGGGCCAGGCTGACGCACTACCGGATAGATGCCGACCACAGCAATGCTTACATGATGTGGATTAGGCAGGGGTCGCCGCTCCCGCTCTCAGCGGAACAATTTGCGGAATTGGAGAAAGCCGGACAACTGGGCGAACTCGGTCCGCCGGAGAGCCTCCAAATTACGACCGGCAAAGCC
Organism: uncultured Bifidobacteriaceae bacterium; assembly: GCA_964618545.1. Lineage (GTDB taxonomy): Bacteria > Verrucomicrobiota > Verrucomicrobiia > Limisphaerales > UBA11358 > UBA11358. Next base: position 2,591 of record CAZUBG010000205.1, on the reverse strand, counting down.
GAGGTGAAATTCAACCTGCCGCGCCAGGGCGTTTCCCTGCTGGTGCTGAATTGGAATTAAATCCGCTCAGGGCTGCGTGCCATTGTTATTCTTCGCCCACAGAATGTCGCTGTTGGTCCGGGGCAGGTCGTAACGAATGGCGCTGTTGCGCAGTTTGAGCGCGTGACCGTCGAAAAAGACGGCATTGACCTGTCCGCCATGCCTCGGGACCGAACGGCCATCGCCGACGGGGAACGATTTGGGATCGCTCGGCACGCGAAAATAGGCGCAGCCGGTGCCCGGAATCTCCTGCCAGGCGTCCGGGTCCGGGTCGCTGGGATCGGCACTGGCATTAGCGATCGCCGCCGCATCGGCAAAGACGATGGACTGACCGGGGCGGGTCACTTGATTTTCCTGGCAACTGTTATAAACGGCAAACGACACGTTTGTCAGCGCCGCCAGCCAGCCGAATTCAGGAAAGTTCATGCCGATGCCCAGCGTGTTGACGGCGCTGTCGGCCCAACCGTGGCCGTCAATGGAGGGCAGAGTCAGGCAGGGACAATTATAAAGATTGGGCGTTTTGGCCAGTCCGGCGAGCCGGAATTGGTCCTCCCACCAGAGGTGGTTCGGGTCCTGGATGACGAAGGCATTGGGGTCATAGTTCCAAGTGGCGTAGCCGGGCATTCCTTGTTGCACCCATAACGGGACCAGGCCGCCGTGGTTGTCATCCACATACAATTTGGTGGCCACCAAGGTCTGCCGCAGGTTGTTGAGGCAGCTCATGGCTTTGGCGCGTTCCTTGGCCTTGGCCAGCGCGGGCAGCAGCAGCGCCGCCAGAATGGCAATGATGGCAATGACCACCAGCAGTTCAATCAACGTGAACGCGCGCCATTTTTTCATATTTGATCCGACACGGCTGTCCGAGTTTTGTTGCCAACCATTACATTAACATGTCCGCCGGACGGGCAAACCGGACAAAAACCTCACTCCGCCCGGCCATGGACCGGCATTACTTCACCTGATTGACCAGCGGCGCGAGGCCCTGGATGCGGACTTCCAGCCGGTCGCCGGATTGGATGGGGCCCACGCCCGCCGGGGTGCCGGTGAGAATCACGTCGCCGGGCAGCAGCGTGAGATTCGTGGAAATGAAACTCACGAGCTGGTAACAGTTGAAAATCAGGTTCTTGGTGTTGGAGTTCTGCCGCAACTGGCCGTTTTGGAAAAGCTGGATGTTCAGCTCGTGCGGATCAATTTTGGTTTCCACATACGGCCCCAGCGGGGTGAAGGTGTCAAAGGATTTGCAGCGCGCCCATTGGGATTCGGCTTTTTGAATGGTGCGGTCACTGATATCCTGCGCCGTGCTGTAACCGAGAATGTAGCGCGAGGCGGATTCGGGGGTGACATTGCGGACTTTGCGGCCAATGACAATGACCAATTCCGCTTCAAAATCAGTGCGGTGATCGCGGAAGGGGATTTCAATCTTCCCGCCGTCGGGGATGAGCGAGGTGGCGGCCTTGAACCAGATCAGGGGCTCCGGGGGCATTTCCCGGTGCATTTCCCGGGCGTGATCGGCGTAGTTGATCCCCACGGCGATGATTTTTGAGGGGACCACGGGCACGAGGGTTTTCACGCCCTTGCGCGGAGTGGGTTTGCGGTCGTAGCTCGGGGAGCCAAAAACATCCCCCTGCAGCCGAAACAACTCCCCGTCAACGACTTTGGCGTAAAACACCTCGTCGCCCTTTTGGAAGCGGCCAATGGCTGCCATATATTGGCTCAGACACTAGCAGAGCCGGGGCCAAAGCCGCAAGATTAAAGCCAAAGGTTGCGGAATCCAGGGAATCTGCTATGTTGACTTCGTGAAAGGTCTGACCGCGCAGGAAAAAAGGGTGTTAATCCTGGTACTGTGTTTGTTGGCATTGGGCGGCATTGTTAAAGTGTGTCGCGCCGCCCATCCGCCCGCGAGCGTCAGCCAGCCGGTGAAATCTTAACATGCAAGAAGTCAATTTTGATGAGGTTGTGGCCCAAATCGTGGCCGGGGACAAGCGTTATCATCAGGACGTCTATTTCTTTCTGCGCGAGGCGCTTGATTTCACCCAAAAAATGATCAGCAAGGAAAACCGGGGGGCCTCCCGCCATGTGACTGGTCAGGAATTGCTGGACGGCCTGCGCCAGTATGCGTTGCAGGAATTCGGACCCATGTCGAAAATGCTGCTGGAGGAATGGGGGGTGCGCAATTGCCGCGATTTTGGCAACATCGTCTTCAACATGGTGGAAATCGGGTTGCTCGCCAAAACCGACCGCGACAGCCGTGACGATTTTCAGAATGGCTACGATTTTACGGAGGCCTTTTGCAAGCCTTACTGGCCGGCTGCCAAAATGAAGGCCCTGGACAAACCCCTGGCCAAATAATTTTCCCGCCAACCTTTGAATAACCGCCTGTATGATGCGCACAATCATCTGCAGGACGAACGCTTTGGAGATCGTCCGGCGGAACTGGTGTCGGCGTGTGATCAGGCCGGGGTGGCCCGCATGGTGGTCAACGGTGCGTGCGAAACGGATTGGCCGGCGGTGCTGGCGCTTGCCCGGCAATTTTCCCCGGTCCTGCCCAGCTT
>CAZUBG010000204.1:0-9977 GCA_964618545.1 uncultured Bifidobacteriaceae bacterium | reverse complement strand
GGATTTTAGCTGAATTTCACGCGCTGCGGCTCACAGAGCCGCGCTCCGGCTCCGGCTCCGGCTCCGGGCGCGGGTCAAGGTTCCAAGGCGTCAGCGAAAGAACGCCCCGAAAATTTTCCGCGCATTGCGCCCTTGAACCTGAGTTGGGGGCTGGCAAGGCCACTTACCGCGTCCTGGAGGAGACGTTTTTGGAGTGCGCGGACAAGTCCGCGCTTTTGGACGAGGCGACAGGTCGCCTCGTCCAAAAGCGGCGTCTTGCCGCCGCACTCCCAAGCGGGTCGGCCGGTCCGCCCTCCCATATTGACAGTGGCTCATGGGCAGGAGCATGGGGATGAGGGGGCAAAAGCAAATAGTGGGCTGTGCGGCAGCGTCGCCGTACCGAAGATGTGGCCGCGCTCATCCTTGCCCTCTCCCGGGCGAAGGAGACTGGTTCGGCCGGTGGTTGGCGGGAGGGATGGGCGAATGCCTGCACACCTCTTGAGCAGGCACAGTACCACGGTGGAATAATCAAAAACCAATCAGCAGAATTCAAATTCCAAGCCTCAAAGCCGGTTCCGGGATTTTAGCTGAATTTCACGCGCTGCGGCTCACAGAGCCGCGCTCCGGCTCCGGCTCCGGCTCCGGCTCCGGCTCCGGCTCCGGGCGCGGGTCAAGGTTCCAAGGCGTCAGGGAAAGGAGCACGGGGACGGGTTGGGGCAAAGACAAATCATGGGCGGCGCAGCCGCACCGGCCCTACCGGGGATACCTGCGCCCTCACCCCGGCCCTCTCCCCCAGGAGGGAGAATCATCGCCAGCCGCACAGAAAAACAACGATTCAAGTGGTCGGATGGGCTGAACGCGAGGAATATGACTCGAAAAAGCGAACCTTTCCCAAACCCGGTGACGCCGCCGCCGGGTCAATCCCCCGGCGTCAGGTCCATGTCGGATGAGAAATACAAAATCCGCCCGCAACTGGGGCAGGCGGCGACCTCCTGCTGCGATCTGGCCGTCACCAGGTTTTGCGCGGGCAGTTTCATGTGGCAGCCGCCACAGACGCCGTGGCTGATGCCCACCACCACATTGTCCCCCTTGTGCTTGATCAGCCGGTCGTAGCGGCTGCGGACGACTTCCTCGACCGCCGCCGCCAGTTCGTTGCGGCCGGTTTGGAGTTCGGCCAGTTCCTTCTTCAAATTGACCTCGCGCTGATTAATCTGCGAAACCTGCTCCTCCACCAGCTTTTTTGCGGCGGCGGCCGCCTGCGTGGCCTGCACCACCTCTTTTTGAGCGGCTTCCGCCTGTTCCATCAGGCCGATTTCCAAATCCTCAATCTTGAAAATGGCGGCTTTGGACGTTTCAATCTGATGGGCCAGGGCGCGATATTCCTCGTTTTTGCGGGTCTCCAACTGCTGATTGGCGTATTTTTCAATCTGGGATTTTTTGGCCTCGATGTCCAGTTCCAGCCGTTTGCGTTCGGATTCAATGTGTTTGACGCGGTTTTTGGCCGCATCCAGTTGGGACTGGGTGGAGGCGGCCCGGGAGGTTAATGATTCGCGTTCGGGGCCCACATGGGCCAGTTCCTCTTGAACACGGTGGATTTTCCGGTCGCGGTCTTGTAATATGAGCAGCTTCTCAATGGTGTCGAACATTGGTGAGCGGAAGGCTAACAACCGGAGGCTCCCAAGTCAATGCGCGGCACGGGATTCGCAATTTTTTTGCAAACTGTTGCAGTTTTGCCGCAGCCCGCTACCTTGGGGCCATGCGATTCATCGGCAATGTCATCGAAAAATTGCAGCGTCATCCCAAACGGGTGGTTTTTCCCGAAGGCGCTGAACCCCGCATTCTGCAGGCCGCCCGGCAGTTCCACACCCTGCAACTGGGCGCCCCCATTGTCCTGGGCAACCGCCTTCAAATCCAGGGCGTGGCGGACGGCATGAAAATCCCGCTCGACGGCATCCGGATCATTGATCCGGCGGAGAGCCAGGACTTGGAAGCCTTTGTCCGGCGGTTTTATTCCCTGCGCCGGGACAAGGGGCTGCGGTCCACCGAAGCGCGCGAGGCGATGATGCAGCCCAATTATTATGGGAGCATGATGCTGGCCATGCACCAGGCGGACGGCCTGATTTCCGGCTCGTCCCACACCACCGGCAGCGTGCTGCGGCCGCTGTTTCAAATCATCAAAATGGCCCCGGATTTTGCCACCGCCTCCAGTTGCATGGTGATGGAGGTGGAGGACACCCGGATTGGCGAAAAGGGCGTGCTGTTCATGGCCGACTGCGGCGTGATCCCGGACCCGACGGTGGATCAACTGGCGGACATTGCCGTTTCCACCGCCCGGCTGGCCCGGCACATGCTTGGCGTCAAACCCCGCGTGGCCATGCTGTCGTTCTCGACCAAAGGCAGCGCCTCGCATGCTTCCGTGGGCAAGGTCCAGGCCGCCACCGCGCAGGCCCGGCACAAGGCCGACCAGTTGTTTTTGGAGGCGGACTTCGACGGAGAATTGCAGGTGGACGCGGCCCTGGTGCCGGAAATCGCCGAGCGCAAACTGCACGAAAGCCCGGTGGCCGGCCACGCCAACGTCCTGATTTTTCCCGACCTGAATTCAGGCAACATCGCCAGCAAACTCGTCCGCATCGTGGCGCGCTCCAGCGCTTACGGACAAATTTTGCTGGGCCTGAACCGGCCGGCGGCGGACGTCTCGCGCGGTTCCACCGCGCATGATATTCTCGGGGTGGCCGCGATCATCGGGGTGCAGGCCACGGATTACCAGAAATTGTACCCGCCGGAGAGCGAGGAAGATTTGGATTTTCCGCCCGAATAATTTGGGTTCGACACCATGAACAACGCCACGCCCCGTCTCTTTATTGCCGCCACCCGGCAGAATGACGGCAAAACGACCGCTTCACTGGGTCTGATCGCGGCCCTGCAGAAGCATTACCAGAGCATCGGCTACATCAAACCCGTCGGCCAGCGCTTTGTGGAGGTGGAGGAACAGAAGATTGACGAGGATACGGTGCTCATGGACGCGGTTTACCAGCTTAATTGTCCGCTGGTGGACATGAGTCCGATTGCCGTGGAACCGGAGTTCACCCGCCAATACCTCAAGTCCGCCAACAACGAGGCGCTGGTCGAACGCATCAAAGAAGCCTTTGACCGGGTGGCCTGGGAGAAGCATTTTGTGTTGTGTGAAGGCTCCGGGCACGCCGGCGTCGGCTCCGTTTTCGATCTTTCCAACGCCCAGGTCGCCAAAATCCTCGGCTGCAAGGTGATCATTGTCACCCAGGGGGGCATTGGCCGGCCCATTGACGAGGTTTCCCTCAACCAGGCCTTGTTTGAAAAGGAAGGGGTGGAAATCATCGGCGTCATCCTCAACAAGGTCATGGAGGAACGCATCCCCGAAATCACCCAGTTCGTGCGGCGCGGCCTCAAGCGCAAGGGTTTGGAGCTGCTCGGCGTGCTGCCGCACCAGAAGCTTCTCTCCAATCCCACCGTGGAATTGATTCGCGATGAGTTGCGCGCCGAATTGCTCAATCCACCCGTCTCCCTTGAAACGCTGGTCAAAGACGTGGTGGTCGGCGCCATGAGCGCTCAGAACGCCCTGCCCTTTTTCAAACCCGGCGTCCTGCTGATCACCCCCGGCGACCGCGAGGACCTGGTGCTCGCGGCCGGAGCCGGCCTGGACACAACAGCGGAGGGAAGGATGGCCGGGATCATTTTGACCGGCGGTTTGCGTCCCGGCCCCAGCGTGCTGAAAATCATTCAGAAAATGTCCATCCCGGTTTTGCTCGCCCAGGCGGACAGTTACAAGGTCGCCTCGAAAGTCCACAACCTGACCGTCAAGACGCGTCCCAACGATGTGGAAAAGATCACGCTGATCCGGGACATGGTCGCCAAACATGTGAATGTGAAGAAAATCATCCAATCGCTTTAACCCATGAAACTCAATGCCGCACTGAATCGTCTGCCGGTGTATCAACCGGGCCGCCCCATCGAGGAGGTTGCCCGCGAACTCAACCTGGCCCCCGACAGCATCATCAAACTGGCCTCGAACGAAAATCCGTTCGGCCCCTCGCCCCTCGCCCTGGCCGCCCTGCAAAAGAGCCTGGCCGGTCTGAGCCTCTACCCGGATGGCAACGCCTTTTACCTGAAACACAAGCTCGCGGCCAAGCTCGGCGTGGAGACCAGCCACCTCGTTCTTGGCAATGGCTCCAATGAAATCCTCGAATTTCTGGGGCACGCCCTGCTCTGGCCCGGGGCTGAAGTCGTGGTGTCGCAATATTGTTTCGCCGTCTATCCCATTGTCACCCAGTTGTTCGGCGCCACGCTGGTCACCGTGCCGGCCAAGCATTACGGCCACGATCTGCCGGCCATGCTCCGCGCCATCACCCCGCGGACACAGGCCGTGTTCGTCACCAACCCGAACAATCCCACCGGCACCCTCGCCCCGCGGGAAGAGGTGATTCAGTTTGTCAACCAGGTGCCCGACCACGTCGCCGTGGTCCTGGATGAAGCCTACCTGGAATTTTTGCAGGATCCGCTGGATCTCGCGCCGCTGGTGCGGTCCGGCGCGCGGCCCAATCTGGTGCTGCTGCGCACCTTTTCAAAAATCTACGGTCTGGCCGGCCTGCGCATCGGCTACGGCATCGCCGCGCCGGAACTCGTCGCCGCGCTGGAAAAAATCCGGCAGCCGTTCAACCTCAATCTGGCCGCCCAGACCGCCGCCATCGCCGCGCTGGACGACGTCGAACACGTCCGCCGGACGCGGGCGAACAACTTCGATGGGCTGGCCCTGTTTGAGCAGACCTTCCGCAAGCTGGGGCTGGAATACGTGCCCTCGGCGGCGAACTTCATTTTGGTGCGGGTCCAGGCGGGCCTGCGGGTGTTTGAGGCCATGCAGAAACAAGGGGTGATCGTGCGCCCCATGGGCGGCTACCAACTGCCGGAATGGATCCGCATTTCCGTCGGCACCCCGGAGGAAAACCAGCGCTGCCTCGCGGTCCTGAAAGCGGTGCTGTAACCGGGGTGGAGCGGGACAAATCCAGAGCAACGCCGGAAACAACCATCCGCACGGGTCAGCGCGGGGTATTCCTCCAGCGCCTCCTCCACGGAATCGCCGGCGGCGAGGAATTCCAACACCGTTTGCGCCGTGATGCGCGTCCGAATCCAAGTGGAAAAACCGCCGCACTCCCAAAGGCCTTCGGCCTGAACATCGCCAGCAACCACCGGATGTGCCGCCCCGAGCGCGGTCGCCGGCGACCTTGTGGCTGGCTACTGTCCGGTTGTCCCTTTGGGACAAAAACGCACGGTTGTCAGGTCTTTGTTTCTCTGCCGCCCGGCGACATTCACGATTCAATGATCGTGGTGGTCATTGGCATCGTGCCCGTGGTCCCCGTGGTCGTTAGCGGGCGCTGGATGGGCGTTGGGCGCGGCATGTACGTCGTGAAACGGCACTTCGTGTCCGTGCGCATCGCGGCGGTATTGGTCGTTGCGGATGGCGTGCAGGCGCCAGTCAGCATGAACTTTTTCCCAATCATGGAAACGCGCCAGACGGTGGGCATCCAGGCTCAGCCAGACATGGTCGGGGCCCAGATAAAAATACTGGGTGCCCACCAGGCCGACAAATTCAGTGCCGTCCCAGACATAATCATCCGGAACCCCGACGGTGACGGTCACCGACGGTATCACCGGGGCAGGCACGACCGGGGTTACGACAATCACGGGTGGCTGCACCACCACCAGTGGCCCTGACATTAACGTGCAGGTGGCAAGAATCGTCACACCCAACACGGCGATAAGTTTGGCATTCATGGCATTCATGGTTAACCATTAGCCAAGAATGTGCCAGCCAAATTCTTCGCGGAGAATTGACCATTTCCCGCTCTTTTGGATTGATTTTGCAGGCTGGCCAAGCGGCACAACTTGCAAAATGCCATGCGCTCCGTCAAAAAGCGCTCAAATTATAGTCTGGAACTCGCGTGGCCATCAGGGTCCGTCAAGCAATAACCTTTACAACCTGACTGGTTCTTTTGACGGCTGGCGGCGTTGCCCGCTCGTTACAGATCCAGCGGATATGCGCCTTGCGAGCGGCTGGCCGGCAGCCAAAATTCCTGCGCCATAATTGCTCAAGTTATTTTTTCGTGATGCCTTAGTGAGTCGCCAGGGTGACGGGAACCCGAATCTTCAACAGGCAACTGTCGTTGGCATCCTCCATCAGCACCTGCGCCCGCCGCGCCAGGTCATTGTAAGAATAGGTGGGATTGCGCGTGAGGTCGCCCGGCAGTTCGGTGCCGGCCAAGTTCACGGTGGTGGTGATGCCGGTCAGGAATCCGAACAAATTGGCCGGCTCATTTTTGGGGATGGCCGCTTCCACCCCATGTTGAAACTCGGTCGCCGTTTCGGCGCCATGGCAGCCATTGCAGGTGTTCAGGGAAAGATGATGCCGGGCGGCTTCCTGCTCAATAATCAGCGCGGTTGTAAACCACGCAATGATCTGTCGCGGCAGCGCCTTGCCGGCCAAGCCCCCGGGATAAAATCCGAAATCCGGCATTTTCCAATGGCAATGACTCGCGCGCCAAGGGATCAGTTCAAAATGAACCCTGTTCGGAACTCCCGGAAGCGTCCCGGTCATCAAAGACCCCCGCCCTGCCGGCTTGGAAGCCGGCAGGGGGTTCGATGGGTGCGCTGCGGTGTCCCGGTTTCAGCGTTTCCGTCGAACGAATGCCAGCCCGGTCATCGCCGTTCCGAGCAATGCCAGGGTCAAGCCGCCGTCGGGCACCGTGGTGACCGTAACGTCCGCCTCGTACCAGGCCGCGCCCGGCGAGGCATCGTCGTTGAAGTCCAAAATCAGGGTGTAATCATTGGCGCTGGTCGGCAATTGGTAGATGGTCAGGGAATCCCGTGCCAGGATCGGATCCAGCGTGACCGTCATGTTCTGGTCCGGGAGCGCCGGCGTCAAGGGGCCCACTGACGACAACGCAGGGTAGTTGATCTCATTGGGGGGCGGCGCGGGCCAGGTTGGATACCAGTCCGACCCATTAATGACCGTTGGGAGATTCTGACCCGCCGTTCGCCCAACCTCCGCATAACTCAAGTGGTCCCACTGGACGGTACCGCCTTGAAGATCAAGCAGGTCTTGCCCGTCTATATTTGCCAAAATGGCATATGTAATCGTAATTCCATAGGCGCTCACTGCCTGGAAGAGCACGCCCAAGCCGACCATTGCCAGCGGTATTAGCCTGTGCAGCGTTTTCATAGTTCAGATTTCTCTTTCGTTGCCGAAAATTGCCAATCCCCCCCAACCGCCGCCGCCAACAAGAGATCCCTGCTGATAAAGGCGACCAACACGGCTGTGAATTAGCGAACAATATCGGGTTCATTAGCAGAGTTCATGCCCAAAATAGCAAGGAAGGCCCGACAACCACAAGGCAATGCGTAACTGCTTGATTATGAACACTTTACGAAGCCGATTTTTTGTGCCAGTGCGGGCAGGGAGAGTCACCCTGTGAAGAAAAATGTAAACCATTCCGACGCAATTTCCAGCCAACGCCGGTCTGTTTTATTCGCAAGTCATTGTGCTCCAGCAACTTACAACACATTATGCAAACTGTAAGATTTATTTACAGCTTTACACTTTTGACGTCAGGCCTCGGGGTTCTGGCCCCTTCCCCAAGGGGTTCGGCTGCCGGATGGGGGCGGTCTCGGGCCGTCACACTGACCACCGCGCTTGCTTCTCGCTGGTGGGGAACAGTGGCGGCCTTTGCACCATGGCAACGCCGCTTTCCCATTTCCGGATACCTTTTCGCGCTGCCGAAATGACCAGGGATTCAGAGTTTCCGCCGAATGAAGGCCAATCCGGTCATCGCCGTTCCAAGCAATGCCAGGGTCGCACCGCCATCCGGCACCGTATTGACCGTGACCACGCCCTCGTACCAAGCGGGACCCGGCGAAACATCATCATTAAAGTCCAAAACCAACGTGTAGCCATTGGCACCGGTCGGCAATTGGGAAATGGTCAGCGAATCCCGTGCAAAGATTGGATCAAGCGTGACCGTCATGTCCTGGCTCGGGAGCGCCGGTGCCAAGGTGCCAACCGAAGACCACGCAGGGGAGCGGATCTCGTCGGGGGGCACCGCGGGCCAGCTTGGATACCAGTCGGAACCATTAATGATCGTCGGCTGATTGCCTCCCCCGTATCGCCCGACCGCCGCATAATCCAAGTGGTCCCACTGAATGGTATCGCCCTGGATATAAAGCAGGTCCTGACCGTCTATGTACGCATCAATGTCATACGTGATGGTGTTCCCATAGGCGCACCATCCCTGAGAAAGCACGCCCAAACCCGCCATTGCCAACAGTGCCACTTTGTTCAGTTTAGTCATAATATAAGTAAGTCCTTCCTTGCCGCAAATTGCCACGCCGCAACCACAAACTCCCCACCCCCCTGCAAAACCGACCACCTCCTCCTGGCATTATTATTCCCCGTCAGCTTCATAAGCAGTACAGATGCCAACCGACCATGCGAGCGTTGAATAAATGTAAAATACTGCATAACTGATTGAATACAAGCATATTATGAAGACACATTTTTTTAAAAACGTGAGAATAAAAAAACGATTTGCGAAGCAACGTGTAAATCATTCCGACGGATTGTCCGGCCGGTGCCGACGTTTGTATCCGCAAGTCGTTGCGCCACAGCTACTTACATATATTTATACCGATTGTAAGTGTTTCTTACAAGCTTACACTGTTGGCGTCCGGCTGGCCAACGCTGGCCCGCACCGCGTTGGGCCAGTCTTGACGGCCCCTGCCCGGTCACTTTTGCGGCTTGAGCGTGATCAGCACCACGTCGTTTTCGCGCAGGTCGAACCGCTGCTCAAATTGTCCGTGGCGGCCAACTTTCACGGTGCGGACCTCCATCGGCGCGCCGCTGTTTTTGGCCTTGATTTCCGCGACCTGCGCCGGGGAGAGTTGGGCGGGCGACCCCAAATCCACATAGGTCATGTAAGGATCGTTCACGCGGTAGCCGAGCCGGCGGGTCTCCACCGTGTATTTGCCCTTCGACAGGTGTGCCAGGCTGAGCGTGACCTTGTTTTTGGGCTGCGACGGCAAATCGCGCTGGTAAAAAACCTGGTCGAGGAGATTGGTGCCGGGATGCGTGTTGGTGAAATCCCAAACCAGCGCCTGCACGCCGCCGGAATCATCGGCGCAAATCCACGACGCCGGATCGCTGCTCTTCAATTCCGCCGGGCCGAGCCGGTTCAAGAATTGATACGCGTAAAAGGACGGTTTTTTGATGTCCTGATAATTCATCAGGCCGAAGCCGCCATGGAAGGGCGTCCAGCGAGGACCGATTTCCTCAAAAATATCCGTGAACGTCCAGTACGACATGGAATCTGGGGCGTCACCGCAATTCTTCAGCTTGTCCAAAATGTAGGCCGCGCTGTGGTAGCTGTCGTGAATCGGGTCCGTCGAAGTGAAGGAGGAACTCCATTCGGTAAAGTGGAGCTCCAGCCCGGGCCTCGCCGATTGGGCGATCTCGCGCCGCACCCGTTTTACGTCGCCGAAGATGGAGTTGGGATTGCGTGACAGTGTGGTGCCCGTGTTGCCGTCGGCATCCAAATAGCCGAAATCCGTCCCGTAGGTGTGGGTGGCAATAAAGTCCACCGGCGCGGCGTTGGTGTCGCAGAAATGAATGAACTCCGGCACCCAGGCACAGCCCGCGGTGGCCGGGCCGCCGACTTTGTAATCGGGGGAAACGCTCTTGATGGCGCGGGCGGTCGCGGCGTAGAGATTGAAATAATCCTGCTGTTTGCCGGTAAAAAAGAAGCCGCGCAGGTTCGGCTCATTCCACACCTCGAAATACCAGGTGCGCACTTCGGCGTCACCGTAGCGCGCTTGCAAGTGCCCGGCAAAGGCGCGGATGAAATCGGACCACTTCGCCAGGTCTCGCGGCGGAGTGATGTTGCCGCGATACCAGAAAACGGTGTTGGTGCCGCTGGCCA
>CAZUBG010000203.1:0-10001 GCA_964618545.1 uncultured Bifidobacteriaceae bacterium | reverse complement strand
GACAGCAGGACGCCGTTTTCATCCGTGCCGGGCGGCGGGATGATGCTGCCAAAGGAAAAGGACACCTGCCGGCTGAGATACGGCGCGCCGATCTGGCCCCGGAACAGCACCAGGGCGATGGAATTGGCGGCGGTGCCGTTGGTCATGGCCACCGGCAATTGCATGGCCACCGCCACCCGGTAGGAAAAGGCGTTCGTGCCGCTCAAGAGCGCACTCTGGCCGGCCAGCCTGGTCCAGTCAGTGGGCGCCGCCACCGAACCAAAGGAGATCAGCCCCTGAAACTGGTTGGTGGTGGGATGGTTGAACGAGCCGTACGACGCATTGGTGGCCGGCTGGAGACCGCTGGAACCGGGCGGCACGTTGCTCACAGTCGAGATGGGCACCCCGCGCTGCGCCTGCAGGTTGTAGGGGATCAGGTTCTGGTTGAATTCCACCGCCGTGATCTGGGCCGACAAGCGCCCGGGGCCGGCCCACAGAGCCAGCAAACACCACAGCAGGCAAAGCTTTTGTTTCATAAAATTCATGGCATGGGCGGAACCCCGATGGCGGTCGGCGATCCAGGTTAGCGGGGACCGATGGCGATGAAATTAAAACTCTCGTCGTAGGAATCTTCGCCTCGAACGCCCATGGTAATCGTAACGGAGCCGGGTGCCGCGCTGAGAAGACAAACGGCATCATTGGAGGTTTGGATGGTGTTGGCGGTGAACGTGGGCGTGCTGGAAAATGCCGTGTTGAAGTTGATGGTATAATTAGACTGTGAATTTCTGGTAACGCTGAATCCCGCTCCCGCAGTGACGGAGAGGGTGCTTCCATTCCAAGTCACCGTGCCCCGCACGATGCGGAGGGGCGCGGACTCCTCGCTGGCGGCGGCGACGGCCTGGTACTGGCCGCTGGGTCCGAGCAGAATGTTCCCGACCACCTCCAACCTGGCCGCCGGGCCGGTCGTGCCAATGCCGACATTGCCATTGGCGGCCAGGGTCAATGGCTGGCCCCAGCCGAGATAGAGCGGTTTGGCGGTGGCTCCGTCCGTTCCGATACTGTCAATCGAGGAGCCATTGGGCATGATTCGGATCACGCTATTGGTGCTGTTGGCGGCGAGGGTCGCGCTGTCGCCTATCCACAACTGACGGTTCAGCGGATCATTCACCCCGATCAGCAGCGAAATGCCGTCACTGTACGATTCGCGATTGTTGAAATCCGCCCCGGACAGGCGCAGCGACTCGCTCCCATGGACGGCACTGTTCACCTGGAGCAAGGCTCCGGGGCTGGCGGTCCCGATCCCCACCGCGCCCGACAGCACGGTCAGATTATTGGTGACCTGCGCCGCCCCTGCGGTCACCGTCCCAACGGCCGCCGTACCGCTGACGGCCAGGGCGGCGGCCGCGGCCGCACCGCTGACGCTCAATCCGGTGGCGGACGCCGTGCCTTTGACATTCAACCCGGTGGCCGTCACGGTCCCATTCACATCCAGCGTCGAGGCCGGGCTCGTCTGATCAATGCCCACCGAGGCGCCGCTGATGCTCACCACCTGGCTGTTGCCGCCGTTGACCAGGCTCGCCGCGCTGGCGGCGTTGGCGGCATTGACGGCGTTGACGGCGTTCTGGGCCAGAAACGCATAGGGCGAGGTGAGCAGCCGCAGGCGCGGCAGCACGGTGACATTGGCATTGTTAACCCCGATGCCCTGCACGGTGAATTCCACAAACCGGTCGGAGGCGGTGGTGTTGGTGAACAGGGCGGCCAGCGTGGCGGTGTGGGGCTCGCTCTGATAGCTGCTGCCTTCGCCCAGCAGCACGCTGAAATAGCCGCCGACCACGGTCACCGTCTGTTGTTCGGCATACAGTTCATCGCCGCTGGTCTGGGCATCCCAAATGCGGAAGATGACATCGTAGTTCTTGGGCCCGGTGTTGGTGCTGCCCAGGGGATTGCCGTTGGCGTCCGTCAGGTAGCCCTGATAGGTCATGTACTGCGGGGGGTAACTGTTGGCCGCATGGCTCAGCGTCGCAGGCAGCGCGGCGGCCAGCAGGAGCAACCCGAGGCTGCGACGCAGGGCGGTGAGGGGGGCGGTGAAGTTCGTTTTCATGAGCGGTGGTTATTCGAGGTTGGTTGTAAAAGAGTCAGGCGCAACGGTCATTGCGTGGTTAAAGTGGCAATCGGGCTGATCCGGGTGAGGGTGAAGCTGCCGGCGGTGTTGAAGATGCGGGGAAACCCACCCAGCCCCCCCAGGGAAATCACTTCCGAGTAGGCCCCGGAAAGACTGCTGCCGGCGGAGGTCAGGCTGACAAAATCATTGCCATTGGCCACAATACTCAGCGTGATCTGGCGGCTGAGGTTGTACGACTCGCTGCCCGCCGGCAATTCCTTGGGCGGACTCGCCGTGAAATCCAGATTGTTGTGGTCGGGATGATACGTGTGCAGAAAGGGATTGGCCGCCTGATCGTCATACGCATCCGTGACGGTGGTGGTGAGCGTTCCGCCCAGGGACAGTTGGCCGCTGAACGGCCAGGGGGTGTTGGCGGCCGTCCAGGGCATCTGCGTGGCGGTGATCCGCCGCGCCGTGCCGAGTTGCGAGGAATCCAGCGCACTCTCCGTGGTGGCCACCACCAGGTTGGTCCCCGCCTGCAAACCGTAATACACGCGCTGCAACAGCGAGCAGTTCGTGCCGTCGTTGAACACAATCAGGCGGAGCAGGCAGGGCGTGACCACGGCCCCCAGATTCGTGTTGACGCCCGTCACCACATACGCCCCGCTGGCGCTCACTTGCAGGGAGCCGTCCGCATTGGTCGCATAGCTCTTGAGGTAGCTCCCCACCTGGGTGATGCTCGCGCTGCCCACCCACAACCCGGCCGTGGTCACGGACTCGGTGGAAACCGGCACGTTGATTTCCGAAAACCCGAGGGAATCCGTAAACTGCAAAATGCCCGCATACAGCCGCCCCGCCGCCCCGGTCAGCGCAAAGCGGTTGACCCCCAGGACCACGGACACGTCCGAGCCGGACTGCCCGGCGGGCGCGAGCGTCCAACTGAAGGTGTTGGTCCCGCCCGCCGAGTTGTTCGTGGCCAGGGCGGTGTAGGCGTAGGTCAGGCTGGTCGCGTCCTCGGCCCCCTCCACCAGCAACGGCGGCGGGCCGGCAATGTTCGTCTGCCCGGTGGGCGGCGTTTCCGAAGCCAGCAGCCGCACCGTCACGGTCAGAGTGTTCGCCGTGACATTTTGCAAATGAAACGTCGTTTGGCTCGAGGACGGGCCGAAATTAATCCCGGCCGGGTTCAACAGGCTGATTTGGAACGGCCCGTAGTAGCTGTTGTTCACGTTGGTGGCGCTCACCCAAAAGGCCTGCCCGCGCGTCACTTTGGCCACATACTGCGAAAACACCGGCTGGGGATTGAGCGAACCCAGCGCACCGCCCACGTATTGGTAAAGCTGCACGACACCGGAGATCGCCGAATCCGGAGCCAGATAGTTCTGGAAATTGGGGGGATTGACGGACGGGGTCGAAAAACCGAGGAAGTTCAGGCCGGTGAGATCCCAAGAGTAGCTCGGCGGCACCGGCTGGCCCTGCACCCGCCAGGTATAGTTCGTGGTGGCGAAGGAATGGACCAGATAGGCACAGTTGGCCGACAAGGTCCCCAGGGTGCTGGGCGCGGCCGAGGCGTTCCGCACCCAGGTGATCCAGTGGCTGCCGTCTGAAAGCTGCGAGTCGGGACTGCTGATATACTGCGCGGTGCTGGCCGGCGCCCGCCATTGCCAGATCTGGTCAATCGGATTATTCGGATCAAAGCGGATGAGCTGGTCCAGATTCTGGCTGGAGGAGTCCACATAAAAATATACGGCCGTCCAACCGGGCTTGATCACATTCGTCTGCGTCAACCATTGCGCCGGGGCATTGAAACCGCATCCCAGCAACAGCATCCCCGCCAGCCAGCCGAAATAAAAGCCGCTCCGGCTTTCCATATCACAACTGGTTTTAAAACGACGCGGCAACCACCCGGTCAGGTGTGCATTTTTCATGTCAGCCTATGATCTCATTGTTAGTGGAACCCCCGCCAACCCGCGGAAATTGCCGCCGATGCAAGCCATGATAGGCCCAACGCACAGTTAGCTCAATTCATTTTACATCTCACACAAATCAATTTAGTTTATATAATATATGATTAACTTCCATTAATCGTGTTCACATTACCATCAGTCCATTAAAGCTCTTGTCGGGGAACGATATCTATACCAGACGGTTGCCCCCCGGCAGACGGCCGCCGCACGCCAGCCGGAGATTTCCCGCCCCACGGCGGGAAAACCAAATGAAAAAGGCGTGTTCAAGCGGACGGAACGGTGGGAAAACGGAACATCCCCGTTTCTCAAAAAAGCGGGAATGGCGGCGGGAAATTATTTTGTTGCGGGATCGGTTCTGGCAGGATTTGGCAGGTTTTGCGCCCTGCGGCCTGCCGCCCCGTCGCCTTATTCCGCCAGGGTTTTCAACTGGTCGCCGCTGATGGGCTGGGGATGCGCGCCGAGCGTGCCGCGCAGCTTGTGGATGTCGTCCGCCGTCACGGCACCGCCCTTGTTGCCCCAGGAACTGCGGACATAACTCAGCACGGCCGCCAGATCGGCGTCCGGCAGCGCCGCGCCCATGGCGGCCATGGACATGTTCCAGTCCTTGCCGGCCACCTGCAAATGCCCGTTCAAGCCCGCGAGCGGAATGTGCGCCAGCCGGTCAAAACCCCTGGTGTTCACCCATTCGGAACCGGCCAGCGGCGGGGCCTGGTTCGGCTTGCCCAAGCCGTCCGGTCCGTGACAGATGCCGCACACCTGGTCGTAAACCACCTTGCCGCGCGCCATGGCCGCCGCCGCGCCGGACTTGGGCTGGTACAATTCCAACTCGTCGGCGGAGACGTAAGGCGCATAAACCTGAGCGGAAAACCAGCCGCCGTGCCCGTCAAAATACAGGCCGCCCAGAAACAACAGGACCAGCGAGAACACGACGATCCCAATCGGCAGGGTGGAGCGGCCGGCCCCGGGATCGGGGTTGGACGGTGTCGGCGGAGAGGTTTTGGTTTCGTCGCTCATGGTTTGGCGGGCGGGGTGAACGGCGCGTCGTAGAGGGGAACATTCGCGCGCAGGCTCAGCAAATACTCCGCGAGTTGCCGGGCTTCGGGCTTGGGCACCACTTCAAAGCCGGCCGGCGCGGCAAAGGCGGACGGCAGATTCAACGCGTCCGGCGAGGGCACGGCACCAATCTTTTGGACGGTGAACAGATAAGGGAACGACGGCATCCGCGAAGTGGGCGTCACGCTGCGGGGGGCATACAGGTGCAACAAGTGCCAGTTGACATCCGGCGTGCGCAGGCCAATGTTGGCCAGGTCCGGTCCCGCGCGCAAATTCCCGATCTGCACAGGGTAATCATACAGGAAATCCTCGGCCACACTGCGGCGCACGCCCCAGCCATGATCCAAATCCGTCCCGGTCGGCACAATGTGCGTTTCGACCTTGCCGCCCGCAGCAGTGATTTTTTCCGAAACCGCATCGGCCGCCGCCTTGGTCAGGCCGGTCAATTTCATGGTGGCCAGCAGATTGGTAACCGGCTGTGGGTTGTTCCCGGCCCCCGTCAACACCACTTCGCAGCCGACGCCGTCCTGGCGCACCTGCTCGGTATGACAGGCGGCGCAACCGTTGGCGCGGTAGGCCTGCCAGCCCAGGGTCGCATCCCCCGTGCGTTGCGGCGGATACAGGTCGCTGGAATTCAGCACGGTGGCTTGTTTGAGCGACCCCAACTGCAGGGCGGGAGCCACGACCAGGCCAATCCAGGAAGCGCCCAGCGCGAGGAACACCGCAATAAATACCGGGAGGCCGCATTTCATGGTTTCACCTCCGACGCCTTGAGCGGCGCGGTTACGGCGGCAAAAATGGTCTTTGCCAGCGAGATTTTCCAACGCAAGAACATGGCGAGAATATTCACGGCGAACAGCAGGTTGCCAATCAGGATGAGGGACAACCCGAGGGTGCTGATGCGCAGCCAGGGGATCGCGGCGTCCGCACTGTACAAACGGGATCCCTGAAAACAACCGCCCGCCGCCAGCGGAAGCACAAACAAAATCACTCCGCCGGCATAAAACCCAAAATGCAGGCGGGTGAATTTGGGGAACAGAAATTCAAACCCCAGCGCCCGCGGCACGATATAGTAAATGGCGCCAAACAGGATCATGGCCAGGAACCCGAAGATTTGCAGTTGTGTCTGCGCCTGGCCGAACCAGGTGAATTCCACCACGCGGCCGAATTGCGGACAGGAGGACGCAATGAGCAGAAGGGCGGACAGCACAAACGCAGCCAGCCCAAATTTTAAATAGCACAACGGCCCGCCAATGGCTTCACCCGAGGCCGCACAGCACAGGCTTTTGGCGGCAATCACGGCCACGCCCAGCACGGGCACAATCAGCAAGCCCGCCGCCACGGAACTCAGGGTGGGAATCCAGGCCGGGAACGGTGAACCCGACGGAATGCCGCACCATGTGCCGAACAAAATCAACGTCCAAAAGACGTACAGTGCATAATAGTAGGTTTGCAGCGGACGCCCGGTCAGCCTGGGCACAAAATAAAAAGCCACGCCCAACCCCGCCAGGGAGAACCACACCAGCAGCAGGTTGTTGCCAAACCACAAATCAATCACGGCCTGCGCCACCCCGCGCACCGGCATGGCCACGAGAAAAATATTGGCCGAGGCATAACACCAGGGGAACCACAACAAGGCCGCCAGCAAAAACCAGTGGGCCGGATCAAGGGTGCGTTCCAAACGGAATCCAAATGTCGCCACCGTGGGAATGGCAATTAATACAAATGCGACCAGCAGCAGGATGGAGCCGCCCCGGGGAAATTCCAGCCAGGTAAAGCCGGTGCTGTGGCCCAGCAAGATACTCGCCAGCCCCACGAACACGCCCAGATGCCAGAGGTGGGCGGCGACCACCGGCACGAGGGGCAGAGTGAAGACGGTCTGGCTCAACCGGGAAAAAATCCACAGCATCACCGCCAGCGCCGCCGGCAGGCAAAAACCGTAAACCAAGGCATCGTTGGCGGCCGTCACCACCCGGCCGTAAGTCAGGACCGGACAAGCCGCCAGAAAATCCGGGGCGTGAAATTTAATGGAGGCGATTAACGCCAGCACCGTGCCCAGCACCAACCAGACCGAGGCCCCGGCCACCAGGGCCAGCAGCGGCACCCGACAGGAGGCGTCAATCTCCGTCGCGGTCGCAGTGGGATGAGATGTTTCGTTGGCGGTCATTCAAAAGCACTGGGTTGGGGAGCCACTTTGGGCAGCGGCGCGGCGGCTTTTTCGCCGCGGGCAATCAAATCCGCCCGGGCCTGCCCCGGGTTCCGCCAGTTCCGGGCGGTCAACCGGATGGCCGTCTCAATCGGCAACCGGACGATGCGCCGGTCTTGATCCACCCACGCCGGGGTGCTCAATGCCGTGTCTTCCGCCGCACGCATCTCCGCCAGCGCCTTGTAACGCTCAGCGGCGCGGTCGGCGTCAATGGCCGGCGATTTTACGGCAAAGCGCACGGCCACGGTTGCCCCCAACAGGATGACGAGCATCGTGGCAAAGGCGAGGCCCGCACCGGAAGCACGGTTGACAAACGGGGGTTGCGTCGGATTGCTCATTGAAGACCTCCATTGGCCGGCACGGCGGCAACCGGTTCGACTTCCTCCAAATGCACGCCCATGGCCTCCAACACGCGCGGATCGCGCTGGGGATACGGCGGGTGGCTCAGGAATTTGCGCAGGAACACGCGGGCCAGAAATCCGCCCATGAACAACAGGCAGCCCGCCGGGAGCCAGATCCATTGGAAATGATAGCCCTCATTGTGCAGCGCGGGGAAAATATTAAAACCCATGTCCGCCGCATGCAGAAACCAGGCGGCCACACACACCGGCACAATCACCTTGAAATTGGTCTTCACGCTGAGGGGCAGCAGCACAAAAAACGGCACGAGGAAGTGGCCAAAAATCAGGACCATGCCCAGCCACCACCACGACCCGTTTTCCCGGATCAGATAATAGAACGTCTCCGAGGGCATGTTGGCGTTCCACACGACAAAATACTGGGCGAATTCGTTGTACGCCTGAAACACCGTGAAACCGAAGAACAGCACGCCCAGGTAATAAAACTGATTGTCGTGCAAGACCACGTCCAGAATGCGCTGGCGCTGGAGAATGACGGTCAGCACGTAAAGCGTGGCCAGCGTCACCCAGGTGGTGCTGGCGAAGAAATACACCCCGTAGATGGCCGAATACCATTCGTATTGCAGGGCCTTGATCCACAGCACGCTGGCGAGCGTCAGGGTGATGGCGAACGCCACAATGCCCCAGCCGGAATGAAACCGCAGCTTGTGCGTGCATTGCGGATCGCCGGTCACATCCTGCCGCAGCGACCAGTAAACCAAGCGCGACGAGAGCAGCCACCAAATTGCAAAAAACACGGCCGAGGTCACACAGAAGCCGGGAATGGTGAACACCGGCGCTTTGGCGAGAATCAGGTTGTTGGTGGCGGGATTGGCCACATGCATCCAGTCATAAGTGCCTTTTCCGCAAACGGCCAGCAAGACCAGGGGGAGAAACAAGATCGCCAGCCAGGGAAACAGGAGCGAGGCCAGATGTTCACAAACCCGGCGCGTGGCCACCGACCAGCCGGCATCGGTCAGATGATGCACCATCACCAAAAACAGTGAACCCAGGGCAATGCTCAGGAAAAACACAAAGGCCAGCAGCCAGGAATAGCCAAATTCCAATCTCGTCGGGTCCGCCACCAGCCCGATCACCGACAGCACGCCCCCCACCACCATGCACAGGCGGGGCAAGCCGGCCCACTTGGACAAGTCCAGCGGCGGCGGCAGATGAGTTGATTCGTTCCTCATGTTATTTCTTGAAAGCGGCCTGTTGATCGGGCGGCAGATCCTCCGCCGACCCCAGCCAGCTCAATTGCAAAGCGCGCACATAACCGATCACGGCCCACCGGTCTTCCACCGGCATCAGGGGACCGGCGGCGCCCATCAGGCCCTTGCCGTGGGTGATGGTGTTAAAGATTTCGCCATCCGCCATCGCCACCACGCGCTGGTCATGCAGGTTGGCCACGGCGGGCATGAGGCCGAGTTTTTTGGTGATGCCGTTGCCGTCGCCGGTCCGGCCATGGCACGGGGCGCAGTAAATGTCAAAGCGTTCGCGGCCGCGCAGCAGCAGGGCTTCATCCACGCGCAACGGATTGACCGCCACAAAATTCGTCGTGCCGGTGATCCGTCCCGTGTTCACGGGGGAATCCTCAAAACGATACACGGCGCCGGCCGCCGTCTGGATCGGCTCGCTGCGGGCCACCGTCCCGGCCGGCGGCAACTGGGAGCTGACGCCGTTGGCAAAGAAGGGGTTCGGTTCCTGCGGGCGCAACTTGGCCTGCCGGTCCATGTCCGGGAACACCTCGATGGGCGGGACGCGCGAGATGCGGCCCTGCACCCCGGCAATGCCGAACAGAATCGCCGGCAGGGCGGCCAAAATCAGCGCGATGGAAATAACGTAGCGCATCAGGACTCCTCCTCCACCAGCTCGATGTGCGCGCCGCCGATGGACTCGAGCAGCCGGCGGGTTTTCTCCGCGCAGAACCGGTCGTCATTCGCCCCGATGACGAGCATGAACTTGTCGCGGGAAACGAGTTCAAAACGCCGGCCGCTGAACAACGGATGATGCAGCCGCGGCAGTTGGTTCAACGCGAGCATCCCCACCAGACTCCCGATGGCGCCGCCCATCACGAGGAGGATATACGACGGCACAAAGGACATGGGGAGGCTGAACATGGGCTTGCCGCCCACAATCAGGGGGTAATCAAACGCATTGGTATACCAGAGGAGTCCCATGCCGGACAGGAAGGCCCCGCCGCCCATGGCCAGCGCGAACCAGCCCGCCAGCGAATTTTTCAGCCCCATCACCTTGTCCATGCCATGAATGGGAAACGGCGTGAACACATCCCAGCGGCG
>CAZUBG010000202.1:0-10008 GCA_964618545.1 uncultured Bifidobacteriaceae bacterium | reverse complement strand
ACCGGCAGGGGAAACCCTCCTAAAATGTGACAATACCATTAACTGACCCCTTTACTGACCTCTTTACGGAGTCAGGCTGCATCCCCAGCGGCAGTCTGCGATTTTGATGTGTAGGCCCAGCCCGCTTGCGTGCGTAGCCGAAGCGGCAAAACCGCAGTCTGATGCCACTTGGTGATCACAAAACGTTTTAGTTTCGTGTAAACATCAGCCATGTGAGTTTCCAGCTATCAGAATGGCCTGCGCAAAACCTCAAAAATTGACTTGAAGGCAATGGTCTGCGCTCCGGCAGCTTGAGCTTGAGCATGGGCGGCAGCAAGTTGAGGGCAGAAGCTGTTTTGATCCGTATTCCAAAGAGGATGGGTGATGATCTCGACTACATTTCCTCTGCGGCCGGCAGGAACGCCAGCGTAGGTCAACGACTGCCATTGTGGCTGGGATGCAAAGTAAGCAGCGGATGCAGAGGTTGCCAGATTTTGCCAGTAAGGGATCGTAAAATCCAAGGTCGCGTTCGGGCCGAGCGCGAGCCGTGCCAAGTCTAGTCCAAGCCGCCAATCGAGGATGTTGTGAAAGGCGAGATTGCTAAAGTCGCGGAGGCAATCAGGGCATGATGTTTGGCAAACATCCGCGTGCGATGGGGCGATGAGCGGCCCATAAAAACTAGTGCTTCCTTGCCCGACCAGAAATCTTAGCAGATTGTCAGCCTCGTTTGGTGTCCCCAAATGCGAACTGTAACCTGCGCCATTTTCCAAGCTGTCGGACATGAAGATTTCGCCTCTGACCTGGCCGTTTGCGTTCTGAATGACTCGCAGGCCAACCTTCAATTCACGCTCGTCAATGTCAAGTCTCACAGCCGCCGCCCGTCGCATCATGAAGCCCAGAGAGTAAAGGGCTGCACGGCCATTCACATCAAGGGGTGAATTGATTATGCCGACTGGCCACGACTGAATTCCCAGCACTAACACGTCCGTAGGTTTGATGGACGCAAGCGCCCGTCTGTCCTGGGGAACTGAGGTATTGATTGGCTGGTTGATAACGCCGATTTGGGTAAGCGCTTCGCGAGTCACCCATGTTTCTCCCGTATTGAGCTTAACAAAATCGAAACATCTGCCGCCATTGTCATTCACGACGAAAATTGTCTCCTGCCCGGACCAAATGCCAAAATTTGCCGTTGGAGTGAGGGGTTGAAGGGTCGCTCCCATTTTGGGGCGCGAAGCTCTTGGCGTCCACTCAAAGATACCATCAAAATCACGGTTCCGGCCAAACCACGTTCTGAAACCAAGCGGCTGGGATAACTGAATCACTTCGTATCCGGGATTTTGCTGGGATGTCGTCCCGCACACCGGGCACACTGCTGCCGGTGCCTGCTGGACATCCACTGCCTGACAGCGTCGGCAGAAACCAATGGCGCGGCTCGGCCCAAGTGGATTCGGCTGCTGAACCACAACATTTCCCTGTGGCCGGTAGTTCACCACTCCAACCGACGTATGAATGAGACCGTCCTTCACAGTTTCTGCTCCGGGCGCAAATTGGCTGATTGCCAAGTCCAAATCCCGGTCAACAATTCCCTCCTCTGGCGGCCAATCATAGGCCGCCTGTGGTTGTTCGTGGAAAAGAAAGCGGACGCGTGTCGGGAAGCCGAACATGGGAAGCAGGCCTACATTCGCCAGACGCTCACTTAATGAATCTTGAACGAGCAAAGGGTTGGCTGCGGCGGCAGTGATCTCCGCAACAAGATGCTGATTGACGAAGTCAATCAAGTCCTGGCTTTGAGCAATGAGATTGGGATGTGCGTACGCCAAAAGAACAGCAACGGTATGGGCAATTTCCGTTTGATGGTTTTGAATCCACGTTGCGATGAGTTGTTGCGGGGATGGACCGGCAGGCCCGACTGCTTGCGCTGGCAGCGTCGGCTGACTCCACTGCGCCGCGTTTCCGAATTCGCCGTGAACGCTGTCCGTGGTCTGTGTGCCAAACAGATTAAGGGCGTGAAACGCTTCTCTTAAAACTTCTTTGATCAGCACACGCTTGATGATTTCCAATCGCTCGACATCAACGTAAGGCTGCGGCGGCGGGTCTGCGGTGATGCGCTGTGGCCGCTGAAAATAGTAGTCGTCGTGACTGCGTCCCCGGCACAGGGTCAATGCAACGGAAAGACCGGCACCGCGCCGCCCGGCCCGGCCAACTCGTTGCTGGTAGTTGAATCGCATCGGCGGCATGTTTGCCATCATCACGGCCAGCAAGCCTCCGATGTCAACGCCGGCTTCCATTGTGGTGGTGACACTCAGCAGATCAATAGGGTCTGTTCGTGCGTTCTCCGTATTGGGCAATACGATGTCTTGAAAAAGCCGTTGCCGTTTGCGCCCGTCGGCTTTGTTTGTCTGGCCTGTAAGCTCCTCACAATTGAGCCGAAACAATTCACCCGTTTGCGTGGCAAGAAAGCTGTAATAATCAGAAATCAGTTGCGTTGCTGTGAGTGCTTGAGGCTGGCTCAGTGGTGTGAGACAATCGGTGCATACACCGCCCGCAGGATGCAAATGAACCCGCCGACATTGCGGGCATTCATAGAACTGCGTGCCCGGCCTGACAAGACACAACGCCTGGGCCTGTAACACGGACTGAACAAGAGACCCGGAGTTGGCTAAATAGTTTATGACGTCCGTTTCGAGCGTTGCTGCGCTTATCCCCTGACGGGTTGCTACTTCGCGTAGGTAGTCCCTCACATACGCTGGTGTATTCTGTGGCGGGGAGGCATCGTGGGACGATAGTTTCTTGCGCGAACCGAGGAGACGAATGACGCCGTCTGCGGCCTCCTGAACATTTGCGGGCGCAGGAAAGCTGAGACGGTCGGTGGTGGCAAAGGCGATGCACAAAGACTCTAAACTTCGCCGACCCGAAGCAAAAACAACATCCATCAACTCGGCAAGCGACTCGTCGCGGATGCGCCGAAGATGATTTTGCTGGTCGGCGGTGAGTTGGCTGTTGGTTTTTTCGCTCGGCGTTGCGCCGCTCGGCCAATTGTAAAGGTCGCGCCAATGGCCCACCCGATTTAGAGGATCGCTCCAAAGTGCATCCTGTGAATAGCCTCCCGGATTCATGCCCTGCCTCAACAACTGCGAGGATACGTCCACGGCGAGTTGAGAAATGGCGTAAGGCCCTTGCGCCGCTCTTAGCTGGATGCGCTGGGCTGCCGCTTGGCAAGTCAGTGACGGAAAAGCAGGAGAAGGTAGATTAGCGGTCGTGGGTTGACTCGCCATTGACAACGTTGCTGCCTCAGATGGATAAGCTGCCGCGAATGCGTTCGCGGACGCTTGCTGCTGGGGACTAAGCGTCTGTCCACT
The DNA here is from genome assembly GCA_964618545.1 of uncultured Bifidobacteriaceae bacterium. GTDB lineage: Bacteria > Verrucomicrobiota > Verrucomicrobiia > Limisphaerales > UBA11358 > UBA11358. The sequence goes on along the minus strand of CAZUBG010000202.1, from coordinate 6,670 downwards.
AACTTGTGCAATGAATGCAAGGGCGCCCACACCTTGATTGGCTAAAGCGATGGCCAGTGCTTGACGGACAGCATCGCGATAATGCGCGAAGCGCATACCGGAAGACAGTTTGGCTGCATCTTGCCGACTGTCGGAGAAAACGACCAATTTGCGCCCGCTTGGATTTTGATAGCCAACTTCACGAAGGAGCACGTCCGAAAGGATTTGCGCCATTTTTTGAAAACCGGTGCGCTGCGTTCTCACCGGCGATCCGATGTCCCGCCGCGCCCAATTCGTATCGCACCGTGGACAACGGGCCGGGAATGCTCGCTCGGCACTTTCTGGAAGTCCTTGGGGGCGTGGGTCAAGAATGTCCCCGTTTGGCCCGTGCATGGGAGGGACACGATATAAATAACCGCGCTGTGCTTGGGCATTCCAACCGTGTGCGATCCTGCCTTCTGCGGTAAAGAAACTCGCGGCTTGCCATAACCGTTGCACGCCATCCTGCTGCCACGTTTGAGCAGCCGGCTGCAATCCGTTTTGGATAGGCCAGAATATCGCGTATCTCGCATAATCGCGGTCGAGCGAGGCCATGTCCGGCGATGCCTCCAAATCTGGATGATCGGGACTAAGATACCATTCGTTTGGGTTGAATCCGGGTCGCCGGTAGCCTCCCAAAAAAACCTCTCCGCAGGCTTCACAGTAGAGCAATTCCACCACTCGTGATCCGCATTGGCAGGTGAGCGTTGGCGTGTAATGTAATTGGCCGACGGGACAAGGAGAGGTTCGGGCCGGGGCTGCGCTGCATCCGGGGTCTGAACAAGCCCACAATCCTTGAAGGTTTCTAAAAAACAAATGTGCCCGCACGGGCAACAGTGCATTGCCTTGCGGACTGAGCGCACCACAAAGACCTCCAAGCAACCCGTTCATGGCGGCTTCTCTCTCAACTGTCGGGAGCGTTGGAAAAAGTTGGTTTCCAATGTCTGCCGGAAAGCGAGGCTGAATGGATGTTGCTCCGGCACCCACCATGCAGGCGATCCGTATTCCATCCGCCGCTTGAATGTGCTGCAAGCTCGCGTAAACAATCTGCTCTGCCGTGGCGGTGGCTGAGACTGTCGGCGCTCCGACTGCGGCGTGGAAATCTTGGGCTGCTTTCAGCGGTATTAACGCAGGCGATTCTGGCAAATTTTGCCCTAGATCCCGCAACGCGACGGCATGAGTTCCCAATGTTTGGGCAGACGCTGGATTTGGACTGACCGTGTTGCCGCCAATGATGCGGAATCGGCTGCGGCTGCGGCCAAAAAACTCCTCCAAGTAATCGAGCCCCGAAGCATCATTTGTAAGCGACGCACTTGATGCGATGATACGCAGTTGATTGGATTCTGGCGATAGGCCCAAACGGTCGAGCAACACACGCATCAGATATGCCACTTCTGTTCCCGGCGTGCCCCTGTATGTATGAAGCTCGTCCACGACGAGGTGAAACACATGCGAAGGGTCGGAAGTCAACCACTGGCGCGTTAGGTCAAAAATGGGCATTTCCATGCTTCGCATCAGCATGATGTTCATCATGGAATAGTTGGTGATGAGAATGTCCGGCGGTGAATCTTGCATGTCCCAGCGCGACCACATTTCTCCTCCGTTCATGCGCGGAAAGAACCGCGCCGCCGGCGATCCAGCTACACGTTGAGCCTCATGCTCCAGAACGGAAAGCTCCTCCCTGAGTTTGCCGGTTTTGGAAGAGTTGCGAATCCCAGACACGGGTGTGCGACCCGTGTAGCGGCCAAAGTAAAAGCGATTGCCGCCTCGTCTGCTTTGCAGCCATGTCCGGGCGTTGTCGCTGTCCAAGGTTGCGCGCATTCGGCTAAGCTGGTCTTCAACCAGGGCGTTGAGAGGATAAAGAATGATGGCGCGCATGGCTGGTGGACGTGATGCGGGATCTTCATGACTGCGTTGTGGAATCCGAGGTAGCCACCGATTTGAGGTCTGATTCAGGCGATAATTCCACCAGTCCCATCGCGGGTCACGTTGACTTGGCTGGCCCCAGACCGTCGATTCGCGGATGAGCGCCGCGATGATTGGCAAAAGGAAACATTCCGTTTTTCCTGAACCCGTGCCGGTCGTCACGATAACGTCATTTCCATTGACGACCGATTCTGCGAACACCTGCTGTTGGTGCGTGTAGGGAAGACGGGTGGATGGAAACAGTTCCACCGAAACGAAATTCGCTAGATCGGTAATGTCAGATTGATTCCAGGAATTTCCGAGGAAGGATTGCGCGATTGCCTGGAAAGTTTGGTTGCTTGATTCATAGGCAGGAATTGGTTCGATCAGAGGGTTGCGGAAAATACGCCCATCAACATTGAGCAAGGCGCGCCGCTCCTGAACAAGGGCTGGATAGCGCAAGTCGAACGGGCTATCCAAATAGCGCAAATGCATTTCCCGCAGGTTGTCGAAAAGGGCAATAGGGTTGCTCATAAAAAATCCTGTTTAAGAACTTCAGCCGTCATGCCGGCAACTTCTTCTGGAATGTCACAATATTCCAATGTGGGTCGGTCACGCACAACACTGAAAGCGGGTGGAAAGCCTGAGCATAGTATCAAAGCTCGCTCGGTCAACAACGGCGGTCGGTAGATTGCTGGCAAAGTCAGGCGGCGTTCCTTGCGGTTGTATTTCAAGACGCGCCGCTGCCTGCGAAATAAAACGTGATATTTTCCAATCTGGCCGGGAAGACGTATTGTTTCATTTCCCTCGCGCAAGAAATACTGAGGAATTTGGAAGCGCGTGAAACGGAACAGGCCCTGTGCTTCGGTCGCATTTGCTTCTTGGATCGTGACTGGCCGCCACCTCGTCACCCTCCTTTCAATGGTAAATTGTTTAACATCCCAATCCCTGCCGACATTGGGCAAAGAGCCGCGCTGCCATGCTGTCAAACAATCAACGGACGGAAGATGGGAAAGCAATACAGTCGGGGCGTCAATCTGGCACGAAATGCCCGCCTGTGCCGCAAGCTCTGAGAGTGCTGGTATTTCGGGCGCGTGAAATCGAATAATGTCGGGGCAATCTGGCTGCGGTGTGCGTTCAGTTGACAGACCGCCTGATGTTTGTCCGATGTTGCTTATTAACTTCGGGGTTCGTGCGCCGCACAAAACACCAGTAATTTTATCGCGATGCTGGGATAAAGCCAGTGTCGGCGGCACAACGCGCCAACCGTCCTCGCATCCATTCGCATCAAACTCAACATGGCCAAGTCGCTGAAGGTTAAAACAGACTCGCAGGTGAAGAGGGAGCGAAATGTCCGATTCGGCTTCTTCCGCCTGACTTGCCAAGTCAAGGGTTTCCACGGCTCCCCGGAACTGAGGCCATGAGCCCTCCTTGCGTGCTGAAAGCCACAACAGAAGTTCGTTTGGAGTCATCATGCAGCTCTCCAAATTTTTCGAGCCGCCTTTTTATACTCATGCCAGCGTGCCCTTGATTCTGGGGAATTATTGTCAATTTGAAGACCCTTCCGTGAGGCATCAAGGACAACGTTGCACCATTTAAGCGCTGCTTTTGAATGACTCTTGGGAGGCACAAAGGGCGCATCGGCGAATTGAAGAATCCGGGCGTTTCTTTTATCGCAATGGAGCGGATGGGCGGGCAGCGCCCACACGACATCAAATGGGACGAACCCTTTCCACCTAGCGACGATTCGCTGGGAACACTGAAAAATCTGGCCTGGCTCGGCACCGATGAGCAATGGATTTGACATCGGAACCGTAATGGACCGCCTGCCGGCTGCTGTGGGCAACAGTTCAACCAGCGGACCACACACTTTGGCTTCGCCAAACGCATGAGCGGGCCACGCCTGCCATGAATCCGGCGGTTCTTCAATCGAATATGAACGGGAGCAAGACAACCCCTCGCAGGAAATAACGTGCGGCTGCCCCGAAAGGTCATAGCCATCCACTGTGAGAAAGCCTTCCGCCGTAGAGTGAGCTTCCTCGCCGTCAATTAGGACTTTCACGCCTTCGATAGATTGGCCAAGCAGTTTGATTCTCGGCGGGTAGCCAGCCAGCCAAATCGAATTGCGCAGGCATACGCCGCCTTCAAGTTCGATTTCAATATCCGGCGCTGGCTTGATGGCGTAAAACGAATCAACACCGGCGTCCAAAGCTATTGCCTTCGTCGGCGAGACCCCGCGAAGCCCAATCCAGCCAGCGGGCACGCCTGACGACTGATCCAGTCTGGTGTATTGTCCGCATCCGGCCTCGCTCAGGATGGCCTCAACTTGGGGAAGCAATTCGGCTGTGCAAAGCGCAACATGCGAGCGCCCCAAAACGAGCCGATTGGTGGAAACAAATCCACTGGCACGCTGATGCTGTGCCAGGACATAAAGGTCACGCCCCGTTAACAGCCATCGGACGCGGCGGCCATCCTTAAGCATGCCTTTCAATTCGACGCCCTTGCGCAAGTGGCCGTTTATGTTTTCAAACTGGAGGTCTTGATACCAGTCCTCTTGTGCCATCAGGCATTCAGACGTTCCGTTAAATTTGACCATTACCTCGTCATCCAAGGCCGGGGTGCGTTCTGGCAAAAGGGTGATTTTACAAAGATTGAAACGATCAAAAATGAGGCGGACGCGGATTTCCAGCGGTCCTTCCGAGGTGGAAGCGGAAGGACGGGCAGCTTCACGTTTTGCAGGCCGTGATGCAGGTGGGCGGGATAAATTCTGCCGTGGTGGACGGTAGCGTTGGGGTGCCTGCTCGGGTTCGGGAGACGGCAGTGCCGGAACTTCGGGTGGTGTGACGGTCAGCTGCACAGAAGGCGGTTCATCGGGGGGAATGATCAAAGCTTTCGGTGAAGTCGGCTCTTGGGTGTGAAGTTCGCTCGCTTGGGCGGGAATTGGGGCGGCAATTTCGGTAATGGGCAGGACGATTGGTTTTTCGATAGGGATGTGTTCGGTGACATCCGAGAGCTCGGCGCAAACCGCATGCTCCTTATGGAAGAAAGTCGTTTCAGACTTTTGCGGGACGGAATTGATTTCCGCATCTTTCGGCAATTGCCGTTCGACGGATGGCGCGAGGTCCGCGGTCTGCACTTTCTCCTCGGTGAGCTTCGCCGGGGGAGGCATATCAGCAACAGCCGCCAAAGAAATATCTGGTTCAATCGTGGGCTGCGCGGCGGCTGATGCCGTCAACGCCACCGGTTTGTCCTGCTCTGGTTCGTGATGTGTTTCCTGAGCCGCTGGGGTTTGCTTGGCCTGCAAAACCGAAAGTGCTGTCTCGGCTGCAAACTCGGACGGCGCGGTTTTGCTTGTCTCCGCCGCAGTGCTTCGCGTTGAAGGCAGGGATTCAGGAAGTTCCGCGCTTTTACGCGGCGTGTTTCGCCGCCAGAAGAGCCAAGTAACGAAACCCAGCAGCGTTACGCCCATTATAATTATGATCGGGGTTTCCATCACTCGTGCCGTTTTTAGGTCGCTGGCTGGGCGTAAAGGATATTCCTGATAGCTCTTGCCACGGCTGCTGCCAGTGGCGGCGGAACTGCATCCGAAATTTGCGTGATCTGCTCGCTCAATGTTCCCCGCAATTCATAATCTGTGGGAAACCCTTGAAGTATCATTGCCTCATAGACGCTCAATCGCCTTACCCCGGTAGGATGCACATGGACTTCGCGGTTTCCGTAGGCCACAGTCCAGCTTGGCTTGTCCCAAGCCAATTTTCTGAATGACCTGCCATTGAAGCCTTCACCAGTCGTAAATTTGCGCGACCTCGGATTCATCGCCCAATGATTTGGGTGATGCGGGATGTCTTCACTCTTAATGTCTTTGCTGAAAAATATCGGGTTCGGCAAGTGAGCAAGAGCTTCCCGAACTGTGACGGGAATCTTTGAGGAGGTTTTGGGAGAATTAAATTTAAGGTCAGGAAACTTTAACCGATTTATTCCGACGATGAATAGCCGACGACGCTTCTGCGGGACGCCAAACATCGAAGCATCTAATTCATGCTCAAACAAAGTGAAGCCAGCACCCTGCAAGGCGCGAAAAATTAGACCCTTGCGGCGTTTGTGTTTCGGGGCGTTCAGGCCCAAAACATTTTCAAATGCAAAAAAATCGAGGGAGAATTCATCATTTAGAGCTTTGAGCAAACGTGCATATTCCTGGCCCAACTTGGCGCGGGGATCACGTTGCTTTTTGCTGACATTGCCAATGGAAAAACTTTGACATGGCGGTCCGCCAATTACACCGCGAGGCTTGATTTTTGGCGAAGCCGCTTTCACCAATTCGATGATCCTTGCAGCGGAGATTTTGCTGATGTCTTCCTTGACCGAGATGTCGGGACTATTCCAATTATATGTATCCACCGCCGCTTGGCTGTTATCAATGGCCAAAATGGGCGCAAAGCCTTCTTGGCAGAATCCAAGATCCATTCCACCAGGCCCGCAAAAAAAACTGACTACAGGTATTGACATCGAATCATTCCAATTACTTTAAGTATTCGTTCTAGGCTGGTTGCGAAAATCTAGCAATGGCAAAAACTTTCCGGTCAAGTGCCCGAGTACGCAGCTTAAACAATCCTCAATTGAAATTTTTACCTAAATATTACAACTTGAGAGTGATACGTTCTCCGCTAAAAGTCAAGCCGCTGACTTGCGTATTTCGTAACTGTTCAGGTCGTTTCAGTTAACTGACAGTTATTTTTATGGGAGGAGG
>CAZUBG010000201.1:6314-10024 GCA_964618545.1 uncultured Bifidobacteriaceae bacterium | reverse complement strand
TGAAGCCGCTGCCGAGCGTGGAATATTGTTTCATGGCGCTGATGCGCTTGCGCACATCGGTCAGCAGGCTGGCGTGGCGCGGCAGCAGCAGATAGGCAAACGCCTGGTGTTTATAGCGCCCCACGCGGCCGCGCAATTGGTACAGGTCGCTCAAGCCAAACCGGTCCGCCCGGTCAATGATGATGGTGTTGGCATTCGGAATATCCAGCCCGCTCTCGATGATCGTGGTGGACAGCAGAATGTCCGCCTGGCCGTCCACGAAGGTCGTCATCACCGTCTCCAGATCGTCCGCGTTCATCTGACCGTGGCCAACCACCAGGCGCGCGGCCGGCACCAGTTTTTTCAGGCGGTCCGCCACTTCCAGAATGCTGCTCACGCGGTTGTGCAGGAAAAACACCTGGCCGCCCCGGTTCAACTCGCGCTGGATCGCGTCGCGGATGACGCGCTCATCATATTGGGTGACAATCGTCTCCACCGGCAGCCGGTCGTGCGGCGGCGTCTGGATCGTGCTCATGTCCCGCGCGCCCGTCAGGGCCAGATACAGCGTCCGGGGGATGGGCGTGGCGCTCAGGGTCAGCACATCCACCAGCGTTCGCAGGCGCTTGAAAGTTTCTTTGTGATGCACCCCGAAACGCTGCTCCTCGTCAATCACCACCAGGCCAAGATCCTTGAACACAATGTCGCTTTGCACCAGCCGGTGCGTGCCGATGACAATGTCCACCGCCCCCGCCGCCAGCGCCTTCACCACCTCCTCCTGCTCGCGTTTGGTCCGGTAGCGCGAAAGCAGCTCCACGCGGATGGGATAATCCGCCATGCGTTCGCGGAAGTTATTGTAATGCTGTTGCGCCAGCACCGTGGTCGGCACCAGGATGGCCGTCTGTTTGCCGCTCATCACCGCTTTGAACGCGGCGCGGATGGCCACCTCCGTCTTGCCAAATCCCACGTCACCGCAAATCAGCCGGTCCATCGGCTTCGCGCGTTCCATGTCCGCCTTCGCCTCGAGGATCGCCCGCATTTGATCGTCGGTTTCCTCGTAAATGAAGGCGCTCTCAAATTCCCGCTGCCAGGGGACATCCGGCGGGCAGGCAAAGCCGGGCTGCGTCTCGCGCACCGCCTGGATGCGCAGCATCTCCGCCGCCACATCCCGCACCGCCTGCTCGGTTTGCTCCTTCGCCTTGGCCCAGCGCATCCCCCCCAGCGTGTTGAGCGGCGGACGCGACTTCCCCACGCCCACGTATTTCCCCACCAGATACGCCTCCGTCACCGGCACATACAGCCGGGGCGCTTCATCCGCCGGCCCGTTCGGCGCGTATTCGATCACCAGGCATTCCGTGCCTTCGCCGCCATTCGGCCCCGGCGTGGTCGGGGCGCTCGGATGCCGGCTCTGGCCGGTGGGCATGGTCTTCAACCCCAGATACCGCCCGATGCCATGCTGCAAGTGGACCACCAAATCGCCCTCCTCCAAATCGGCAAAATCAATGTCCAGCGCCGAACGCGTGGCCTGCGCGTGGGCGGTTTTGAGCCGGCGGGGCCGCTGGATTTTATAACGCCCAAAAATCTCCGCATCCGTCACGACCACCAAACGCGCGGCCTCGCAAAAAAAACCCCGGGCCACCGCCCCCAGTTGCACCTCCGGCAGTCCAACCGGGTCAAATTTCAGCCCCGCCCAGATTTCCAGAAAACGCTGCCGCTCCCCGTCGTTGTTGCAGAAGATTTTGACCGTGTATTGCTGCCGCCGCCAGCGATGCACCTGGCCGAAGAATTCCCGCCGGTGCGCCTCGGCCACCTGCGGCTCCGGGGCCCGCTCACTCAGCGGCCGGTAGGCATCCAGATTGGTGAACGTGAGGGGTGCGGGCCGACGCATCTCCCCCGGTCGGGCGGAACTGCTGCTCCGCCCATTATTTGCCCCTTCGGATTCCCCACCCGCTGCGTCCCCAGACGCCAGACCCCGGACGCCAGACCCAAACGCCCCGCCCCCCGCCTCCCCCGCCCCGGCCTCCGTCACTTCGAGTTGCGTCAGGCCCCGGGCCCGGGCTCGTTCCCGGAAATCCGGCCACGCCAGGAACAGCGGATCGCCGGCGGGAACCAGACTGCGGTAATCTTCCGCCCGCAGGGCCATGGCCTCCGGTTCGCACAGCACCAGCAGCGTGTTGGCCGGGAGATGATCCAGCAGGCTCGCGGGCGAGCCCTCGCCCGGCTTCAGCGTCCGGAGCATCCCCAACTCGCCCGCCGGAGGCAGGCCGACCGCCGGGATCTCCTGCCGCGAAATCTGGGTGACCGGATCAAACTCCCGCAGCGATTCCAGTTCGTTGCCAAAAAACTCCAGGCGCACCGGCCAGGCGCTCGTCGGCGGAAAGACATCCAAGATGCCCCCGCGCAGGGCGATCTCGCCCTTCTGCGTCACCTGCGCCTCGGGTTCGTAACCCTGGGCTTCCAGGGCCTCGATCAAATCCAGCGGGTCCAGCGTGTCGCCGCGGGTGAGCTGGCGCGTGCGCTTTTGAATGGCCTCCGGCGCAAACGTCTTTTGCATCATGGCCGTCACCGAGGAAACGATCAGCCGTCCCCGGGGCGCGGCCCCCGCCCCGCCGGCGGACAAGGCCATCAGCGTTTGCAGGCGGTCGCTGATGACGTCGGCATGCGGCAGCTTGCCTTCGTGCGGGAGACTTTCCCAAGGGGGAAAATACAGCGGCGCACGCCCCAGCCAGGTTTCCAGATCCTGTTGAAACAGCTCCTGGGATTTGACGTCCGGGGTGACCACCAGCAGGTCGTGCTGCGGGAACAGGCGGGTGAGCAGCGCGGCAAAGAACGGCTGCGCGGACGAGCAGATGCCGGGACAGGACAACACTCCGCCCGGCTCCCAACGCCGCACCAGGGATTGTGCGGCGGGAGTCATTGCAATGTCAGCCACCCATTCGACGGCGGCCGACTGTGAGGTCTCTTCCGCCAAGCAAACCAGATTCGCAGTGAAAGGCGGCGGCGTCAAGCACCGCACCGGGGCCGCCGTTTTGCCGGCGGGGCGGACGGAACCCTGATTTTTAAAAAAATCAACCGATCCTTTGCGAGTTTTAGCGTGTTTTTCCGTATTGGCCCCGGAAAAGAGAATCGGGGTCATGGGCGGCTGAAACTGCCCGGTCAGGGCTGCCGAGAGTGGGACAGGCTTCCAGCCTGTCAGTCCCCGGTGACAGGCTTCCAGCCTGTCCCACTTTGCGAAGACACCCCGCTTCATGGGATCAATGCACTCCGCTGTCGCCCATCCGGTGGTTTTGGCAGTGCAAGGTGTCCGGGCTTGGTTCTGGATTCAACGCGCTGCGGCTCGCCGAGCCGCGCTCCGGGACTGACCCGGCGGGGCGGGCGGCCTGGTCATTACGAATCATCTTCATAATCCACCCCCGGCCTGCCACCCTCTTAAAGAAAAGCTCGTTACCTGGTAACGTGAAATGCGCATTTGCAAAAAATAATATTCCTTGACAAAAACATGATTAATCGTCCATAAAATCAAGGGGTTGGTGATTCCGGGTGTCAGGGCGGGCGCACCATCGCGTTACTAGGTAACGAGATTTGCGCCCCAAAAAAAATTTAACGACCCTAAAACCCGGGGCGGGATGCGGACGCCCACCCCACTGTAGGCCGGGTCCCCTGACCCGGCGTTGGGCGGGCGGGGGGAAACGCCCGGTGAGGGCACCGGGCCGACAGCGCGGACGCCCATCCCA
>CAZUBG010000201.1:0-6214 GCA_964618545.1 uncultured Bifidobacteriaceae bacterium | reverse complement strand
ACGCCCACCCCACTGTAGGCCGGGTCCCCTGACCCGGCGTTGGCCGCGCGGGTGGAAACGCCCGGTGAGGGCACCGGGCCGACAGCGCGGACGCCCACCCCACTGTAGGCCGGGTCCCCTGACCCGGCGTTGGCCGCGCGGGTGGGGACGCCCGGTGAGGGCACCGGGCCTACAGCGCGGACGCCCATCCCATTGTAGGCCGGGTCCCCTGACCCGGCGTTGGCCGCGCGGGGGGGAAAGGCGATGCCGCTCCGCTGGAGCTTGGGTGTAGTTTTGGGAGGGGGAGGCTACAAATATGTCAGCCCTACGGGCTTCAAAAAGGATGAATTATGAGGGATAAGGTGGTAGGTTGAGTTCACACACTGCAGCCGCACGGCCAAAGCCGGCTGCAAGCCGGCGCTCCGGCGGAATTGTGTTCTTGAACTCGACGACGTCTCGTCTCGTCCCACAACGGCGACTTGTCGCCGCTCTCCAAAACGTCCACCCAAACGTCCTGCGGCCCAATACCGTCCTCACTTTCGGGAGGCACCCCAAAGGGCGGGAAAGAAATACGAATCGCTTGCCAACGGGGGGCCGGTGTTTATGATGATTCGGTGATCTCGAAGCCTGATGATGAGGTTTTGCACGGCCGCATCCTGACGGAAAGCTCCGTGGGGCCTGCGGCTGGCGCTGACGCTCCACGGTGCGTGACTTCCGCTCCCGCCCTGCGGGCCGGGGCGGCCGGCCGGGCCATTCCTGCGACCGGAAAGGCCGTGAGACCGTAACCAGCCCCGCTCATGCCGCACTCTTCCTCCTGTATTCTGATTCATCTGGTGTTCAGCACCCGGAATCGTGAACGAGTCCTCACGCCGGCGCTGCAGGCGGATTTGCATCCCCATCTGGCGGAGACCCTGACGCAACTCCATTGCCCGCCCCTGCAGGTTGGCGGGGTGGAGGACCATGTGCATTTATTCTTCGGGCTGTCCCCCGCGCACCCCGTCGCCGAAGTGACGGAAACGGTGAAGGACCGCTCCGCCAAATGGCTCCGGGCCCGGGACGCCGCCCTGGCGCATTTCCATTGGCAGACGAATTACGGGGCCTTTTCCATCAGCCATTTGGAGGCGGAGACGGTGGCGAATTATCTGCGGAACCAGGTGGTGCATCACCAGAAGATGACTTATCAGGAGGAATTCCGGCGCCTGTTGAAGTGGTATCAGGTGGCCTTTGACGAAAAACACGTGTGGGACTGACGCGCCGACGTGGGGAGGCGGTTGAAGAACGCCCGGTGCGGGCACCGGGCCTGCAGTACGGGATCCCCTATTCAGCCGCACTGCGGCGGATGGCCAGTTCGGCGATTTCCAAAAACCCGTTCAACTGCCGCAGGCGCGTGGGATGCCGCATTTTGCGCAGGGCCTTGGCCTCGATTTGCCGGATGCGCTCGCGGGTGACGCGGAATTGCTGGCCGACCTCCTCCAGGGTGCGAACGTTGCCATCGCCCAGCCCGAAGCGCAGTTCGAGCACCTTGCGCTCGCGCTCGCTGAGGCTGCACAGCACGGAGCTGAGCTTGTCCTTGAGCAGGCTGAAACTGGTGATGTCCAGGGGGTTGTCGGCGGCCTTGTCCTCGATGAAATCGCCGAAGTTGGCCTCGTCGCCGTCGCCGACGGGGGATTGCAGGGAGATGGGCTGCTGGGCCATTTTCATGAGGCCGCGCACGCGGTGGACGGGCAGGTGGAGTTCGTCGGCCAGTTCCTCGGGGGTGGGCTCGCGGCCAAAGTCCTGCGAGAGCAGTTTCTGCATCCGCAGCATCTTGTTGATGATGTCAATCATGTGCACCGGGATGCGAATGGTGCGGGCCTGGTCGGCAATGCTGCGGGTGATGGCCTGGCGGATCCACCAGGTGGCATAGGTGGAGAATTTATAGCCGCGGCGGTATTCGAATTTTTCCACGGCCTTCATCAGGCCCATGTTGCCCTCCTGGATCAAATCGAGAAAGGAGAGGCCGCGGTTGGTGTATTTTTTGGCGATGGAAATGACGAGGCGGAGGTTGGCCTCGACCATTTCGGTTTTGGCCTGAATGGCGCGGGTGGAGGCGGTGATGAGGAGTTTGAAGGCCGCCAGAAACTCCTCCTGCGGCAGGCGGACAAATTCCGCAAGGGCCTGGATTTTCAGGAGTTCGGCCTCGACCAGGTGTTTTTGGGGGCCGGATTCACGCTGGCGCTCGGCATCGGCGCGCGCGCGCAGACTGTATTGGAACTTGTCGTGGATGTTTTCGGCGACCAGCGCCATTTCCTCAACCACCTTGTGCTTGAAATAGAATTTGGGAAAGGTGTCCTGCAGTTTCTGGTCGAGTTTTTTTAATTCAGCGCGGGCCTGGTCGCGATTGGTGCGGGCATCGCGCCAGACGAGGTATTGGGCGTCCACCTGCCGGTCCAGTTCCCGAACCCTGGTGATGAGGCGGCGCAAGTCGCGGAGGTGGGCGTCGCGGCTGTTGATTTTTTTTTCCAGCACCACGCGGTCAAAACGTTCGCGGGGGGGATTGTCGAGGAGCTTTTCGGCGAGGGCAATGTGTTCCTTGCCGGTAAAACCGAGGGAGTAAACGATGCGCCGGACTTCGTCATCGGCCTCCTCGATGCGTTTGGAAATGGCCACTTCTTGTTCCCGGGTGAGCAGGGCGACGAGGCCCATCTGCTTGAGGTACATGCGCACCGGGTCATCCAAAACGTCAAACTGGTTGGGTTCGTCCTCCTCATCCTCCGGGGCCTTCACGCGGTCCACCTCGGCCGGGTCAACGATCTCAATTTCGAGGACCTGCAACTTGGCATAGACCTCATCCAGCAATTCGGGGGTGACGGAATCCTCGGGGAAGATTTCATGGATGTCCCCATACGTCAGATGCCCCTGATCCTGGGCGATGCGGACGAGTTCCTTGATTTTTTCGGCCACCTCACCCGAGTAGGCGGTAACACCCGGTGGGTTCACTGCGGACGCGGCAACGTGATCAACCCCGTGGTGAGGGGCGGAACCGGGCCGGGCCTTGCGCGCCTTGGAATTTGGCATAACTCACGTCTGTCTCTTGAGGGTCACAATCCTTTCAAAAAGGGAATATGTTGAGTCGCCCCGGATTCGTCAAGCGGCGAAAGTCATAAATATTGCTTTTGGGGTGCGATGTAGACTCCCCTGGGTCTGAGCTCTTTGACGATCATATCCACGGTGCGGAGGATGGCGCCCTGGTTTTCGCGCACGACGCGGCAGGCCTGGCGGCCGGTTTCGGCACGCAGGGTTTCATCGGCCAGCAGGCGGGCAATCGCCTGCTCCAGGCCGGCGGCATCGCGGACCTGGATGGCCCCGTTTTGCTTCACGAAATTACGGGTGATATCGGCAAAATTCTGCATGTTGGGCCCAAAGACCATGGCCTTGCCGAGGAGGCCGGGTTCGATGGGGTTCTGGCCGCCGGAGGCCAGGAGGCTTTTGCCCACGAAGACGACGGTGGCCTGTTCGTAGAAGAACTTGAGCTCGCCGGTGGTGTTCACGAGGAGACAATCCAGCTCGCCGGGTTGATGGCGGGTGTCGGGGGTGATTTCATTGCGATAAATGAATTTGACGCCCTGGGCGCGCAATTGGCGGCCGACCTCGCGGCAGCGTTCCGCATGGCGGGGAACGAGGATCAGGAACAAATTCAGAAACCGGGACCGCAGGCGGCGGGCGAGGTTGGCGAGCACCATTTCCTCACCGGCATGGGTGCTGCCGGCGACCAGGATGAGGGATTCGGGCGCCACGCCCAACTGCAGGAGCATGGCCGGGACGTCGAGGGTGCGGCGTTCGTCCAGTTTTGCGGCGTCAAATTTCAGGTTGCCCATGACCTTGACGGCCTCGGGACGGCAGCCGACGGCGAGCAAGCGCCGGGCGTCCTCCTCATTTTGGCAGCCGACGCAACCGAAGGTGGCGAACAGGTCGCGGAACAAGAACGCAAACCGGCGGTAACGGGGAAAGGAGCGGTCGGAAATGCGGGCGTTGACCAAAAAGAGGGGGATGCCGAGGCGCTGGACGCGCCAGATGAAGTTGGGCCAGATTTCGGCCTCGACGAGAATGACGGCCTCGGGATTAATCGTGGCGAGGGCGCGGTTGACGTATTTGCGGCGGTCAATGGGATAGTAAATTTTGCTGACGTGGGTGGGGAGGCGACGGCGAAGTTCGGCCATGCCGGTGGTGGTGGTGGTGGAAACCACGATTTTCACATTGGGCAGCAGCGGTTCGAGGGCGGAAATGAGCTGGGTGCAGAGCCCGACCTCGCCGACGCTGACGGCGTGAATCCAGATCACATGGCTGTTGGTGATGGATTGCTTCAGTTCGGGGGGATATTTGGCAAAGCGCTGGGCAAATCCCTGCCGCCAGTTGCCCCGCCGCTGCAAGCGAAAGAAGTAGTAGGGGGAGGCCAGGATAAAACCGATCAAAAAGATGACGTTGTAAAGTGTGCGCACGGTATGTTCCAAAACGGGATTATTTCATACAATGGAGGGCCGGGGCAAAGCAAATTTTACGTTTCCGCGACTCATTAAGCGCGGAAAAAGGCGAGCCAAACGCCCGCCAAAACGGGTAAGAGCCACGGCAGAGCGTATTTAAACACAAACGCGAAGAAGGAGGGCATCGGGATTTTTTGTTCGTCCGCGAGCGCCTTGACCATGAAATTGGGGCCGTTGCCCAGGTAGGTGGCCGCGCCAAAGAAAACCGAGCCCACACTAATGGCGGCCACCCCGGCGGCATGGTGCAATAACAGAGCGGATGCATCAGACCCATTCCCCCCCACAAACGCGCGAAAAAAAGCCAGATAGGTTGGGGCATTGTCGAGCACACTGGACAGCAAACCGGCACCCCAGTAAAGCTGTCCCGGCGAGGGAGGGGGCAGATTCGCGGTTTGGCAGGTCAACCAATCCAAAGCGGGCATCATGGTGGCAAAAATGCCCGCAAACAGAATGACCACCTCCTGCAACGGATGAAAATTAAAACCATTGGCCTCATGAACGGATGTTTTTGTGGTAAAATAGGAGCCGAGCGCCGCCGCCGCCATCAAGCCTTCGCGCAGGAAGGCGGGGTGATCCAGAAAAACCGCCCCGACGATGACCGCCAGGAAAAAGAAATTGAAACGGCCTTCCAGCCGCCAGTGGTTGGGGGATTGGGCTGCCGTGCCTCCCAAAGTGGCGGCTGATACCGGGCCGGCCGGCGCTTTTGAACTCGACGACGTGTCGTCTGGTTTAAAAGCGGCGACCTGTCGCCGCACTCCAAAATGGCCGGCGGCCCTTGGGTCCGAAGGCATCCGGGCGTGATTTCTTTGGTCCAGAACAAAAAAGACGGCCAGGAGGAGTCCCACGGCCATGGCCCACATGGGCCAGCAATTTTGGGCCACCCACCAAAACGGAATGCCCTGCAGATATCCGAGAAACAGCGGTGGATCGCCGATGGGGGTGAGGCAGCCCCCGACGTTGGCGACGATGAAAATGAAGAAAACGAGGTGGTAAGGCTTAATCCGGGCTTGATTCAGCCGAATCCACGGGCGAATCAGGAACATGGCCGCCCCGGTCGTGCCCAGCAGGTTGGCCAGCAGGGCGCCGAACAGCAGGAAGGCGACGTTGAAACCAGGGCGGGACGGGCCTGGGACACGGAGGTGGATGCCACCGGCCACCACGAACAGGGCTCCGAGCAAGGTGACAAAGCTGAGGTATTCGTGAAGCGTGCCGCCGGTTCTGGCGGTGGCGTGGAGGATTAACAGGTAGTAGCCGCCGACCACGGCCCCAAGGCCCAGGGCGACTGTGGCATAATGCCGGGACCACCAGGTGCGGGCCAAAACCGGGGCGAGCGCCATGGCCGCCAAGAGGAGAAGGAACGGAGCCAGGGACCAGACATGGGGAGATGGAGTGACCGGAGACATCCCGATCAGCTTGCCCGGATGGGGGAAAGGTGGTCAAACAGAAACGCAGCGGAGATTGGGAGGCCGCGCCCGCCGGGAAGGCTTCGGAGTGGGGAACCCGCAAAAGCGTGCAAAATGCTGCCAGAAAAAAAGTCCGGACGGCGCACTTGCGCCGTCCGGGAGTTCTCACGGATCCAACCCACGGAACTGATTAGCTGAGGAGCTTCAGGGCGATTTGGGGCTGGGCGTTGGCCTGGGCCAACATCGCCGTGCCGGTTTGCACGAGGATGTTTTGCTGGGCATAGGCGGTGCTCTCCGTCGCCACATCCACAT
>CAZUBG010000200.1:0-10025 GCA_964618545.1 uncultured Bifidobacteriaceae bacterium | reverse complement strand
GGCCGCACATCGGAACATCGCAATGCGATGCTGGCCAACATGGTTTGCAGCCTGATCAAGCACCGGCGCATCACCACCACCGTGGCCAAGGCCAAGGCGGCCCGGTCCGTGGCGGAAAAGATGGTGACCCTCGGCAAGAGCGGCACCCTTCATGACCGCCGCCTGGCGGTGGCCCGCCTGCACCAGGAAGAAGCCGCAAAAATCCTGTTTACGGAAATTGCCCCGGCCTTTAAAGAGCGCAAGGGCGGTTACACCCGCATCATCCGGATGAATCAACGCAACGGCGACGCCTCCCAGCGCGCCATTCTCGAATGGGTGGACATCATCATCGAGGCTCCCGCACCCGCCAAAGCCGGCGACGTTACGGAAGTTGCGGCCACCGTCACCAAGACGCCGGAAGCCGCCGCCCCGGAGACCAAGGCCATTGAAGCCGGTGCGCCGGAGACCAAGGCCCCGGAAGCCAAAGCCTGATTCCTGCTAAAATTATTCAAAGCCCGTTCGCAAGAACGGGCTATTTTTGTTTTCCAGGGGGACATTCAACTTGTCGCGGTTTGTCCGGCTGATTACCTTGCGGCCTGATGAACGAAGGCAAACAACCGCGTGAGGAACCCGTTGGGGAAATGCCGTCCCTCCCCCGCCCGGGCTTGGTGACCCTGGTCACCGAAAGCTTCGGCATCAGTCGTGGGGTTACCCTGGGGTTGCTGGTTTCAGTCGGTTTCCTGCTGGCCGGGGCGGGCTTCTTTTTCATTCATACCGCCCCGCCCAGGACCATTACGATCACCAGTGGACCGGTAGGCAGTGTCTTTTATACAAACGCCTGCAAATATGCCATCACGTTGAAACGTGAGGGCGTGAAATTAAACGTTCTTCCGTCGCAGGGTTCACTGGATAATCTTCAACGGTTGGAGAATCCGAAGGGCGGGGTGGACGTGGGCTTCGTCCAGGGAGGGATCACGAACGAAGACATTGACCGGCTGGTTTCGCTGGGGAGCGTTTCGTACCAGCCGCTGCTGGTCTTTTATCGGGGGGCGGACGTGGAAACGCTGGCGGGCCTGGCCGGCCGGCGGTTGGTCATCGGGCCGTCCGGCAGTGGCACCCGGACCCTGGTGCTGAGCCTGCTGGCCGCCAATGGCATCCATCCCGGCGGGACGACCTCGCTGTTGGATTGGGAGCCGTCGGTGGCCGCCCAGGCGCTGGAGGCTGGGACGGTGGACGCGGTGTTTTTGATGGGCGAAGACGCCGGCCCGGTGATCATGAGGCAATTGCTGCTGGCCCCGGGCATTCGCCTGATGAATTTCCCGCAGGCCGAGGCTTACACCCGCCGGTTCAGTTTCCTGAGCGTGTTGAAGCTGCCGCAGGGGGGCATTGATTTTGGCAAAAACATTCCGGCGCAGGATGTTTATCTGATTGGTCCCACGGTCGAGTTGGTGGCCCGGAAAGAGCTGCATCCCGCGCTGTGTGATCTGGTGCTTCAGGCGGCACAGGAGGCCCATGGCCGGGCGACCCTGTTCCAGCACAAGGGCGAGTTTCCCGCCCGGATGGATGATGAAATTCCGTTCAGTGACGATGCCGCCCGCTTTTACAAATCCGGCGCCAAGTTTTTCTATCGCTACCTGCCGTTCTGGCTGGCCAGCCTGACCAGCCGGATTCTGGTGGTGTTTGTGCCAGTGATTGTGATTTTGATTCCCATTTTGCGCAGCCTGCCGCATCTGTATCGCTGGCGGAATCAGACCCGGATTTACCGCTGGTACCGGGCGCTGCTCCTTTTGGAAAAGGAGTTGAACCGGGAACCGGATGCCGCCAGACGAAGGCAACTGCTCCAGCGGCTGGACGAGATTGAAAAGGAGGTCCACAAGATGAAGGTGCCCGCGTTTCTGGCGGATCAATTCTATGGGTTGCGCGGTCATATTGCCCTGGTGCGCGAGCGGGCGAATGAAACCACGGGACCAAGGCGGTGACGGGAGGGGGTGGCGCCGGCTTTTTCTAATTGATCCTAATGGAGTTTTTCCGTGTTTTACCGTCCTTTTGTTTTTGGTCCGACGGGACCCAACACCAGCACCCGCGCCTCCCGGCGACAACAAGGTCGCACGTTCGTGCGGGTTGGTGAAGGAGGCAAAATCCAGGTGGAGCGGGGGAAATTTTTTAAACCGGACAGTTTCGTTACCTAGTAACGTGATGGGATGGGGATTCGGCTTGACACCATGCGCAAGTCGTTGGGTGGGAAGGGGTTGAGTGGTGTCAAGGGAAATGCGCAATTGGGTTCATTTTTCGTTACCAGGTAACGGGAAATGAACCACGGAGGGCGGAGAACACAAAGGAGGGGTTTTTACCACGGAGCGGGGACGCCCGGTGGGTGCTGATTGAGGAAGAAACTGGTGGGGACGGTGCGCGGGGTGGTTCGGAGGTGGGACCAGCTTGTGTTCCGGCGAAAAATTCAAATTCCAATCAGCAAAATTGAAGGAAACTTCAAATTTCAAGATCCAAAGCCGGCAAGGTGACCGGGAATGGCCGGGGTGGGCGGATGCGGACACGCAAAAGCGGCTGAGGGCTGCGGCACTACAGGACGCTTCGCGACTTCCGGTGCTGCTTCGCAAGCGGGATCGCAATAACAGTTCGGACAGCCAGTTTCTTACAAGGTGCGAAGGGCACGAATTTCGGCCGTGGCAAACGGGGCTTGAGCGCAACGTAATTTTACGGTTGCTTTGGCCCGGGCCAGGGCGGTTAATGGGCTGGCCATGAATGCCGGGTCATCAGATCAAACGGGAACCCAACCTTGCCCGGGGGGAAAACCAACCCCGCCTCATCATGGATCGCCGTCAGAAGGCAAGGTGTCACGCAATCGCCCGAGTTGAGTGATTATTTTGCCGCCCAGCAATGAGGGCAGAAGTTGGGAAGCGTGGGAAAATGCGGCGACTTTTTAACCGGGAAATAAGCGAAATAAGGCGGGGAATTTTTTACCGCGGATTTCACGGATGGACACGGATGGGATGAAAACAAAAGCGAACATCGAAAAGGCGTAAATGGGTCAGTTAATGGTATTGTCATATTTCAGGGGGGGTTCCCCTGCCGGTACAGCAGCCACGTCAAGTAACCGCGACTGCCCATCGCCAGCCGTTCGGCGATCCAGGCCAGGGGCATCGTCGTCCAGGCATAGCTCTGGCCCTCCTGCTGCCGGCGCATCCGCAGCGGATGCGCCCCCCGCGCTCCGGCGGGGGCGGGTGGAAGGCGAAAGACAATATCAGGGCGGCGTGGCAGCAACCGCCCTACCGGATGGAGGTTATTCTGCGGCGCTTCACCAACTGCGACGCTACGCGAACGGGAGGTTGGGAAACGTCTGGTGCGGAGACGGGGAGGCGGGGCGATGCCGCTCTGACGGAGCTGGGATTGGTTTTGGGATGGGGAGGCTACAAATATGTCGCCCCTCACGGGGCTGGGGCCAAGATGAAGCGCGACAAATATTCCAGCACTGCGGGCTTTGGGGCGGCAGGGCACGGAGGTGTTCCGGCGGAAGTTTGGCCTGATTTTGAAGGTTGCCTGCCTGGGCAAGGATCTGGCACCCCGCCGGGGTGCGTTTGGTTTGAGGGCCAGATCCGGGGGTGTCGCTGGCGCTCGACCCCCGGCTACTTTCTGGCAACCCTCCGGGTTGGGGGAGGGGCGGGCCAATTGGGGAGGAAGCGTCCCGGCGCTCCGGCGGGGCGCGAACGCGCCCGGGTTTCCCGGCGTCAGGCTGTGTGACACGGTTGACATGACAGCTTTTGAATTCAGAGGCTGTCATTTGCCGCCTTTTATGGCTCAAAATCAACTCAAAAGCGCCGCCCGGACCGCCCCGGTTTACAAGTCGTTGATATGCAGGGAGATGCTTTGCTCCGCTGCCGGTAAAAAAGGCTCGCCCGGCGGGGGCGGGTGGAAGGCGAAAGACAATATCAGGGCGGCGCGGCAGTGACCGTCAGTCTGCCAAAACGGGAGGTCAACGTCAATTAAATATGTCATTACCATTAACTGACCCCTTTACGGAGGTGTTCCGGCGGCAGTTTGGCCTGATTTTGGGATGGTGACGCTGCAAATATCGCGCCTGCGGCGCTGGGATGCCCCGGCCGCCGGTTTACTCATGAGGCTGGCTTACGGCGTTTGCAACCGCGACGCCACCTGCGGCCCGAATTGGCCGTAATGGCGCAGGTTCCAAGTGAAGAGTTTTTCAGCGCAGGATTTGAGGGCGCAAGCCGCCAGAAGGGCGTCATAAATCGCACCGCCGACCACCCCGAGGCCGGCATTCGTTTGCAACATCGTAAAATATTCGTCCGGCGTCAGCCCCACAATCGTCAACCGCTCCCGGAGGTCGCCGATGAAGAGCATGCCCTGTTCGCCGCTGATCCGGTATTTTCCCGGCATCCGGGTCATGGCGGAATAAACCTCCACCAGGCTGTGCGCGCCACAACAGACTTCATTTTTACCAAAGCGCGTGAACACCGCCAGGCTGGCCGCATGTTGCACATGATCGCCATAGAAAACCGGCACCAGAACGGACGTATCCAGGAAGGCTTTCATTTTTGCGGATCAAGGTTGTGACGGTCACGGCCTTCCCTCACTTCAGTCAAAATGGCATCCGTCACGGAAGCGGCCAGCGGCTGACCCGTGCGCAACACCCAGACACCCTGTTCTTTGTTCAAGGGGGCCACCGTGCGAAGGGGTCGCAGGGTGATCGTTTCACCCGTGTTCTCCAATTCCAAGCAGTCGCCCGGCCCCAAATCCAGCTTATCGCGTACTGGTTTGGGCAGAACCACCCGCCCGGCACCATCAATCGTCAATCGAGTGCTCATCTTTGCCATTTTACACTGGGTTCAACCATTTGCAAATGCCATTTTTTACCGGCACTTTTCGTTCAAATTTCCTTGGTTTTCCGTTTCCGCTTTGGTCTTGTCCCCTCCGGGTCCAACCAACGCCCGGAATAATCGAGTCTCCGGACATCGTCTCCCACGGGGTTTTTGCTTTTGGCCTTCGGCTCGATAACCATCGACAACTTCGGGAGGCCCCCCGCTCTCGTTTCTGCGAATCGGAAAATGCTCAAAATTGAGAATATCTCTTGACAGACCTTCGTTCCGACTCCGATCCGGGTCAAACCAGGTCAAGGTGGGTCAAACCTTTGATTCCGGCGGTTCTTTCGCCAATCTGAGTCAACCGATCCCTTACAAACCAGGTCGTAATTTCAGATTTTGACCTTAAACTGTTCGCCGGGCTGGACGGAGCGGCAGAAGGCGGCGAGGAGTTCGGGGATCTGGGTCAGATCCTTCAGGCTGATGACTTCCACGGGGGAGTGCATGTAGCGGTTGGGGAGGCTGATGAGGGCGCTGGCAATGCCGCCGCGCGTCCAGAAAATCGCGTCGGTATCGGTGCCGGTGGTGGCGGACATGGCCTCGTGTTGCAGGGTGATCTTTGCGGCGGCGGCCACGGTTTCGAGGCGGGCGACGACTTCGGGGTGGTTGCAGCCGCCGTGGGTGATGGCGGGGCCGCCGCCCATTTTAGTATCCCCGAATTGTTGTTTGCTGACGGTGGGATAGTCGGTGGCGTGGGTGACGTCCACGACCAGGGCGACGTCGGGGTGCAGCGAGTAGGCGATTTGGCGGGAGCCGAGCAGCCCGACTTCCTCCTGCACGTTGGAGACGGCGCAGACTTCGGCGTGCAAGTCGCCGGGCGTGGTTTTTAACAGGCGCAGGGCCTCGGCCACGGAAAAAGTGCCGATGCGGTTGTCAAAGGCGCGGGCGACGGCGAGGTCATTGCGCAGCAGTTCAAATTGGGCGGTGATGGTAATGGGATCGCCGACCCGCACGAGGGTTTCCGCCTCTTTGCGGCTGGCCACGCCGATGTCAATGAAGAGGTCGTGCATCTTGGGCGGTTTGGGATCCTTGGCGTCGTGGGTCAGGTGCGGCGCGACGTTGCCGACGACGCCGTTGACGGTCCCGTTGCGCGAGTGGATGACCACGCGCTGGGCCTTGGTGATGGCGGCGTCCACGCCCCCGACTTTCAGGACATAAATGAAGCCGTCATCATCAATGTAATTGACGGCCATGGCAATTTCGTCGGCGTGGGCGGCGAGCATGATGCGCGGGGATCCGCCCTTGTTCAGCACGGCGACGCAATTGCCGTAGGCGTCGGAAAAGGTTTCGTCGGCGTAAGGTTTGACGTAATCGAGCCAGACGCGCTGGCCGGCCACCTCGTGGCCGGTGGGGCTGGGGGTGTTGACCAGGGTGCGCAGGAAATTCAAGGATGACTCGTTCATGGATGACACGATACGCTGAGCGGTGCGGAGTGTCGAGCGGAGGATGAAGGAGCAGGCGAAATTCAAATTTCAAGCTGCAAAGCCGAATCGGCCGCCCCTGCGGGGCTTTTGGGTTTTGTGGGGTACGGTGTTACAAATAGGTCGCGCCTACGGCGCTACAATGCCCTGGTCGGCCGTCTCACCTCATGGTTGTAATTCCCGAATTTAGGATTGCCCCCTCTCGGTCCCAACCAAACGCTTCCAACCATTTGACAAATTTAGAACAGGACTTGAACCTTGGAAGTCCGCAGCACAAATGACCCAGCAACAATCTCGGGATGCACCGCGCGACGCGTGATTTTTTTAAAAAATAATTGACCGGTCGGTTAAATTGAGATAAAGTGCCTCTGCGAAAACGAAAAATGGCATGGCAGCGAATTTGAACATCATGGCCGAAAGGCGGCGGGGCGGCTCCGGAACTTTTTCCCGGCGGGGATGGCCGGTGATTCCTCACTGAACGACCATGGGAAGAACGAGCGATGCCAAAGAGCGGTTGCTGGAGGTGGCTTTTGATCTCATCTGGGATCAAAGTTACGGATCGGTGAGCGTGGACCATATCTGCCAGCGGGCGGAGGTCAACAAGGGGAGTTTTTATTATTATTTCCCGTCGAAATCCGATCTGGCGGTGGCGGCTTACGAGGGGCATTGGCGCGAAAAGCAACCCGATATGGACCGGATATTTTCCCCGCAGACACCGCCTTTAACCCGTTTGCAGTTATGGTGCAAGGACATTTTTGAGCGCCAGAAACTCAAGGCGGACAAGTACGGTCATGTCTGCGGCTGCCCGTATGCCAGCCTGGGGGCGGAACTGGCGACGCAGGACGAAAAGATCCGGGCCAAGGCGGAGGAATTGGTGGATCGCACGCTTCGTTATTTGGAGAACGCGCTGACGGAGGCGAAGGCGCAGGGGGCGGTGGCCATTGCGGAGCCCGGGGTGGCGGCGAGGCGGGTTCACTCCCTGGTGCTGGGCATTTTGTTGCACGCGAAAATACGAAATCAATTTTCCGAGTTGGAGGATTTGGAGTCGGCGGTCATGGACCTGATCGGGGTCACGCCGGCATCGCAAGGATGAGGAGATGATCATTAGAGCCTTCATTCGCCTTAGACGGGCTGTGTTCAGGGAAGCAGGTGGCGGGGGCGATGCGACTGGACGGTTCGGAGGTTGGACCGCAAAAGCGGCAGGGGACTGCCGCACTACAGGACGCTTCGCGCATTCCTCCGCCGACAGGCAAGCGGAGGGGCAATAACAGGTTGTGCCGAGGCTTTATTTGACCGACCAGTCAAACTGAAATTATGTGGATTGTTCAATTAGCGTTGCGCCGGCCGTACACCTTTGTGGTGGCGGCGCTGCTGTTGGTGTTGCTCACGCCGTTCATTCTGCTGCGCACGCCGACGGACATTTTTCCGGCGATCAACATTCCGGTGATCAGCATCATCTGGTCCTACTCGGGGCTGGATGCGCAGCAGATGGAGCAGCGGATCGTCTTTGTGAGCGAGCGCGGCCTGACGGTGACGGTGGGGAACATCGAGCACATTGAATCCACCTCGTACAATGGCATCGGGGTGGTGAAGGTGTTCCTGCAGCGCGGGGCGTCGGTGGACGCGGCGATGTCGCAGGTGACGGCGATGATGCAAACGATGCTGCGGCAGATGCCGCCGGGCATAACGCCGCCGTTGATCATCCAGTACAACGCCTCGACGGTGCCGATTCTCCAGTACAGTTTCAGCAGCCCAAAAATGTCCGAGCAGGAGTTGTTTGACCTGACGGCCAACCAGGTGCGGGTGGGGCTGACCACGGTGCCGGGGTCCATGATTCCGTGGCCCTATGGGGGCAAGAACCGGGTGGTGGCGGTGGATTTGAGCCTGCCGGCGCTGAAAGCCAAAAACATCCTGGCGCAGGATGTGGTGAACGCCGTGAACGCGCAAAACCTGGTGCTGCCCAGCGGCACGACGAAGATCGGGCGGACGGAATACGATGTGGCGGTGGAGTCCAACGCGCGGCTGATTGACGATTTGAACCATCTGCCCATCAAGGTGGTGAACGGGGCGACGATTTATTTGAGCGATGTGGCCCAGGTTCACGATGGATACACCCCCCAGCAGAATGCGGTGCGGCTGAACGGCGTGCGCGGGGCGCTGCTGACGGTGATGAAGGCGGGCAATGCCTCGACGCTGGATGTGGTGGCGGGGGTCAAGGCGGCCCTGGCCACGGTGATGACGACGGTGTCGCCGGATTTGAAGGTGAAGGAATTTGCGGACCAGTCCCTGTTTGTGCGGGCGGCCATCAGCGGGGTGGTGCGGGAGGGGGTGACGGCGGCGGCGCTGACGGCGCTGATGATTTTGTTGTTCCTCGGCTCGTGGCGCAGCACGCTGATCATCGCGCTGTCCATCCCGCTGTCCGTGCTGTGTTCGCTGGCGGCGTTGAGCGCGCTGGGGGAGACGATCAATTTGATGACGCTGGGCGGCCTGGCGCTGGCGGTGGGGATTTTGGTGGATGACGCGACGGTGGCGATTGAAAACATTCACCGGCACATGGCGGCCGGGGAGCCGTTGGAGAACGCGATTCTGATCGGGGCGTCGGAGATTGCGATGCCGGCGTTTGTCTCGACGCTGTGCATCTGCATTGTGTTTGTGCCGATGTTCTTCCTGACGGGGGTGGCGCGCTATTTGTTTGTGCCGCTGGCGGAGGCGGTGGTGTTTGCGATGCTGGCGAGTTATGTGATTTCGCGGACGCTGGTGCCGACGCTGGTGATGTGGTTTTACCGCAACGTCCAGACGCATGGCGAACCGGCCGCCGGCGGGCCGGCCTGGCTGCGGCCCTTTTCGGTCTGCCAAAACGCCTTTGAACGCGGCTTTGAACGCTTTCGCACGGGGTATCGCGGGTGGCTGGCGGCGTGTTTCGCGCACCGCAAAATGTTTGCGGCGCTGTTCCTGCTGTTTTGTCTCGGCTCCTGGCTGCTGATCCCGGGCCTGGGCCGGAATTTTTTCCCGGCGGTGGACACGGGGCATTTTCTCCTGCACCTGCGCGCCCGGACGGGCACGCGGATTGAGGAGACCCAGCGGCTGAGCGACCAGGTGAACGCGGTGATCCGGCAGGAAATCCCCGCGCGCGAGCTGGGGGGCATTCTGGATAACATTGGCATTCCGAATTCCTCGATCAATCTGAGTTACAACTCGAGCGGGGTGATCGGGACGGGGGATGCGGACATCATGGTGGCGCTCAACGAGGGCCATGCCCCCACGGCCGGGTATGTGCGCCGGCTGCGCAAACGGCTGAATCATGAGTTTCCGGGGACGCTGTTTTATTTCCTGCCGGCGGACATTGTGAGCCAGACACTGAACTTCGGCCTGCCGGCGCCGTTTGACGTGCAAGTGATCGGCCGGGATCAGACGAAGAATCGCGCGCTGGCGGTGCGGCTGGCGAATGAGATCAAAAAAATCCCCGGGGCGACGGACATCCGGGTGAACCAGCCGGACAACCTGCCGCAACTGCACATCACGGTGGATCGTTCCAAGGCGATCGGGCAGGGGTTGACGGATCAGAGCGTGGCCAATGCGGTGTTGCTGGGCTTGAGCGGCAGCAGCCAGGTGCAGCCGGAGTTCTGGCTGGACCCGACCGTGGGGGTGCAATACTCGATCAATGTCCGCGCGCCGGAAACGGCCATGGATTCCGTGCAGCAGCTCAAGGCGATGCCCATCAGCGTGAGCCAGC
>CAZUBG010000199.1:0-10160 GCA_964618545.1 uncultured Bifidobacteriaceae bacterium | reverse complement strand
CGCTGCGCGAAATCGGTTTCAACCGCGCCTCGATGGGCGTGCAGGATTTCAATCCCGAGGTGCAGGAGGCCATCCATCGCATCCAACCCCGGGCCATGACGCAGCAGGCGATGGACTGGATGCGCGAACTGGGTTACGGCTCGGTGAACCTGGACCTCATCTACGGCCTGCCGCATCAGACGACGGCCTCGTTCAACGAAACGCTGGAGACGGTGCTGGAAATGGGTCCGGACCGGCTGGCGGTTTTCAGTTATGCGCATGTGCCCTGGGTGAAGCCGGCGCAGAAAATTCTGGAACAAAAAATCCTGCCGGCGCCGGAGGTCAAATTGCAGTTGCTCAAAAACGTCATCGAGCGCCTCACGGAAAACAACCGCTACATTTACATTGGGATGGATCACTTTGCCAAGCCCGATGACGAACTGGCGGTGGCCCAGCGCCAAAAGCAGCTCCAGCGCAACTTTCAGGGCTACAGCACCCGCGCCGGGTCGGATATTTATTCCTTTGGCATGTCGGCCATCTCGCAGACGCCGGAGGTTTATTGGCAGAATGAAAAGGAACTGCCCGAATACTACGCGGCCGTGGACGCGGGCAAAGTTCCCCTCCAGCGCGGCTACGCGGTGACCGCCGAGGACAAGATCCGCCGGGAAACCATCATGCGCGCGATGTGCGATCTGTCCCTGGATTACGCCGCCATGTCCGCGAGACTGGGCCTGAACTTCACCGACCATTTCGCCGCCGAAATCGCCGCGCTGGCACCCTTTGAGGCGGACGGCCTGGTCAAGCGTTCCGTCACGGGCCTGGAAATCACGGATGCCGGCCGGTTGTTCATCCGCAACATCGCGATGTGCTTCGACAACACGCTCGCCCCGACGGGCGAACGCCGGCACTCGCAGACGATTTGAAACGGGCGCACTGCTCCTGAACAGGGGAGACGGGAAATGGCTTGGGAATGGAACTGCTCGCGCGGAGCGTTCGTCCGACAGGCTGGAAGCCTGTCCCACCTTGCAAAAAAACGGGCGGCCATGACTGGCCGCCCGCTGAAAAGAACTTGGATGGAATCAGGCTTTGGCCAGGGTGGCGGCGGGCTTGGCGCTGAGGGCGGTCCGGGCAATTTTCACCAGTTCGGCGAAGGCCGGGGCGTCGGTGGCGGCGAGGTCGGAGATGACCTTGCGGTCGAGAATGCACTTGGCGGCTTTGAGACCTTCCATGAAGCGGCTGTAGGTGATGCCGGCGGCACGGGCGGCCGCGTTGATGCGGATCTGCCAGAGGTAACGGAAGGTGCGTTTTTTGACGCGGCGATCACGATAGGCATACTGACGGCCGTGATCCACGGCATCGGAGGCGTAGCGGTAAAGCTTGGACCGCTTCATGCGAAAACCTTTCGCAGCGGTAAGCATCCGTTTACGACGTTTGCGGGAGGCGGGGGCGTTTGTAACTCGCATAAAAAATCAAATGGCTGGGGGACGTTAAATCAGATTCAGGGTTCAGCCGCGATGGCTGAAGGGCATGCTCTGGGTGATGCGATAGGCGTCCACGGGGCCCAACACGGCGGCTTTAGCGAGGGCGCGACGGTGTGCGGGACGCTTGGTTTCCGCCAAGTGACGCAACCCGGCGTGGCGACGCAGGACTTTGCCGGTGGCCGTAATCTTAAACCGCTTGGACGCGGCCTTCTTCGTTTTGATACCTTTTGGACGACGCATATAAAATCTTATTTCTTTTGCAAAAGAGCATGAAGCATATCTGGCAGCGGCCGGGGTGGCAAGCGCGATTTTTAAAATTTTTGAGCGCTCCCACTTGCCAAGCGCCGGAGGGGCCCCTATGTTCGGAGTCATGAAATACCGACGCTTTGGCCGGACGGAACTGTCCATGCCGGTGATCTCCTGCGGGGGGATGCGCTATCAGTACAAATGGAAGGATGTCGCGCCGGCGGAGGTGCCGCGGGCGAACCAGGAAAATCTGGAGGCAACCATCCACCGGGCGCTGGAACTGGGCATCAACCACATCGAAACGGCGCGGGGCTACGGGACGTCGGAGATGCAGTTGGGGGCGGTGCTGCCGCGGTTGCCGCGCGACAAAATGCTGGTGCAGACGAAGGTGACGCCGAGGGCGGACGCCGGCGAGTTTCTGAAGACATTTGAGACTTCGATGGCTTATTTGAAGCTGGATCAGGTGGATTTGTTTTCGCTGCACGGGATCAACACGATGGAACTCCTGAACTGGTCGCTGGGCAAAAACGGCTGTCTGGCGGCCGCGCGGCGGTTGCAGCGCGAGGGCCGGGTGCGGTTCATTGGCTTTTCCACGCACGGCACGACGGATGTGATCGAGGCGGCCATCAACACGGGGGAGTTCGATTACGTGAATCTGCACTGGTATTTTATCAACGATCTGAACTGGAGCGCGGTGCAGGCGGCGCGCCGGCAGGACATGGGGGTGTTTATCATCAGCCCGAACGACAAGGGCGGGAAGCTTTACGATCCGCCCAAGAAGATGGTGGAGTTGTGCGCCCCGCTGACGCCGATGCAGTTCAACGACTTGTATTGTCTGGCGCGGCCGGAGGTGCATACGCTGAGCTGCGGGCCGGCCCGGCCGGGGGATTTTGACGAGCACATCCGGGCGCTGGAATTTTATGACCAAATTCCCGGGGTGATTGCGCCGGTGGAACGGCGGTTGCGGGCGGAAATTGACCGGGTGCTGGGGGCGGACTGGCAGGCGCGGTGGGCGGAGGGGCTGCCGAACTACGGAGAGGTGCCGGGCCAGGTGAACATCTCGGAGATCCTGCGGTTGTGGACGTACGCCAAGTCCCTCGATTTGGTGGCGTGGGGCAAAATGCGCTATAATTTACTGGGGCAGGCGGAGCACTGGTTTCCGGGGCAAAATGCGGCCAAGCTGAACGAGCTGGATTTGAAGGCGGCGTTGAGCCACAGCCCGTTTAAGGAGCGCATCCCGGCCATTTTGGCGGAGGCGCACCAGATGTTGTTTGAAAAGCCGCTGCAGCGGCTGAGCGCGAGTTAGGCAAAAAAAGGGCGGCGCTCTGACGAGACGCCGCACACAGATCAGAAAGGCCGCGCCACGGGGCGCGGGGGTTACGGGTTGCCGGTGGTGGCCGGCAGCGTGAGCGAATTGGTGCCGGCGACCGGCAGCATGTCTGCGGGGGCCCCGGCGTTGAGTTCGGTCAGAACCTGATCAGTGATGTCGAGTTCGTTGCTGCTGTAAACCACGGAATCCCCGGCGGAGTTGATCACGATGGCATAACCGGCGGCCTTGGCCTTGTTGCTGACGGCGGTTTGGATAAGGGCGAGGAGGTCGGAGGTCATGCGCTTGACTTTCTCCTGCAACTGGACTTCGGCCTGGCGGCTGAACTGCTCGTAGGCGGTCTTGGCGTCGTTGATCTCCTTGATTTTATCATTCACGGCCTGTTTGAGGTGGTCGCGCTGCTGATCGGAAATGGCGGGGTCGCTGGACTGGGTGAGGAGTTGCTTGTAATCGGTCTGGGCCTTGTCCAGACCGTCGGCCATGTCCTTGAGTTCCTTGCGCAAATCGAGTTTGCTTTTGTCGAGCTGGGCGTTGGCGGCCTTGGTTTTCCAATAGCCGTCCAAGAGCTTGTGGATGTCCACGGTGGCGATCTTGGTTTGAGCCTGGGCGGCGGGGACCAGGCCGGGAGCGGCCAAAAACGCCAGCAATAAAAGGGTCGGAACGATTGTTCGTATCATGTTCATAAGGTGGCGATATAAAAACAGAATCCGTCCGGAAAGCCAGCTAAAAATTGGGGGCGACCATTTTCAGGATCAGTGGAGAATTTTTTTTAACCGTGTTTTATCGTGTCTTTGCGTGTTTTTCCGTTCTGTGCCCTTTTGGACCAAACCACGGCACGCGCGCCTCCCAGCGGGATCAATGTTGCACACTCCGGTGGACCTGTCAAGGAGGCGTGAGCTTTTTTTCAGGAACGGCCCAGGGGGGTATTCAGAGCCTCCTGACGGGAGTGTTGGCCATGACAAAAACAAGGGCAAGGGTCCGTCAAGAAACAACCGTTACAACCTGACTGGTTCTTTTGACGGGTGGCAGCGTTGCTTGCTCGTCACAAAACCCTTTGGCTATGCTCCTCGCTCGCGCCTTGCCAGCCGTCAAAATTCCGGCGTCAGCTTGTAAAGTTTATTTCTTGACGGACCCCAACCTTGCCACCGGGAGCCGGAGAAAGCCGGATCATTCTTCAGTTTTCAATGTGCTGCGGCTCACAGAGCCGCGCTCCGGGTCTTGGGCAACGCGCCGTCACGCCGGCTGCCACGATCATTTTGCCAGGGGCGGCACTGCAGCGCCGTCCTGCCGGGGAGACGTCCGCCCTCATCCCGGCCTTCTCCCCCGGGGAGAAGGGGAATGGTTCCGCAGGTGGTTGGCGGGATGGATGGCCGGGGTGGTTGGATGCTTGAACCCAAAAGCGGCAGAGGGCTGCCGCACTACCAGACGCTGTGCGAGAGAGGGAGCGTCTTCGCGCTGGGATGATGGCGGTCATCGGCGGCGCAAGCGGATTATTCAGAGCCTCCTGACGTCGGCTGCCACGATCATAAATGGCCTTCGGCATGGATACCGCTGACAATTCCGGGAGGCGCCGGATTGGTCAGGGAATGGTTTGGTACAGGCGGAAGAATTGGGAGCGGTTGGTGTTCGGCAGGGTGACGGAATTTGTGAAGGTTGCTGAATTCGTGGTGATGGTCGGGAGATTGGGGACCACCACCCAAACGTTCGTGGCCAGGTTGGTGCTGGATTCCACATAGTAGGTGGATCCGATTTCGGGATTGGTGGAGGTGCTCCAGGAAAGGGTGACAGCGGACGTCACGCGGTTGGTGGTGAGCACATCTTTGCCGCCTTTGGTCACATTAGTCCCGTCTTCGGTCTTGATAAACACAA
Organism: uncultured Bifidobacteriaceae bacterium; assembly: GCA_964618545.1. Classification (GTDB taxonomy): domain Bacteria; phylum Verrucomicrobiota; class Verrucomicrobiia; order Limisphaerales; family UBA11358; genus UBA11358. The sequence goes on along the minus strand of CAZUBG010000199.1, from coordinate 5,258 downwards.
GGTTGGTGGAAACGGGACTGACCAGCAACGAGGGCGCTGGGTAATGGTAAAGCGAAATTTTGGCGAGAAAGGCGTCGTTCGTGCCGTTTAGAAAACTGTTGGTGCCGTTGGGCAAATTGGGAATTCCGTTGGTGCCGGCGGGCAAATAGGACAGGGCGCTGGCGATCGGAAAATTGGTGATGGCCGAGGTGACGGGGAAATTGGTGGAGGAGGTCTGGCCGACCACGTAGGCGGTGTCGGCGGAGTCCACGGCGATGGCGTAGCCAAAATCATTGGCCGAGCCGCCCAGATAGACGGAATAAAGGACCTGGGAACAATTGGTGTTAAAGGCGGTCACAAAGGCGTTGTAGCCCACATAGGAGTTGACGTAGGCGGATTCGTTGGTGGCCCGGAGCAACCCCAGACAATTGTAAACGGGAAAGTTGGTTGAGGTGGTTGACCCGGTGACAAAGGCATTGCCCGCCGGGTCCACGGCGACGCCGTAGCCAATATCCGAAAACCGGCCGCCGAAGACAACGGAATAGGCAATCCCCGCCTTCCCGGTCGTCTCGTTGTTGGTGATTTTGGTTAAAAAGACGTTGGTGGTGGTAAACCCGTTATAATAGGTGAGGTTGGTCATGCCATTCTGGATCACCGGGAAAATGATGTTTGTGAAATTGACGTTGGTGGCATTGGCGGCGAGATTGATGTAGTTGGTGGTGGTGTTGTAAAAGTTGGTGGAGGCGGTCCAGCCGGTCACATAGGCGGCGCCTTTATCATCCACCGCAATTTGATAGCCCTCGTCATTATTGGTGCCGCCCAGATAGGATGAATAGATCAGTTCCAAGCTTTCGTTGGGCAGGCCAACATTGATCGGGGCGAATTTGGCCACAAAGGCGTCATAGGCAAAGTCCAAATTGGTGTAGTCAAGGCTGGCGTTGTTCAGATGGGCCTGAAACGAATTTTTGTTCGGGAAGTTGGTGGACCCGGTAAAACCCGTGATATAAACGTTGCTGGAAATGTCCACGGCAATGCCATGGCCAACGTCAAAATCATTGCCCCCAAAGTAAGTCAAATAATCCAGATTGGTGCCCAAATTGCTGATTTTGGCCACAAAGGCGTTGCAGTTGACGTCATAGTTGGAGCAGGCGATAGCATTCAAAAACTGGTTGGTGCTGTTAAGCAATTGAAATGCCACCGGATTTTTTACGGGCAGATTGGTCGAATAGGCAAATCCGGTTACATAGACGTTATCCGCGCCGTCAATCGCCAAGCCATAGATTCCATCACTGAAACTGCCCCCCAGGTAGGTGGAATAAATCAAACTGGAACCATTGGTCTCCAATTCTGCCACAAACCCATCCAGCGGATAATATCCAGTCACAGTATCCGCCGTGCCGCTGATTTGCGTTGAGTTGGCAAGCCCCTGCACACCATGATATCCATTAGGGAAGACGATCGGGAAGTTGGTTGAGTCGGTATAACCTCCGACAAACGCGTGTCCGCTGCCGTCCACGGCCAGGGCGAGCGCCACGTCGTCCGCACTGCCGCCGAGATAGGTCACATATTCGAGGGTATTGTTGTGGTTGAATTTGGCAATGAAGGCGTCGCCCAAGTAGATGCCGCCCGCAAAATTGGTCTGAAAGGCCAACTTGGACTGCGAGGCATTGGTGGCAAACGGCAACGCACTGTTGGTCTCGAAGTATTTGGACATGGTCTGGCCGGCAATAAAGACGGAACCATCGTTGGTATTGATGGCCACCGCCCAAGCCGTCTGCCCCAAAGTCCCGCCAAAGTAAGCCGAGTAGCTCAAAATGGGATCAATCGTGAGCGGCACATGGTGGTCATATTGACCCACCGCAAAAGCGACCGTTTGGGCGGCGACGATTTTATAGCCGCCGTCGATGTCATGCCGGGCCCCCGCCACGGTCTGGTAAATCACGGGTTTGGGCTGGCGAATTTGCGAGTGGCCGACGGACAGAATCAACTCGCCCGCGTCAGTGACGGAGATTTCATCCTCGCCCTCGAACCGGAGGGTGATCGTCTCCGGGTTGGCTGCGGGAGACACGGTCAGGTCATATTCCAACCGGCGGTCATTTCCGTAATAGACGGCATTGATGCCGGGATAAAGGTTCTCGACGTCCACCTGGGCAAACGTGGGGATGCCGGTGCGCCATTGGGCCGGACGATTGCCGGTCAGATAATTGATTTTGCCCTTCAATGCCGCTCCGCCATGGATTTGCGCCTGCGGATTGGCCCCGACAAATTGGGCCCGGACCGTGGCATTCCGACCGAGGTTGATTTGAGCTCCGGCGGGAGACACCAGCACCTGGCCGTCGCGCGTGCGGGCCAGGAATTGGGCGGACCCATCCGATTGCGCCGGGCCGGCTTCGAAGTAAAGGGGCAGGCTGCCCAGACTGGAGACCACCTGAGCCGGGAGGCTCACAGCGGTCAAGACCACCGCCAGACCCACGAAAATATTTTTTGCGCAACGAATCATCTTAGAAATCACGGGTGTAACCGACGCCAAATTGAAATTGTCCGGAACTGCCGTTGTACCCATCATGCCGCATGGGGATGCCGTAATCCAGCCGCAACGGTCCGAGATGCGGGATGTTCAGGCGGAAGCCCAGACCGTAGTCGGAATCATAATCGGAGGAAAACGTGTAAGATTGCACGTCCACAGCGCCAATGTCATAGAAGGCGGCGATGCGCAGGCCAAAAGAGCCCTCTTTTTCGATGATCGGGACGCTGTATTCCAGCGAACCAAACCAGGCATTATCGCCACCAATCGGCTCGTTTGGAATACTGTTGTTACGGGGATCCAAATCCGGGTCCTGACGGGGGGCGACGTTGCGGTACTTGAAGCCGCGCAGGTTGTACATGCCGCCGAGATAATAGCGGTCGTAAAAGGGAACGTCCTCGGAACCCAAACTCTGGGCGGTGCGCACCTGGGTCTGCACATCCAGCACATGGCCTTTGAGAAAGCCGGGAAAATACCAGTCGTTTTTTGCCTCCAGTTTATAGTAGGAAATGTCGCCGGCGCTGTATTCCGCGTTTAATTCCGTGCGCTGGCCGTGGTTGGGTAATTCCACGCTGTTGCGCGTGTCATAGGCCAGGGACGAGCCCACCCGTTGATAAAAATGATCCCCCTGTTGGTCCAGAATAGCCTGGGGCACGTTGGCGGGGATACTTCCCTCAGTGTAAGAATTTGGAAAGGGATTGGGCTCCGTGTTATGCCACCCGCCATTGAGGTTAATCCCCACGTCCTCGACCGTATAGCTGACTTTGCCGATGAGAAAATCGGTCCACAGGGCGCGGGTGAGGCTGACGCTGGCGCCGGTGCGGGTTTCGTCGAAAATATTGTTCGGGCTTTCGAAGTCCAGCACATGCCGGAAGAGATCCACGCCGAGGGCCAGCTTGTGGCCCAAAAACCAGGGCTCGATGAAGGAGATTTCGTAGTCCTGGCGTTCAGTGCCCAACTGCACGCGGATGCGCAGTTTCTGGCCGGCCCCGGTGAAGTAGGGCGGGTGGAACAAGTCGAAATTGGCCTGGCTCATCTCCACATAGCCCACGAGGGAATCCACGGAGCTGAAGCCGGCCCCGAAGGTCAGGTTGCCGGTGTTCTGTTCCTCGACATTGACCACCAGGTTTTTGCGGCCGGTGATGGGCGGGTCCGTCGGCTCGGGTTGGAGTTCGACCTTGTCGAAATACTTCATGTTTTCCAGGCGTTCCTTGCTGACCTTGACGCGGACCATGTCCAGGGTTTCGCCGGGGGAGATGGCCAGTTCGCGGCGGATGACCTTGTCCTTGGTCTTCAAATTGCCGCGGATGTCGATTTTTTCGACGCGGGACTTCTGGCCCTCCTCCACTTGGAAATTCAAATCCATGGTGCCGGCCTCGACGTTGGGGACCCGGAGCGCGTGGAGGGCCTCGCCCTGGTTGACTTCAATATAGCCCTTGCTGCCGTAAAAATCCTCGAGCTTCTCGGTGTCCTTGGTGAAACCGGACGGGGTGAACACATCGCCGACGTCCATGGGCAGGCCGTTGGGCCCCATTTTGTCCTTGGAATGTTCAAAGGCGTTGTCGGCCGCGATGCCCCGGCGGATGTCGGCGAGGGTGAACAGATTGTTGCCGGTGATCTTCACGGAGCCGACCTTGTACTGGCGGCCCTCAAACACCTGGAAGCGGATGACCAGATGGTTCAGCGAGGGATGCACCATCAGAACGTCCTTGATTTCGAAATCCAGGTAGCCGTGTTCGCGGTAATAATCCGCGAGCGCATCCCGGTCATGGGCGAAATCGTCGCTGTTCAAGACGCCGGAGCCGGTGAGCCAGGACCACATGCCGTGTTTGGCGGTCTTGAGCTGTTTGCGCAGCACTTTTTGAGTGAAGGCGGTCGCGCCGTCAAAGCGGATGTCAATGATCCTGACCTTGGGGCTTTCGACGATGTTGAAGGTGACGATGCCGTGGCCGGTCAGCTCATCCACGCTCAGGGTGTATTTCACGGTGGAATCCGGATAGCCGTATTTTTCGTAGAGCTTCTGCATGTCCTGGGCCTGGGTGAACAGTTTTTGTTCATCCAGCGGATCGCCGACCTTGGTGGTGAGTTTTTTGCGGAGCTTGGATTCCTTGACCTTTTTGTTGCCGTCGAACTTGATTTCGGTCACGCGGGGGCGGACCTGGACGGTATAGGTGAGCACGACGCCGCCGTCATCGGCCATGTCGGTGGAGATGCGGACGTTGTAAAACTGGCCGGTGCCGTAAAGGGTGTGGACGTCATCCTGGGTGAGATTGACGTGATAAAAATCGCCGGGCTTGAGGCGGATGTTGGAGCGGACAAACTGTTCGCTGACGGCGGCCGGGCCGACGAACTTGATGTCCACGCGGTCTATTTTTGGTCCCTCGGTTTGCGCCCAGGCGGTGGTGGCGCAGCCGAGCAGGAGGGAGGCCCCCAACAAACGGCAGAGGGATTTCATCCGCTTATCGGCCCGAAGGCATGTCTTCTTCACTGACTTTGGCTGCGCTTTCAAATCGCGTATATGATTTTAAGAATGTTAAATTGACATCACCCGTCGGACCATTGCGCTGTTTGGCGATCAACAAGTTGACCGGCACCCCGTCCATTTCCTCGGGCGGCGCGTCTTCATCTTCGCCCGAACTGGGCTTGTATAGCAGGCCGACCACATCGGCGTCCTGTTCAATCGCCCCTGATTCGCGCAAGTCCGACAAGCGCGGCTTGCGGTTTTTATCCTTCTCCAACTCGCGGTTCAACTGGC
>CAZUBG010000198.1:0-10204 GCA_964618545.1 uncultured Bifidobacteriaceae bacterium | reverse complement strand
CGTATCGCGGGTTTCCCAACCCGCAGACCGTTCGCCAACCTGGCGCGCCCGATCCACGAACAGGCCCGCCGATTGGGAAATCGGCGATGAACCTGGTTTTGAAACCTGCGGTACGCCCGCACAAGCTGCCTATCAGGTGCAGCCCCTGCCCTTGGCTCCGACGATGCGCCCCCCCGTTGCGCACCATTAGCAATGAGGCGAAACACGACTCAACAACCCGACAATGCCTTTTCCCAACTTTTAGTCGGTCAAACCTGGTCAAACCAGATCAAACCCTTCAATTTAGTTCACAGACGGAACCTCCCGCGCCATCCGTCCGGGCTAACCTCTTGAGTCACTTCAATTTACATCGTTGTTCCTCGGCGTCGAGCTGCGGCAACGGTCAAACCCGGTCAAACCATTGAATAAAGCCCATTTTTACCTGTCCGGCCGGGTCTAAACAACGCCCAGCCAAGTCGTAATTCACCATGGAAACCCGCCCAAAGCACTGCGTATGGCCGGCCCTTTGCCGCTTGGTTTCGCTCAGCCGCTGAGCCCCCTGCCCTTCGCTCACGACCCGCTTACGGCCCCGGGAAGCTCAGGCGATAGAAGGCGTTCGTCCCGGAGATGGGGAGGGACAGGACATTTTGATCGTCCATCGGCGAAGGCGGGTTGGTCACCGGAACCCAGTCCGCCGGGAAGAGCCAGGGCGTGGTTTCCAAGGTAAACCCCGGCGGATCGAGCGGCCAGGCCACCAGCAGGCTGCCGTCGGCAGTGGACGCCGTCAGCGTGGGCAGGTTAATCACATTGATCGGATTGGCCAGGCCGGAGTCCCCCAAACTGTCGCAGGCCCGCAACACCAGATTGGTGGCGGTATCGGCCACCGTCACCGCCCCGGTCCAGACGCCCTGAATAAAATTGGCGGAAGCCGCCGGGACCAGGGGAATCCCATTGGTGGAGAGCAGCGTTACCGTGCCGGTGAAATTGGTGCTGATGCCATTGGTGAACGTTTGCGCCTGCACCACCACCGCAAACGGCGTGTTGACAAAGCGCGGGGACGGAATCTGGCCCCAGACAAATTGAAGCCACGGGCTGACCATCAGCACCGCGTTGGAGCTCAGAATGGCCCCATAGGGGTTGGTCACCCAAACCGAGTATGCGCCCGCCTGCGCGGTCTGGATTTTAAACAACGTCAGCGTGGAATTGGTGGCTCCCGCGAGATTGGTTCCGTTAAAAACCCACTGGTAGGAGAGTGGCGCCGTCCCGTTTGCCGTGACCGCGAAATAGGCCGCCCTGCCCGGATGATTCGTAACCCCGGCCGGTTGGCTGGCGATGGTGGGCGGGCTGTCCACCGTCAGCGTGGCGGACTGACTGGTCTCCGAACCCGCCAGGTTGGTGACCTCAACACTATAATCAGCCGCATCGGCAGGCCCGACATCGGTTAGTGTCAGGACGGAAGTCGCCGAGCCAAAAATCGTGCCGCCGTCCGTCAGTGGAGCACCATTCTCCAGCCATTGATAGGCCAGCGGGGCCGTCCCGCTCGCCAAGACGGTGAAGGTTGCGGTCGAACCCGCCAGCACTGTCTCATTCGTTGGCTGGTCCATGATCGCAGGCAAATCCAGTACCATCAGGCTGGCCACCGAACTAGTCACGCTGCCCGCAATGTTTGTAATGACCACCGCATAATTGGCCGCATCGGCATCCTGCACATTACTCAGCACCAAATTGGTCGTGGCCGAACCCGAAATCTCGCCTCCGTCGGACAGCTCGGAACCGTTTTGCAGCCATTGATAGCCCTGCGGCAGCGAACCGCCGGCCGTCACGGTAAAGGAGGCTGCGGTGCCGGCCAGATTCGTCAGGCTCACGGGCTCGTCAGTAATGACCGGCGGCGCCAATTCCACGGTCAGCAACGCATTGGAACTAAGAACTGACCCCAGTGCATTGGTCACGGAAACGGCGTAATCCCCCGTCTGGCTCAACTGGATATTGGTCAGCACCAGCGTGACATTGGTTTCCCCGGCCAGGTTCGTTCGGTTCAAGCTCCATTGACAACTCAACGGCAAGGCACCGGTGACCGCCACAGTCAAAGTCACCGAACATCCCGAATCCACCATTTGGCTGGCCGGCTGCAAAATGATGGCGGGTGGCCCGCCAAACGCCATGAGGTTGGGATAGAGCGACACATCGGCGCTGTCAACATTTGGAAAGACAATGTCCGGCCGCCCGTCCCCGTCCAAATCCCCGACCGCCACCCCGCCGGGATCGGACCCGGCATTGTCAGAGTCAAACACCACCGGAGCCGACAGCCAGTTGGAAGTCAAACCGCCGGGAGCACTCGTATTGAGAAACACCTCCATTTGGGAAGGCTGCTGCACCACCGCCACCAAATCCGGTTTGCCGTCCCCCGCCAGGTCGCCCATGGCCAGCGAGTTGACCCAGCCCCCGGCGGGAAAATCCACCCGTGGCGCAAACGAGTTGGTCGTGATGCTGCCCGCCGCACTGGTGTTTCGAAACACCGATATCACCTGACTGCCCTGCCCTCCCACCATCACATCCGGCTTGCCATCCCCGTCCCAATCCCCCACGGCGATGGAATAAGCCCCGGCCAGCCCCTGAAACACCACATTGGTTGCAAAGACCAGGTTCCCCGGGGTGCTGAGATTGCGCAGAACGGTCATGACCCCGGTGTCACCACTGTTGACCGTCACCACATCCGGTTTGCCATCCCCGTCAATGTCCGCAAGCGCCACCGCGTTCGGGTTGGAACCGACGGTGAAATCCATCGCCGGGGCAAAGGAATCGGCGGTGATCACCCCTGGCGTGCTGAGATTCAGCAGCACGGAAACGCTGTTGCTGCCCTCATTGGCGGTCACAATCTCCGGTCTGCCGTCACCGTCAATATCCCCCGCCGCCACCCCCGTCGCGCCGGCTCCACAAGGGAAGGTCACCGGCGGGCCAAAGGAGTTCGTGGTTATCGTGCCCGGCGTACTCAAATTTTTGAGAACAATCACAACATTGTTCAGCGAGTCCGCCGTCACCAAATCCAGTTTCCCGTCCCCCGTCAGGTCCGCGGCCTGCAACGCGGCAAAGGAGCCGTTGCCCAGGGGCATAACCACCGGCGGGGCAAAGGAATTGACCGACAGGGTGCCGTTGGTGCTGATATTCTGGTAGATGTAAAGATTGTGGTCGCCCGTCCCCACGATGATATCCGGCCTGCCGTCCCCGTCCAAATCGGCGATGACCACCGGCCCCGGGCTGTTGCCCGTGGGCAAATCCAACAGCTCATCCAACGATGAGTTGGTGAACTCCCCGGAGCCGATAAAATCCGGCAGGAACGCCGCCGCCGCTGCCGCCGTCTGCCCCCCCGTGGTCTCCGTGACGGGCGCGAACGTCGCCCCCGCCGGGACACAGACCGTCAGATTCGTGGCATTCGCCGCCGTCACCGCCGCCGTCACCGCGCCAAAATAAACGAGGTTGCCGCCCGTCTCCGGACTAAAATTCACCCCGGCGATGTTCACCCGGGTGCCCGCCGGACCGGACCCGGGACTCACGGCATTGATGAACGGCACCGTATAAACACTCAGGGTCGCATTTGAACTGACGGCCGAACCGTAATCATTGGTTAACACCACCCGGTAGACCCCCGCCTGAAACGGCTGCACACCCGCCAGAGTCAGCGTGGCATTGGTTGCCCCCGGCAGATTCGTCCCGTTGAACAGCCATTGACAGGCGAACGGTTGGGACCCCACGGCCGCCACGGTGAACACCGCTGGCTCCCCCGCCACCGTGGTCTGGTTTGCGGGCTGTCCGGTAATCATCGGCGGAGAGGGCAACAGGCTCAATACGGCGTTGGAACTGGTCACCGTGCCGGCCAAATTCGTCACCACCACCGAGTAATTTCCCAATTCCGCTGCAAAAACCTCATTGATGACAAGATTGGTGGTCGCGGACCCGGAAACGTCATCGCCATCCGCCAGATTGGTTCCATTTTCCTGCCATTGATAAGTCAGCGGCAGACCACCGCTCGCGGCCACCGTAAATGCAGCGGACTCACCCTCAATGACCGCCTGGCTGACCGGCTGCGTGGTAATGGCCGACGGACTGATCACCGTCAGGGAAAACTGACGGTTTAGCCCAATCTGGTCGTTCAAATTGGTAAACCACACGCTGGCGACGTGGGTTCCCGCCGCCAGATCGCCGGCATTGGCCGACAAACCAACGGTCAGCGTAAAAGCGGGTCCGCCGGGGACCAGCGTGCCTGCACTGGATGAAACCATGAGCCACGCCGACGTATTGACCAGGGACCAAGTCAGCGAGTTGGTCCCAAGGTTGGTCAGGGAAAAGCTCTGCGCCGCGGGATAGAAGGGACCGCCAACCCGGCCGCTGGAATCAAAGCCCGTGGCCGGCGTAATGAGCAGCGGCTCCGGGTAAGCCAGGGCGTCAATCAATTTTTGCCCCGCCGGAGTGCCCCAGCCCGTGCAAAGATCGTATCCGGCCACCGCCAAAAATTGGGTGGGACTATCCGTATTTTCGTTATCGCCCGTCATAATGTCATGAAAACCCGCGGCGTAGTTCGTTCCACTCCCAATCACGTCCAGGGCCGGGTTGAGGAAGCCAATGGCCGGCTGACCGAAGGCGGCGGCCTGCTGATTGACCAACGCCGCAAAGCCAGCCCACAAAGGGGCCGCGAAGCTGGTGCCGCCCAGATTTTCCTGATCCGTCCCATCCGCCCAAACATAAATATTGTCCGCCGTCAGCGCCACATCCGGGGTGTTGCGCTGGGTCGTGGAGCCCTGATTCGCCGTCATGCTGATGTTGGTCTGCCAACCGGGAATCGGATATTGCGTGCTGACGCCGCCCCCGCTGCCCTGGCCGTTACCCCAATTCCACACGGTTTCAGAAACCCACGCCCCATTGGTCGTGGTCAGCGTCGTCCCGCCCACCAATGTGATGTAGGGCGAATCGTCCGGGAAACTAATCAGGCCGGTCCAGGCGTCATTGTCACCCGAGGCACTGAAAAAAGATTGTCCCTGCATGGCCATTTCCTGCCAAATTTCATCCGCCAGAGGATCGGCGGGACCGTCGTTAATGTACCACGAACAACTCAATTGCCGGGCCAGGTTGTCCGTGGCCATCCGGTTGAGCAGATCATGCCAGTCGCCATTCGGCCCGGCTTCATAGACCAGGACTTTGGACAAGCCCGGGGCCATCGAAACCACCATTTCAATGTCACTCGTGACCTCGACTTCGCCTCCCGTGTAGGTTGGATGCCCATCGAATCCGTCCAGCAAAACGTTTTGCAGCGCCACATTCGTCAGGCCGGCCTCGCTTTCGTAATATGTAATGTCGGCGGGGTTGTAGCCGTCAAATTGCAGCAGTCCCACCACTTGCCCCGATCCGGTGAGCGCGCAACCCGGAACATAAGCCGTGCGAAAATCATTCCCCTGATACGTGCCCCTGGGTCCGGAGCCGGCATTGGGCGACGCCGTTGGCCGGCTACCCAGTGGCCGAGTCTTAAAATGCGCGCGCGGCCGGAAATAATCATCCAGGCCGCTGATTCGCAAAATGGGGGTGGCCAGATCCAGCGAAGGCGGAGTGTCCGGCGCGAAAAAAGTCCGGTTCTCCGTCGGATGCCGGTAGGTGTGAAGCGTCACATGCAGGGCGCTTTCAACGATGGAAACGGTTCCACTCACATCCAGCAACAATCGGTTGGAGTGGGTGGCGGTAACCTGCAAGCCGTGCGCCCGGGCGAAGGCCGCGACCGACTGGTAATCCGCTTCCGTGGGGCCGAATTTCCCGGTGAACTGTTCGGGGGTCAAATAATGATGATACTCCGGGCTGGCCGGGTCGTAGATTTGCCGGAACAGACTGGCAAGTTCCCCCGGGTTCCGCACTGGCAAACCAATCGCGAGATTCAAACGGGTGCCTTTGGCAGGCTTACCGGTCGGTGTCAGACCTGCCACCGCCGCCGGACAAGAGTCCTGAACCATTTGCCGGTCCGCCACCCTGACAATGGGTGCGGATTGCAGGGTCACCGCCCAACCGACAGCGGATAACACAAGACCCAAAAGCCGGCCGGGGTTTCTCTGATTGCAATGCAACCCTGGAAACGGCGACGCACCAGTGAACATGACATAAATTTAACCCGACGCCCGCAATAATCAACGAGTTAGTAAGAGTATCCGCACCACACCTCGACGATCCCCCGAGCGAACCGCAGGGGTTAAGCTTCGTTTTCAACACCAATCGCAAGCCCCCTCGCCGTGATCGCCGCAGTCAATTGCAAAGGATCCGCGCAGCCCGGGCGAACAAAGCAAAAACCCCTGTAAAAACAGGGGTTTAATGCATTTAAAAATTGGTTGCGGGGGCTGGATTTGAACCAACGACCTTCAGGTTATGAGCCTGACGAGCTACCGGGCTGCTCCACCCCGCGATCAAGTAAGTCACCTTAGCCCAGCCAACGGCAGGCTGCAAGCAGTTTTCAAGGATATTTGAGTCCCGGCTCCACGCCGGGACTCCTGTCCAAAGAACCCTCGGTTCAGGCGTAAAGCGGCCCGAAATTCGCACAGGCCCGGTAATCGGCGCCTTCCAAATCGGCGGTGCCAAAGGCGGCCCAGGTGCTGGGACGAAACACGCGCTCCGCCGCCACGTTGTGCATGTAAACCGGAATCCGCAGCATGGACGCCAGCGTGATCAGGTCCGCCCCGATGTGCCCGTGGCTGATGGAACCATGGTTGGCCCCCCAGTTGCTCATCACCGAATACACATCGCGGAAGGCACCGGACCCGGTGAGGATCGGCGCAAACCAAGTCGTCGGCCAGGTGGGATTCGTCCGTTGATCCAAAATGTCATGCACTTTGGCCGGCAGATCAATGCTGTAACCTTCGGCAATTTGCAGGGTCGGTCCCAAGCCCTTCACCAAATTGAGGCGGCACATCGTCACCGGCATGCCTCCGCGCGTCACAAAGCGGCTGGACCAGCCCCCGCCGCGAAAATATTCGGTGATGGAGGGATGCCATGTGGTGGCCCCCAGGCACTTTTTCACCTCGGCTTCCGTGATTTCCCAGAAAGGCTTCATCGCCGGTTTTCCATCGCGGGCTTGCTGGCCGGTGCCGTCCAGGGTGGCCGCCCCTGAATTGATCAGGTGCAATATGCCATTGGCGGCCGGCCCGGTGAGTTTGTGCTTCGCCACCCGCTGAACGGATTCGGGGCTCCAATACGTCCGCACATCGGCAAAGATCTGGGGGGTGTTGGTGAGCAGATACCCCAGCAGCATGGAGGCGCCGTTGAGACTGTCATTTTCCGTGGCCACAACGTAGGGGGCGCGGAGGCCGTTCCAGTCGAAGGACGTGTTCAGCATGGCCTCCAAAAAATCACCGTTGGGCTGATAATCCGTCCACTGGCGCTGGCCTTGGAAGCCCGAGACAATGGCGTTGTGACCGTGCGACTCTTCCCCAAAGCCCAGCTCGGCCAGCTTGGGATTGCCGACCATCAAGTCGCGGGCGATGATCGCCATTTTCACGGATTTTTCCCATTCAGCGTCCAACTGGGTGCGGGAGCGCTTGGTCTTGGGCGAGTTGTAATCCCTGCCCTCCGGACAATTCTTTTTCACCCACGCCAGCGCCCGGCGGTATTCCTCGGGATCGAAAATCCCCTTGTCCATGCGCCGCAAAAATTCCGACATGTCAATCGCTTCCACGCGCATGCCGAGGTGACCCTCAAAAAACGGCTGGTCCACTATTGAACCGGCAATGCCCATTGAGACCCCGCCCATGCCCAAATAGGACTTGCCGCGCATCAACGCCGTGGCCAGACCGGCCCGCGCAAATTGCAGCAGCTTGGCCTGCACGTCCGCCGGAATGCTCTGATCCCCGGCATCCTGCACGTCCCGGCCGTAGATGCTGAACGCCGGCAGCCCCTTTTGGCTGTGGCCCGCCAGCACGGCCGCCAGATAAACCGCCCCGGGCCGTTCCGTGCCGTTGAAACCCCACACCGCCTTGGGGATGGCCGCCGTCATGTCCATCGTCTCGGAACCGTAGCACCAGCAGGACGTCACCGTCAGCGACACCCCCACGCCGGCGCGGGCAAATTTTTCAGCGCACGCCGCCGCCTCCGCCACCCCCCCAATGCAGGTGTCGGCGATCACACACTCCACCGGCTGACCGTTGGGATAACGGAGCGTGGTGGAAATCAGCCTGGCCGCGGCTTTCGCCTGCTCCATGGTTTGGTTTTCCAACGATTCCCGGACGCCGCCCAAGCGGCCATCAATCGTGGGACGAATCCCGATTTTGGGCAGGGAGCCCGTGAAGACGGATGAGTTATTCATGTCAATAAATGTTGTTGTTCCCTCCATCATCGCAAACCGGCGGCGCTTGGTAAGACAATTCACCTGGACGCCGCCATAAAAAGCTTGGATTTAACACAGGTGGCCTCTAAACCGAATGGGCCGAACGGTATTCCGACGGCGTCGCGCCGCAGTGCCGCGTAAAGACCCGGCTAAAGTAGGCCGGATCCCCAATGCCGACGGCATCAGCGATGCTTTTGACGGAGTCCGGACTGGTCAGCAGCAGATACTGCGCCCGTTCCATGCGGCGGCGCACGAGATAATCCAGCGGACGAACCCCCACCACCCGCTTGAACTGGTCGGAAAAGTAGGTCGGATTCAACTTCACCACCCGCGCCAGGTCCGGCAGCGCGATTTTTTGCCGCATCTGCACATGGATAAATTCCTGCACGGCCAAAAACTGCCGGGTCACCCGCGCATGCACCCCTTCATGCTGCCGGGCCGATTTCAGGAACTCGGACATCAGCAGCGTCAGCACTCCCCGCGCCTCAAAACCCTCCAGCGCCCCACCGGACGGGCCGTCCGCCTCCGCCAGCGCGGGGTAACGCTTGTACTCCTCGCGTCCGGGATCAAAGCACGGCAGTTTCCGCTCGGGATATATGGATTCCAACCGCTTGAACAGCGCCAGCGCCCCGGCGGGCGTCGCCATCTGACACTCGCAATCCAGCAGCGAAAACAAGTCCAGGCCCGTGGGCAGCCGGGCCGAGAAATGCAAATGATAATGATCAAAGTACCGCTCGCAGGAACAGTCATGGACGGTAAAGGCCGGCACCAAATGCAGTTGACCGGGACGCAGGGAAAACCGGCGGCCGTGATGCCGGACCGTCGCGCGGCCCGCCAGAATCAACCACAGGCGCGAAAATGGACTGATCACATTTTTAAAATTCCACCAGCGACCGGCCTCCGTGCGCTGCACCGCCAGCACTTTCAAATCCAGGGCATTCAGCAACTCGGGGTTGAGCGGACAAGCCATGCCTTGAACTTAACCGGCCCAGGGGGATTTTTCGAGGCTGATTTTTGCGGGCAGCCATCCTTCACCCTCAACGGCTGCCGCCGGCCCGACCCGCCGACTTCAAATCCCCCAATCCCAGACTTGCCGAATCCCCGCCAATGAATAATGTTACGTCATGATCGAAAACACCATCGGGGAAATTGAAACCCGCATCCAGCAGACGGGGACTGTCAGCGCGGAGCAAAAGCTTGAGTTGCTCCACTTGCTCGAAACCCTGAAAATCGAGGTCAATGCCCTCGCCAAAACCAACGCCGCCCAGGCCGACAGCATCACCGGCTTTACGCAGATCTCCACCCATGAGGCCATCCGGCCGGACCCCAACCCGCAACTGCGCGAACTCTCCGTCCGCGGCCTGCGCTCCTCCGTGTCCGGCTTTGAACGATCTCATCCCACCCTCGTGCGCATCGTCAACAACATCAGCAACACGCTGGCAAACCTTGGGATTTAACACAAATGCCATTGACCCCGCGCCCACGGGGATTATGCTCGCCCAAAAGTGAAACCGACCGACCTGCGGGGCATCCTGCAATACATACCGCGCTACCGCGAGAAAACCTTCATTCTCGCGATTGACGGGGCCATCATCACCGACGAAAACTTCGCCAACATCCTGCTGGATGTCGCCGTGCTGCGTTCCCTCAGCATCCGCGTGGTGCTCGTCCACGGCGCCTCCGCCCAAATCCGGAAACTGGCCGGCGAGCAGAATCTCCGCGCCTCCGATTTGGACGGGACCGGCATCACGGATGAAACCACGCTCAAGCTGGCCCTGACCGCCGCCAACCGCCTGACCCACGAAATTCTCGAGGGACTCTCGGCCAACGATCTGCGCGCCGCCTCCACCAACGCCATCATCGCCCATCCGCTCGGCA
>CAZUBG010000197.1:0-10250 GCA_964618545.1 uncultured Bifidobacteriaceae bacterium | reverse complement strand
AACGCAACGACCCTCTTTCACTCTGTGCCTAAAAAGAATTTTGTCTCACACCCGGGCAAAACCGTCCGGGCTTTCGGGGCTTGCCTCAGCGGGGGGTGTCCCGCAAAATAAGCGCCAGCCAACTGAAACGACCTGTCCGGTGGCTGTAACATGACCGAACCCAATCCGAGTGTGCTGGCGATTCACCCCGTTATCGAGGGGTTTCGGCTTAACCCCGTGGCGGGCGGCAAGGATTTGGCGGCCGGAGTCTGCACCGAGGTGCTGTTGGAAATGGGCTGCCGGGTCAGCGTCTGGCCGCTGGATTGGAGCGGCGAGAGCGCCTCGGAAAAGTTTTTTTCCAAGCATGAGATTTTTTGGGGCGACAGCGGGCGGATTCAAATGGTCCCCACCTGCCAGGCGCCGGATTTGCAAACGTATTTGAACGTCATGCAGGCCCCGGCGGGCCCGGCCCCGGCGGACATTTTTTGCCGGCCCCTGGACCATGTGGATCAGGTGCTCCGGGATTATCGCCCCCGGCTGATTCATGTGCATCAGACGCAGAACCCGCTGGTGCGGGTGGTCAAACGGCTGTCGCCCAAAACCCGCGTTCTGCTCAGCAATCATTCGGGGGTGATCAGTTCGTTTGTGGAGGATTACGATTGGATCGTCGTGCCCAGTCATTGGATGCGGAAGGGCATCGTGGCCCGGCATCCCCATCTGGCGGCCCGGGTGCAGGTGATTCCTTATTTTCTCCAGCCGGAATTTTTGCAGGAGGAAGCCCCGGCGGGCGAGGGCGAGGGGATTGCCTTCATTGGCCTGCTGAATGATGACCGCAAGGGGCTGGACCTGTTGTTGGTCGCGCTGACTTTGCTGGCCAAGTCGGGTTTGAGCCTCCCGCTGCACGTCATCGGTGAAGGGAAAATGTTGCCCGCGTATAAAACGATTGCGAAGGCCGGCAAGCTGGACGCCACGTTTTATGGAAAACTCAGCACCCGGGAAAACCGGGACCGGCTCCGGCGGTCCAAGCTGTTTGTGATGCCCAGCCGGGTGGAGAATTTTCCGATTGTGTACCTGGAAGCGCTGGCTTGCGGTCTGCCGGTGATCGGTTATCCACCGGTGGTGAATGAACTGAACCAGGTTTTGGGCGAAGAGGTGGGGTCCGGCTTTGATGCCCAGAAGTCCAATGCCAATGAGTTGGCGGGTTTAATCCGGACCTGGTATGAACACAAAGGCGAGGCCTTCGCCGCCCGGCGAGCCGCCGTGCAAGGGCGGGTCCGCGAGTTGTTTTCGCTGGCGACACATCGCGAGGCGTACCGGCAACTGTACGCCAAACTTTTAACCCAATAATTTTACGATCATCTCACTTCTCTTTGGCCGCGGCGGCAGCAAGGGCATGCCGGGCAAAAACACCCGGCCGGTGCTGGGCCGTCCGCTGGCGGAATATCCGTTGCTGGCCTGCCGGGAGGCGGGGTGTGTGGCGGCCATGTATGTTTCCACGGATGATCCCGTCATTGCGGAGATTGGCGTGCGCCAGGGAGCCGCGCACATTCCCCGGCCGCCGGCGCTGTGTACGGATGGTGCGCTGCTGGAGGACGCGATTCACCATGCCTTTCTGACGGTTCGGGAGCGGCATCCGCAACTGGATTTGGTGGTCATCACGCAGTGCAACGCGCCGTATGTCACCGGCCGGGTGGTGGCGCAGGCGGTGGAGCGGTTGCGGGCCGAGCCGGCGCTGGATTCCGTGATCACGGTGGTGCGGATGGACGGTTTTGCCCCGGAACGGGCCCGGACGCCGGATGAACACGGCTGCCTGAACCCCTATGTGCCGTTTGAAGCGTTTAATCGCGGGGTGAATTGCGACCGGTCTTCGCA
The DNA here is from genome assembly GCA_964618545.1 of uncultured Bifidobacteriaceae bacterium. GTDB lineage: Bacteria > Verrucomicrobiota > Verrucomicrobiia > Limisphaerales > UBA11358 > UBA11358. Next base: position 8,399 of record CAZUBG010000197.1, on the reverse strand, counting down.
GCGGCCCGCCTATTTTTATGATTCAGCCCTGACGGTCGTGCGGGCATCCTTGTTGGTGGATATGAGCAGGAACCTGCCGCCGTTCCGCTGGATGGGCCGGCGCATCGGGTTCATCGAGCAAAAGGTCAATCCGGGCGATATTGATTATGCCTGGCAAATCCCGCTGGTGGAACACTGGCTGGCGGAGGCGGGGGTTGGGCACGCCGGGTAATCCATCTCCGGTTCCTCGACGTTTATAATGTGGGGGGCGGGCGATGACCAAAGCCCATTGTCCCGGAGGGACTATCCGACAATAGCCTGGCGTTTCAACGCCAGGTTTCCTTTACCAAGGGCGACAAGTCCCGCAGGGACGGCTGAATTTTTAATAAAATGCAGTGTCACAACCCGTGCTGTTTGTGTAGGTAGCCGATATGAAGATTCTCCAACCTCTGCAACGGCGGGCATTCACCTTGGTGGAAGGGGTGGTCGTGGTGGCGGTGCTGGTCGTGTTGCTGGCCGTTGGGTTGCCGATTGCGGAGAAATACTCACGCAAATGCTGCAAGATTGGCTGCGAGAACTACCTCAAGCAGGTTGGTATCGCCTTTCGGATATGGGAGGGCGATAATAATGACAAATATCCCATGGCTGTTCCAGCGGCCCAAGGGGGGCGCAGGAATTAATTGCCACGGGAAACGTGGCCGCCTGTTTCCAAGTCATGTCCAATGAATTGAGCGCTCCGTATATTTTGGTTTGCCCGGAGGATTCCCAACACCAGGGCGCCACCAACTGGAATATCAGCCGCCGGAACATCAGTTATTTCATCGGCTTGGATGCCGCCGAGACAGATCCCCAGGCCGTGCTTTCAGGCGATGACAACCTGGTGCAAAACGGACGGGCCGTTCCCTCCGGGAAGCTGAATCTGTGGTCAAATTCCGTCTCGTGGACCCGGGATCGTCACCATAGTCTCTTTTCTGGCTTCGGCAATCTTCTCGTGGCCGATGGTTCGGTGCAGACCGTGCCGCAAATGGGTTTTCGGTCTTCGGCGGGGACGTGGCTGGCCACGAACTGCGTGGTGGTGCCGTGAGGCAAAACTAATTTTTTTCTTTCTCCCTTTTCGTTACCTAGTAACGCGATGGCGCGCCGGCCGCGCCACCGGGAATCACCAACCCCTTGAAGGCATTGAGGATTTTGCGTGTTTTTGTCAAGGAATATTATTTTTTGCAAACTCGCATTTTACGTTACTAGGTAACGAGTTTTTTTTCCCGGGGGTGGCAAGCCGGGGGTGGATGATGACAGTGCATCAAGAGACCGGGGTGCGGAGGCGGGCTTCAAACAGCTCCCGCCCGGGGCGGTTATGGCGGCGTTCCCCGGCGTCTCCCGGCGCTGCGCGCCGGACCGGGAACCAAAACGATAAAACACGTCAAAACACGATGAAACACGATGAAAAAAATCCCGGGCGCGGCCGACCCAAGCCAGTCCGCCAGTTCACGTCTGCCCCGGCACCCGTTCACGGTTACGTTCGATTCGTGAGTACGATTGCCGAAATCGAGGCCGGATTGCCGAAATTGACCGCTGAAGAACTCCTGCTCGTTGAGCAGGCCGTCCACCGGCAGTTCCGCGAGCGAGGCGGGGGCATGGTTTATGACGACACTCATGGCGTGGAAACCGAGGCGGATTTGATTGCCGCCGCTGATGAAGCCTTCCAAGTTTACGACCAAACCGAGGCCGCCCATGACCAACGCCCGGCGCGGTGAAGTCTGGCTGGTGGACCTGGGCATGACCGCCAAAGTGCGGCCCGCCGTCATCTGTAACACCCCCTTTCAGGATGACGAGCGCGCACTTTTTGCCATCGTACCACACCCAACCACCCTGCGCGGCGGCAGATTTGAAGCGGGGTTAACGGTTGCATGGCTGGAAAATGGCGCCTTCGATGTCCAAGGATTGCGTCCCCTTCCCGGTTCAGTGTTGGTTCGCCGGCTTGGCACATTGAATCCATTGCAAATGGAAACCATTCTCGGGGCAATCAAACTTTGGCTGGAAATTTCCTGAGTCATCCCCGCGTCACGGACCGCTTGGCCTGGAATTGTCTTTCGCCCGCCGGGCTGATTTTGAACAGTGGGTTTCCGAATGGCGGTTGACCTTACCCAGAAAACACCTTAATTTTCCGCAATGGCAAAAACGACTGCGGCGATTTAAACCCATGAAACAAAGGCAATTTGACAGAAGTGAACACATCTATCGCAATGATGCTTTTGTTGAACTTGTGAAGGATGCCGTGCGGTTTTTCAACGGAACACCTGCGCACACGCTTCCTCCTCCTGAGACCTTCCAGGGAACAGGTGTGTATGCCCTTTATTACACTGGCAGGAATCCGTTTTACGTCAAATATGCTGAACTGAACCGGTTGTCCTATACGGCTGCGATTTACGTTGGCAAAGCCGTGCCGAAAGGCTGGCGGCAGGCACGTTCGTCGGATGATCCGCTGAATCGGTCAAGAGAATTATTTGGCCGTTTGCGCGAGCACAGTCGCAGCATAAATCTCACCACTGACCTTTCATCTGAGGATTTCATGTGTCGGTTTGTGATTTTTGAAGATGCGGGTTCCGACATGATCGGAACGATTGAGGCGGCGCTGATCAAATTAAACAAACCGTTGTGGAATATGGCAATGGACGGTTTTGGCAATCATGATCCTGGCAGCGGGCGCCATGAGCAGGCAAGGTCGGATTGGGATGTGATTCATCCCGGCAGGAAGTGGGCTTTGAAATGCAACGGCAGTCCAAGAAAAACCAAAGAGATTCTTGGAGACATAAACAACCACCTCAAAAAACTCATGGTGAACCAGTGAAATCCTTTGAAATTTTTTCAGGGGCTGGAGGTTTGGCGAAGGGTCTTGAACTGGCTGGTTTTGACCATAGTGCCTTTGTGGAGTTTAACGAAGATGCCTGTAAGTCCCTGCGCCGGAATTTTCCGCCGGGGAAAGTGTTTGAAGGTGACATCCGGGATTTTGACTTGAACCAACTTTCGGGCATTGATATGGTCGCTGGCGGCCCACCATGCCAACCTTTTTCTTTGGGGGGAAAGCATGGCGCGAACCACGATTGCCGTGATATGTTTCCATATGCGATCAGGGCCATTGAAACCCTCATCCCCAAAGCCTTTGTTTTTGAGAATGTCAAAGGTCTGCTCCGGGAGTCATTTTCTGACTATTTTCGCTACATTATTCTCCGGCTGACCTATCCGGACGCACATTCAACTTTGAAGACCACTTGGGCAGAACATTTCAAGTTGCTGCAAAAGATAAAATATGACCGTTACGGTGGCATAAAATACCGGGTCAAATTCAACCTGGCAAACGCCGCTGATTACGGGGTTCCGCAATGCCGGGAACGGGTTGTCATTGTGGGCATCCGGTCTGATATTAATGCGAATTGGCAATTTCCTGCGGTGACGCATACCGAGGAAAGATTGTTGTGGGATAAATTTGTCACGGGTGCTTATTGGGACAGGCACAAGGTTCCGAAGGCAAATCGTGAAACCTGTTCCAACGGATTGCTGGTGCGTGTAAACCAGATGCGACAATTATTTGGATTCTTTGAGCCTGAGCATGAAGCGTGGCGTACCATCCGCGATGCTCTGAACGGCGTTCCTGACCCGCGCATCAAACACGGCATACCCGACCATATATTTCGTGATGGGGCGAGAACGTATGCCGGTCACACAGGGAGTGCTTTGGATTTACCGGGAAAGACGATCAAGGCAGGAGGCCACGGAGTTCCTGGGGGAGAAAACATGATGCGTTTTCCAGATGGAACAGTGCGGTACTTCACCGTTTATGAGGCGAAACTGATCCAGACCTTTCCCAGGGATTTTGTGATTCTTGGCGCGTGGGGTGAAGCTCTGCGACAAATTGGCAATGCTGTTCCGGTTGTGCTGGCTGAAAAAGTCGGTAAAGCTCTTTACGATAGAATACATCCTGACGCCACTTGGCCCCAAGAGGCGAGAGTCCCAAATGTGCCAGCACTGGCAAGTTTGGTTGGTTAATTTATGACATGTTGTTGCACTGCGAAGCCGGAGAGATGGCAAATTCCACAACAATCCACTTCCCTTCCCCCGGTTTTTTTGTGAATTTAGGGGTGAAACGACATAAAACAAAGGTCAGCCACGATGCCTGATTCCTATTATCATCAATTTCTGGATTCGCTCCGCGCGGTGCTGGATGGGACGGAGTTTATTGATCTGCACGGCGGCCGGGTTGCGGCCACGCAGGGGCTCGAACGGCTGACGTCCCTCAGCCAGGCCGTTCAGCGGGCCGGCGCGACGCAGTATCTCATCGGCAACGGGGCGAGCGCGGCGTTTGCCAGCCACATGGCGCTGGACTGGACGAAGAACGGCAAGGTGCGGTCGCTGGCGGCCAATGATGCGGTCTGGCACTCGGCGCTGGCCAATGACCGGGGCGGCGAGGAGGTCTTCGCCGCGTTTCTGGAAATCCACGCCCGCGCGGGGGATTTGCTCATCACCATCAGCAGTTCCGGCAATTCCGAAAACATCATCCGCGCCATCGTCAAGGCGCGCGCCCTGGGGATGACGATTGTGACGCTTTCCGGGCTGCGGGCGGACAACCGCAGCCGCGCCCTGGGCGATCTGAATTTGTATTCGCCGGCCAAGACTTACGGGATGGTGGAGTGCGCGCATCAGGTGTTGCTGCACGTCTGGCTGGATCACTTCATGGGCGTGGCGGAGTGGGACCGTGTCCAGCACCAGAACATGAAGGCGTCCGAATATCATCCTTAAACCCGCCATGCTTGTCGCCATCGCCCCCTCTTCCTTTGCGGACGCCGATGCGCAGCCGCTGGAGCTGTTGCGGAGCGCGGGGGTGGAAATCAAGCCCAACCCCTTTCGCCGCCGGCTCACCGAGGCGGAGATCATCACGCATCTGGAGGGCGTGGACGGGTTGCTGGCGGGGTTGGAGCCGCTTAATCGAAAAGTGCTTTCCTCGGCGGGCCGGTTGAAGGTGCTGGCGCGGGTGGGCATTGGCATGGCCAATGTGGACCAGGCCGCCGCCGCCGAACTGGGCATCAAGGTTTCCAACACGCCGGAAGGGCCGACGGCGGCGGTGGCGGAAATGACGCTGTGCGCGGCGCTGGCGCTGCTGCGCGATTTGACGGGACGCAACGCGGCGCTGCATCAACGGGAATGGCCCAAGGACGTGGTCTGGGGCTTGTCCGGCTTGCCGGTGCTGATCGTGGGCCATGGCCGGATTGGCCGCCGGACGGCGACGCTGTTTCGCGCGCTGGGCGCGCAAATCCTGGTGAGCGATCCCCGGGTGCGACCGGAAACATTGGCAAACGGAGAACAGTTGGTGTCGCTGGCGGAGGGTTTGCGCCAGGCGCGGATGGTCAGTTTGCACGCCAGCGGCGAGCGGGAAATTCTGGGGGCGGCGGAACTGGCGTTGCTGGGGCAGGGGGCCTATTTGCTCAATTCAGCGCGGGGGGAACTGGTGAATGAAGCCGCCGTGGTTGCGGCGCTGTCCAGCGGCCGGCTCGCGGGGGTGTGGTTTGACTCCTTCTGGCAGGAACCTTATCGGGGGGCGTTGTGCGACCATCCCAAGGCGCTGCTCACCCCGCACGCCGCCACCTACACCGTGCAATGCCGGCGTTCGATGGAAACCGAGGCGGTGCGCAATTTGTTGCGCGATTTGGGAATCACCCCGGCCGGGCCGGCCCATTAACATGATCAATTTTCCTGAGCTGGCCAAATCGCGCTGGGGGCAACCGCTGGGAGTGGCCGGGGAAGCGGTGGCGGCGGCGGCGGCGGCCCTGCAGTCGCACCGGACCGCCTGGGCGACGGCGGAGAGTTCCGCGGGCCGGGACATCAAACTGGTGGCCGACCGGGAGACTGAGCGGGTCATTCTGGACGCGCTGCGCCACACCGGTCTGCCCGTTCTGTCGGAGGAAACCGGGGCCAGCCCGGACTGGATCAGGGAGGGAACGTTCTGGGTGGTGGACCCGCTGGACGGTTCGTTTAATTTTCAACACGGATTTCCGCTGGCCTGCATCAGCGTGGGGTTGGTGGAAGCCGGACGCCCGGTGGCCGGGGTGATTCACGATCTGGCCGCGAACAGCACGGTTTGGGGGGCGGTGGACGCGGGCGCCTATGAGAATGGCCGGCGGCTGGCGGTGTCCGCCACCGGGGACTGGTCGCAGGCGGCGCTGACGACGGGGTTTCCCGCGGGCCGGGCCTACGATGAAAAATCACTGGCGGCCTTTGTGCAATTGGTTCAACGTGTGAAGAAAGTGCGCATGCTGGGCTCGGCCTGCGCCAGCCTGTTGAGCGTGGCGCGCGGGGTCTTCGACGCCTATTATGAAGAGGACATCTGGCTGTGGGATGTGGCGGCGGGGCTGGCGCTGGTGGCGGCCGCCGGCGGACGGGTGCAGACCCGTCCCGGACGTTCGCCGCATCAGGTGACGGCCCATGCCGGCAACGCGTGGCTGGCGCCGCTCACGGAGCCGGCCGGCCAATAAAATTTATGATTAGTTCCAAAATCCGCTGCGGCATCATTGGTTTTGGCAAGATGGGCAAAATCCGCGCCCGGACCGTGGAGGAATCCGGTCTGGGCCAGGTGGTGCAGATCTACGACGTCGAGTTGCCGGCGGACGTGAAATATCGCGTGGCGAAGACGGAACTGGAGATCGCGCAATCCAAGCAGGTGGACGTGGTGTTTGTCTGCACGCCCAATTACCTCATCCCGGATTTGGTCATTGCCAGCCTGAAGGCGGGCAAGCATGTGTTCGCCGAAAAGCCGCCCGCGTTCACCGCCGCCCGGGTGGAGGACATCATCGCCGCCGAACGCGAGCATCCGGAATGCAAGCTGATGTTCGGCTTCAACCATCGTCACCACGAAAGCATCAAGCGGGCGAAAAAATTGATTGAGGCGGGCGAATTCGGCCGGCTGCTCTGGATGCGCGGGCGCTACGGCAAGAGCGTGGACGACGCGTTTCTCAAAAGCTGGCGCGCCCAGAAAGAGCAGGTGGGCGGCGGCATCCTGCTGGATCAGGGCATTCACATGCTCGATTTGTTTTTGCACTTTGCCGGCGATTTCGACGAGGTGCAGGCGATTGTCTCGAATCTGTTCTGGAAGATTGACGGCATTGAGGACAATGTCTTCGCCCAGTTTCGCAACCGCCAGACCGGGGTGGCGGCCTCGCTGCATTCCACCATGACCCAGTGGCGGCATTTGTTTTCCCTGGAAATTTTTCTGGAAAAGGGAAACATCCTGTTGCACGGCCTGAAAACCTCCTCCGGTTCGTATGGCGATGAAATTCTGACGCTGGCGCACAATGAGGACCTGCCGCCCGTGGTGCGCTGGGGCCCGGATGAACAAATCACCTACCACACGGACACCTCGTGGCGGTCGGAGCTGGATTATTTCTTCAAATGCATCACCACGGATCAGCCCGTGCAGGTCTGCAACTCGGCGGACGCGCTGCGGGTGATGCGCATCATTGACCGGATTTATCAGCAGCGGTGAACGGGCGGGCTACATGACTTGCGCATGGGGCAATCATGCACGTTTTGAACAATAATTAGTACCTGTTAATGCAAGAATCATCCTGCCACGACTTGATTCAGCGTTTTGGACTTTGTGGAACAGATGGTTGATTTGCATCTTCCTTGCCTTTATGTGGGGCGGAACAACAGCGGGTTTAGTGACTGGGAATCAAAGAGTCGTCCCCGAGCTTTATATTTTCCCATTGCCAACGGTTCTCCTCTTGTGGTGGTTATCGGGTTTTAAGCAGGTCACACTTGACGGAGACACCCTGATAATCAGAGGTTTTGGACGGGAGGCGCGTATTCCTGTTTCGCTGGTCAAGCGAATTGGCGAGCATCACCCCTGCGGAATGAATCATATTACAATCGTATTTAAGTCGAAGACGGCGTTTGGACGGCGGGTTCGGATAATGCACCCTGTTCCATCAGGGCGAGCAACGCGGCGGAGTTGTTCAAGTCAACTCCGTTGACCTCTGATTCGGCCGTCCCTTCGGGACTTGAGGGGTTTGGGGAACGCCACCCGCGGTTGAAACCGCGGGCTATTGTCGAGCGTCGCTCCGCGACTTGAAAACCCCGTCGGAACGGGGGGAATCCGGTCATAAACACCGCATACCGGCGCAAAAATGGGGGGTGTCAGGCGTCGCGCCGCGACCGGCAGGCGTGGGCCGGTTTCACTGGCGGAGCGACCGCAGTTTTCGGAGGATGCCGCACCTGACGGAGCTTTTGATTTTTTTGCCGGGGTCACTACAAATAGGCCAGCCCTACGGGCTTTGGGACGGCAGGGAAGAAACTGGTGAGGGCGTCCAATTTAACGCCGTTGACCTCTGATTCGGCCGTCCCTTCGGGACTTGAGGGGTTTTGGGAACGCC
>CAZUBG010000196.1:0-10270 GCA_964618545.1 uncultured Bifidobacteriaceae bacterium | reverse complement strand
GAAGCGATGGAAATTGCCTTGTATCACACGTTAGGCCGCCTCCCTGAACCTGATGAATCTGCCCACAAATTCTGCTAACCAGACAAACTTGTGACGGCTTGTTATGGCCAACCAGTTTGTTATAAAAGTCCATTAAAATAGCGTTTTCGTCTATTGGATTCAGCCGGGAATTGAATAACACTTCTTTGGTAACCAGCATTTCTGACGTGCGCGCGACCATGTCGCGTAATTACCGTTATATTTGTTGATTGAAAACACAAAAGCAACCTAGCTAAAATTATGAAATCTGTTCTCAAGCACGCCCTCATTTGCTCCGCGTTATCCCTTTCAATCGTGGGACCTCCGGCGCGAGCCACTGTTACATTTGTCGGCAACGATTTCACCACCGATGGCGCGTGGCGGACGGCGGACGTCATTAAGACCAACGACATTGACGGCGATAATGTGTATGGGTCTGACGGATACTTCCTACCTGGCGCCGAGACGTTCGGCTATGCCAACCCATTATTGTTGGGCACCAACACCCTCATCACCACCGCCCAGTTTTGCATCGACGCCCTGCCGCCTTATGTTGTTGGCCTGCAATTTACGAATGCCGAAGTGGGTTCCACTTGGGGCGGCGGTTCCTCCGGCGAGGACGGGCCTCTGGATGCAGTACTGGACAGTCTCGGTCAGGCGAGTGTTCTTGTGCCCAGTCTCGGGACGACCACCAACCTTTTTCTTTCGCTTGATTGCTCAGATGCCCCGGGTTTCCGTCTCACCCTGATTTTTGGCAACAATCCCAATGCGCTGACCTTTTTTGACACCGCCCTTTCCGGTACGGACGGGAATACAAACATCCCCAATCTGGATGATCCGCTTGGCATGTATGTCACCGTAAACGACGGCAGCGGTGCCGTGAGCCAATTAAGTGGAGATCCGAGCTTGGCGGGCCAATCCAGTGGCTTTACCACCTATCAATCGTGGGATATTTCCGCTGGGGCCACCAACATCAGCATCACCATTGGATTGAATGGTACTGCCAATGCGATTCCACGTCTCTCGGGCATCGCCATTGACGCGCTTCCGGTCACCCAACCGACCATTCTGACCCCGCTGAGCGGTGCCGGCACTTACTATGAAGGAAACCCGGTGGTTCTCACGGTCGTGGGCGGCGGGACGGGCATTGGCTATCAGTGGTTATTCAATTCAAACGTCATTATCGGAGCGACTAATTGGTGGGAATACACCATTCCGAACACCGCCACTAACAACTCGGGAAACTACCAAGTGGTCATCACCAATTCCGTGGGGAGCATCACTAGTGCGGTGGCGGTGGTCAATGTGCTGGCACCGCCAACAACGATTGTTTATGAGGACCAATTTACCGGTTCCGGCGGCGCTTTGAACGGAAGATTTCCGGACACCTTTGGGACCAATACCGCCTGGGTGGCGGGCACCGTCTGGGACTATGACGGCACCGAGGCATACGGTTCTGGCACGGGGAATGCCTATCTGCCTTTTGTGCCTGAGCCTGGCCGGATTTACACTCTTTCGGCGACCATCCAGGACACTACCTCGGACGCCGGTTCTTGGACAGCCATGGGATTTGCAGGCTCGGATGGCAGCCTTAATTCCCAGTGGCATACCGTCAACAATCCTGTCGGCTGGACGTTGGTGCGTGGAAACAGCATCGCCAATGACCCGAACCAGACCTTTATCGGGCCTGGCACCGATGGAGGCTCGGCTGGTTATTCCCCCAGTGGTTTCACAACCTACTCAGTGATTTTGGATACGACGCCAGCGTCGGCAGCCAACTGGACATTTACGTTTACTGCCAATGGCAGCGTGGTCCGGGCAGCCACCCCATTTGGCGGCAGTGGACCGACGATTGATTATGTGGGGCTTGGCATGATTAACGCCAATGGTGATTGCTACGTGCAAAACTTCACCTTGTCCCAGCAGGTTCCGTTCTCGCCCCCTTTCTTTTCAGTGGAACCTGTTGGCGGGACGAATTTCGTGGGAGAAAACAAGACTCTTAGTGTCACCGTGGGTGGAAGTGATCCGCTTTCCTTCCAATGGCAGAAAAACTCAAACAACATTCCCACTGCCACCAATTCTATCCTGACCCTGACGAATCTTCAGCCCTCGGATTCCGGCAGTTACCGGGTTCATGTGACAAATCCACTTGACTTGTCAGCCGGTGGCACCAACAGTGCTGCGGCCTCATTGCTGGTGGTCACACCGGTCGTCACTACGATCTATCAGGATTATTTTACGAACGATTCCTCGGGTTTCTTGAACGGCAATCCCCCCGATAACGTTGGCACCAACACTTGGGTTGCCGCCCCCGCGTGGGGCAGCGATGGAACGGAAGCCGTGGTGGGTACTGAGGGTTATGGAAGTGTTTCCGCCAACGCTTTTTTGCCCTTTGTTCCCCAAGCCGGCCATGTTTACACCCTGTCCGCAAATATTGATAACACGGGCGGCGACGAATGGATCGCGCTGGGGTTTGCGAATGGGGACGCAACCAATATTATCTGGCAAGGAGCCAACAACCCGGTTGGCTGGGCGTTGGAACGTACGGACGGCAGCGGACAGGATAACCAAGCCTTTGTCGGACCGGGCACGGCCGGTGGAACGGACACCGGTTTCGCCCCCACCGGCGGACTGGTAAATTACGCGGTGATTTTGGATACGCGTCCCACCAACGCCAGCGCCTGGACCTTCACCTTCCAGAGTAACTCAAACACGTTGGTCGGGCCAACCACTTTCGGAGGGTCGGGTCCAACCATCACCACCGTGGGGCTGGGGGCGTATGAACTGGTGGCTGGAGTGGTGCAAGACTTCACCTTGACGATGGCGACCGCCCCAAGTCAGGCACCCATTCTGAAAATTGCTCGGCAGGGTGGTTCGGTGATTCTTTCGTGGCCGACGTCAGCCGCCGGTTACAGTTTATCCGGCTCAACGGCGCTTGGTTCGGGGGCCTCTTGGCAGTCTGTGGGGGGCAGTCCCACGGTGGTCAACGGCACTAATCAAGTGACCGTTCCAATCACTGGAAACGCCCAGTTCTTCCGTCTGGCAAATTAGCATTGGAATGGGACTGATGGCGCATGAGTCTGACCTTTCCGGCTGGGTGAAAAAGCAAGGCACCGAGATTCGGTGCCTTGCTTTCATCTCCGATGGCGGGGTAATATTAACTCATGCCAACTGATCAGTTTTTCAAGCCGGTCAAGACCGCATTAAGGGTCGTTTGGATGATGTTGGGTATGATGTTTCTGAATCACCCGTTGGCAGTTTTCGCCCAGGAGCAGGGGATTCAGAATTTTCAGAAAATGAAATATGGATTTTTTGTTCATTACGTTTGGGGCGGGTCCGCTTACACGGCGACGGTCAATCCGGTCGGCATCCGGCCAGCCGGTTTGGATGAACTGGCCGACGGGTTTGATCCCCGTGAATTTGCAGAGGATCTGGCTTCGATAAAAATTGAATATGTCATTTTTACTGCCTGGCACGCCAACATGAACTGCCTCTGGCCCAGTCCGAAAATGCAGCACTGGCTGCCGGGCCATGCTTCGCGCCGCGACGTCTTGCGCGACATGATTTCGGCCGTCAGGGCCAAAGGCATTCGTGTGATCCTCTACACTCATCCCAGTGACGGCCATGATTTGACCCCCGCCGAACAGTTGGCCACCGGCTGGGGGCCTGTGTTTGACCGCACCAAATGGAACGACTTCATCAATGACCTGTATGGGGATTTGATTTTCCGGTACGGGAATGACATCGAGGGTGTTTATCTGGATGAAAATCGGGGAAAAAACGCCGAATACGTTGATTACGCTCGATTATATAAAACGATCAAAGCTGGCAATCCCAGTCGGCTCATTCTGCAGAATGATTATGGCAGCATTTACAACTGTGATCTGGGAGACCGTGAGGTGATTTCATTTGGAAGTTCCGATGAAAACACCTGGCCCGCTCCCGGCGTCCCGAGCGCGGCCATGATCAGTTTCAACTGGTGGGCCAGTGAGCCAAAAGGCCATTCCGGCCTCAGATACTCGCCGGAGTCCATTTTCCGATACACCGTGTTAACTGCGGGCATCAGCGGCTCCGCCGGCGGAATCGCCTGGGCGGCGGGGAATTATTGCGGTGGAGGCTGGGAAACCGGCGTGCTGGAAACGATGCGCCGGGTGGCGGATTATCTTCAACCGGTCGCCCGCTCGATCACCAACACCCGGGCGAGCACCTCGTATGTCACTGGTGTTGGGGCCACTCTCCAGAGCCTGCTCTGGGGCGTGGCTACAAAGTCAACCGATGACCGGTACGAATACCTGCACGTGCTCAAACCCCCAATCGGAAAAACGTTGGCGTTGCCAGCGCCAGCTGATTTTAAGATGTTCGGCTCGGCCCGGTTGCTGGCTGGCAATCAAAAGGTGTCCCTGAAACAGAACCTACAGGAGGTGACCCTGACTCTGCCGGACACCACTCCCTGGAACAGTTTGGATACTGTCATTGCATTGAAGGTGACTGGTTACCGGCGCGTTGCCAAGGCGATCACGGGCGGCAATTTTCCCCATTCAAACGGCCGCCTGGGAGGACCTCACCGATTTATCAGCGAGGTGCAGTCACATGAACGGGGCGATGGAACATTTCAGATTCCCGCCGATTCCGTGGCCACCCTCACCGGGGATTTTGCCAGTGGCCGCCTTTTAACCCTGGGTGGCGGCGGCACTTTGATTGTCGCCACAAATCTGACTTACCCGGGGCCAACCCTAATATCCGGAGGCACCCTCAAACTCTGCAGTTACACACCGGCCCCTGGCATGGCACGCTGGTTCGATGCCGCCTACCTGGGTTTGACCAACGGGGCCACCGTCAACCAGTGGGATGATTTGAGCGGTCATGATGCTCGGGCCGTTCGCGCCGCCGGCGACAACGCTCTGCCCACTTATGTGGCCGACGCCAGGACGGGGACCGGTTTGGGCGCGATTCATTTTGGGCCGGGAACCGGTGTGAACCCAGCCCTGAACAGCCAGACCCTGACCTTCCCAACCGATGCCAACATCCGCACGATTTTCTCAGTGTTCAAAGGCGGCAGTTTCTTGCTGACGGATCATCGGACAATCCATTTTCATCGCCCTGACGATGCGAATCCAACCTCTCCACTATGGACCCGTGATTACTCGAGCCCGAATGTTTTGGGTGGAAGAACGTATGTTAACAATCAGGTCGTGGACGGGACCCTTTATCCCATGCCAACGAATTCACATGGCGGGTTTAACCTGGTGGAAGTGCTGGCCACGAACGTGGTGACTGGAAGCGGGTTCAACAAGGACCGGTATTTTCACGCCGGAGACCAGTTTCAGGCCGAAGTTGTGATTTATGACTTTGCCTTGAATGAAACCCAGCGGCGGCAAACCGAGGCTTATTTGAATGCGAAATGGTTTGGCATAGGCACGTTGAGCAACCTCCTGCCGGTCACGACGGCTGTCATCCTTTCCCGTGGTGGAGTATTAGATCTCAACGGGATCAATCAAACCTGCGGCACACTTTCCGCCACCGACCACTCAGGTTGCCAGGTGAAGCTGGGTCGCGGCACCCTCACCCTCGATGGCGCGTCGGGGGCGGCGTTTGATGGTATCATCTCCGGCCCTGGTGGTCTGGTCAAGTCGGGTGGAAACACGCTGACCCTCACCGGCAGGAATGACTACGACGGAAAAACGCTGGTCACCGGGGGAAAGTTGCGCGTCAACGAATCGCTGGGAACCGGTGCAGTGGAGGTGGCCAGCAAGGCGATTTTGGAAGCCTGCGGTCAGATCAACGGAGCGGTCAGGATCAACGACTGCGGCACCATCACCCTCGGCCCGGAACCCGGCTCACTGGTCATTGACAATGATCTGACTTTGCTGGGCACGAATGTCATGAAGGTGAGCAAGACCTTGTGGCGGAAGCGCAATGATATAATCACCGGTATTTCAACCCTCACTTACGGCGGCGTCTTGAACGTGGTTTCCAGCGGCAGACCTTTGGCAAGGGGGGATTCTTTCAAGTTATTTGACGCCACCCATTACCTTGGAAAATTTGCCGGCATAGTTCCTCCGGCACCGGGTGTCGGTCTTGCTTGGGATGCGGGCCGCTTGGCGGTCGATGGCACGGTTCAAGTGAAAAGCGCGTTATGTGCTGGCCGCGATTAATTTTTATGCGAAATCTGGCCCAGCTTCTCTCCCGCTAAAACAAGGAAACATTGGCCGCTTTTATATGACGCTACTCAAAATCATTTGCACCATCTCTTGGGGAATTCTGTTGATTTGTACTGGTTATGCAGCCCCACATGATCCGGGGGCGGCATCAAATGCTAATTCATCAGACCCGGAACTCGCGGCTTTCCTGGTTTGGACCGGGCAGCCGGAGGCCGATCAACATAATGGCCGTTTTGTCGCGTTCCGAAAGCACGTTCAGCTTCCCCGGTCCGGGAAGGATGTCACCTTGCAAATCTTTGCCGACGCGCGTTACCTGCTGTGGGTTAACGGCCAGTATGTTCAGCGCGGCCCAGCGCGTTTTGAACCCCTGGCCCCGGAATATGACACGCTGGACCTCACGCCTCTGCTGCACTCTGGTGACAACGTGCTGGCCGTGCTGGTCACCTCCCGCATCAGCAACGGCAAAACCCGCCTGCACGCCCCGGGTTTGACCGCCAGCCTGATGCAGTCCGGACGTGCCTTTTGCACTACCGACGCCACATGGAAATGGAGCGATCAGACGCGCTATCGAATGGCGAAAACGGATTGGCCCAACATTTATGATGAAGTGGACGCCCGGGTGGAGGACGGCGACTGGACGCAGGCGGGTTACGATGATCGCCAGTGGTCTCCCGCGCAGCCCACTCCAAACACCTGGGGCCCGCTGACCGCCCGTCGCATTCCCCTGTTGCGCGAAACCACGGTTGAACCCGTCTGGCCGGGCGGCATGACCTGGCCGAAAACACTTCAGACCGGTGAGCAGGTTTCGTTCAAGTTCTCCCGGCTCGTCCAGGCTTACACACAAATCGACATGGATGCGGACGCCGGCAGCATTCTGGAACTAACCTACTCTCCCGCAACAAAAATCATTTGTCGCGCCGGAGTCCAGGCTTACCTCGCGACCGACACCCACTCCATTTACGATGGCGGTATTCGTGTGAAATCCGGGCGGGTGACCCTGCGGAGTGTGAAATTTGTCGAACGTCTCTATCCGTTTAATCAAACCGGCACGTTTGATTCCAGCGATCCCCTGCTGAACCGCCTTTGGAAAACCTGTGTGCGCGGATTGGAAATCACCAGCGAGGATGCTTACGTGGATTGCGCCGACCGGGAACGAGTGGAGTGGATGGATTGTGATCCACCGGCCTTTGATGTCACCCGCGTGGCGATGACCGGTTTGACTGTGGACGGCGGCACAGTGTATGCCGACCCGCGCTTGTTGGAGGAGATGCTGCGGCGCACGGCGTATACCCTCCAACCCGGCGGCTGGGTGAAAGCGCACACCTGTTCCGACCGCTTTGATATCCACGCCAAAATGGAGGATCGGGCGTGCGACTGGGTGGAGGGCGCACGGCGGTATTACGAAAGCTGCGGTCAGACCAGCGTCATCCGTGAAATCTGGCCTGCCATCATTGCCCAAATGAATTATTTCCTGGACCGCCGCACGGCGCGCGGGTTGGTGCTGGCGCGGGAATGGGTTGTCTGGGGCGACCCGGTGGGCTACCAAACCTGCGAAGGCACCGCCCTGAACGCCTTTGTCTGCCGCGCGCTGACCGATGCGGCATTCTTGGGGAACCTGATTGGTGATCAGGACCAGGCGGCAAAATTCACCCGTGCCGCCCGAGCTTTGGCCGGAGCCATCAACACCGTGCTCTGGGACGAATCCACTGGCACCTATTACGCCGGTTACTACGACCTAGCCGCCGCTCAAAAAGCACGTGATTATCGCCCGCTTGCATTGTCGGTGGAGAATCACCTGATTGAACCCACCCGCCACGCAGCCCTCTTCACCCTGGACCAGGACGTGGTTCCGGAAAACCGCCGGGCCGCCGTGACTCGGTTCCTGATGGAACACGCCCCAACGGACAACGCCATCATGCAGTACTATTATTTTTTCAAGCAGCAATATGCCTTGGATGATCCCGCGCAGGACTTGGCAGTTTTAGCCAAGCAGCGGGTGGAATGGCAAGACATGGCCGAAAGTCCTTACGAGGCGTCATTTGAAGGATTGCATTCCTGGGGTTCGCAAGCCCACTGCTACGGAATGTTTCCGGCTTATTTTTTAAGTTCTTATGTTTTGGGCGTGCGCCTGGACGGAGCGGTGCAGAACAAGACACTGCTTATCGAACCTCGCTTGGGCGACCTTACAGACGCTTCGGGGACGGTTGTGACCGAATTTGGTCCCGTCTCCGTTTCTTGGAAGCACGCGGGCGACCACTGGAATTATGATGTGGATACTTCCAAGCTGCGAGCAGGAATCAAAGTCCGGTTGCGGTTGCCCGTTGGTACCGCCGGTTTTACGGCGGAATTGGATCGGACCCTGCTCCGTTCCGGCCTTGACGGAGTAAAACATCAGGGGCGGTGGCTGGAAGTGCCATTGTCCGCCGGTTTCTACCACGGTGTTTGGAAAACCAGTGCAGGTCCTTGAAACCAAACTCAGCCAAAATATACGTTCATGCGCGCTGTAACCGTCCATAAAACCAAGGAGGTGGCAGCTTGGGGAATCCTTGTGTGGCTCATCTGTGCGGTGTCCGCTTCAGCGGACACCGCGCATGAACTCTCCCGCTTTGCCGTTGGGATTGATCCTGTTTACTCAGTAACGAAGTTCGAACCGGCAGCAGACTGGAAAAGGAATGCGCACTGGCTTTATGGGGATGGCGAATTAGAGGCTTATCGGCTAAAAGTAATGCGCCAGCGCAGTGCGGAAGTTTGCATTAATGTCGGCTATCCGGGTTTTTTTTATGAACCTGCTCCGTGTGTCCTGTTCCGGCTGTTCGTTGACCAATTGCCGGCCAAGTTCGAATGCCAGGCTGTCGGTGAGATCGGAGTGTCTGTTGACGGAGTGGAAATCTTCAAGGGAGTTAATTCAATTGTGACTCGTTCAATCAAGGTCGGTTCCAAGTTGCGGGGCAGGTCCGGCATGCTGCAATTCAAACTGGTCACGACCAATGGCGAACCGCCAACGCTGATGATTAGAGACAGCTCGTGTTCCACCGCAAACCACGGTTGGGAATGTACGGTGGATGGCACGAACTGGATTGCTGCCTGCACGTTTGCGCAGACAGAATCCGGCGGGCCGCCTCATCGCGCGGAATTGCCGACCGTGGACGTGACGCCGGTTGGCCGCGAAGGGGAGTTGTATGATTTTGACCGCACGTTGTTGGGTCGTGTTTCATTTCAATGCGAAGGCCGCCCTATTCTTTACGTCGGCGAATCTGTTGCTGAAGGGATGAACACAGACCCCAACGCGCAAGAGCAACGAATGGATTTGGAGCGGCGCCCGGAGGGCGGCTGGCAAAGCAAATTCCAACTGGCGTTGCGCTACGTCCGCATCACTGGAGGCACGCCGAGGGATTTGAAAGTCGCGGCGGTGTTTCGGCCCGAGCAGTATCGCGGCGCATTTGCGTGCTCGGACGAGCGGCTTACGCGCATCTGGATGAACAGCGCGTTCACCCTGCGTTCATGCATGAACGATTTGATGTTGGATGGCCTGAAACGCGACCGTCTGCCGTGGGTTGGCGATCAGGCGATGAACCTGTCGGTGAACGCCTACACCTTTGCGGACGCGGAGATTTTCCGGCGCAGTTTCACCGCGCTTGGGCGGAATGGGATCGAAGCTTCCGACATCAACAACATCGTGGATTACTCGCTCTGGTGGGTGATCAATCAGGACCGGTTTCAACTCTACTTCGACGATCCGGATTATCTGCGACGTGAATGGCCGCGCATCCAGACGCTGTTAAATTTCATGGAGTCGCACCGCACTGCTGAAGGTTTTCTGCAACCGCGTAAGGAGGCGTGGCTGTTTATAGACTGGGGCGTGGAAGACAATAAAAAATTCACGAGCGTGCCGCTGCAAGCCATGTGGTTCTGGGCCTTGCAATCGGGCGCTGCGCTGGCTGACCGGGACGGACAATCCGAAGTTGCCGTGCACTGGCGGAATCGCGCAGCGGAACTGGCCAAGACGTTGCGCGCGCGGGCGTGGGACGATGCGGCGCACGGCTGGCGTCTCTATGTTGACCAACCGGGCAAATTGAGCCGGCAGGCCAACG
>CAZUBG010000195.1:0-10498 GCA_964618545.1 uncultured Bifidobacteriaceae bacterium | reverse complement strand
GAGGAACATTACATTGCGGAGCTGCAGGCCCGGGTGGACAAGGTGACCACCATCATTGACAAGCTGGAAGAGGTCTTGAAGAAAGTACACAACGATTGTGATTAACAACCCCGGCATCAACGACACCCTGGCGGTTTTGGAAACGCTCAAAGGCGTGCTGGCCGATTTCGCCCGGCGCGAGGAACGGATCAACCAGGAGTTCCGCACCAAATCGCAGGCGGCGATCAATGCGCATGGCGCCCGGGTGCAGGCGTTGGAACAACAACTGGCCGATTACGGCGCCCAGGCGGAGCTGGACGAGGCCCAGGCCCAGGCCACCCACCTGGCCCGGTGTCAGGCACGCTCCAGCCGCGTCTATGCCCTCCAGGCGGACCTGAAGGAACGGCTGGCGGGGGGATTCGAGGCGATGGACGCGCAGCTCGGCAACGACGTCCGGCAGCAAACGGCCCTGGCGGAAGAACACCGGATGCAGGCGCTCACCCAGGAACAGGCGGAACATCAGGATTTTCAACACCAACTGGCCGCCGCCCACGACACCTTGGAGCAGCTCACCCAGACCGCGCAGAAGGCTTTTCGCGGCTACCGCCTGTTTCGGCGGATGCTGCCGGCCGGCCGGCCCGGGCCCGCCCCGGACCTGGCCCGGAATGAGCACGCGTTGTATGAAGACTTTCAACGGCTCGCCGCCGGCCTGCCCGGGGAACTGGCGCGCTTCGGCAAACAGCCCGCCCCCCGCCTGTTCGGATTGCTGCCGCTCTGGCTGGCCACGGTGCTGCTGGGCGGCGCGGCGGGAGCGCAACCGGTGCTGCAACGTTTTCACCACGAAACAACCTTGCCGCCCGCCACCACGGCGGTCAGCCTGGTCGTGCTGGCGGTGTTCTGGATCTTTTACTGGTACGGCCGGCAGGCCGCCCGGCCGGCGGCCACAGACATCGCCGGGCATCTGGCGGCGGCCCGCCAATTGTTGAACGCCGCGGGGGAGAAGGCCGGGGCGCATCATCTGGCCGAACAAGCCCGCATTCAGCAGGAGTGCGAAGACGCCATCCGCAACTTGAACCAAAACTGGCGCGAGCAAATCCGGGACCTGGCCGCCCTGCGCGCCGACCAGCCCCGCGCCGTGGATGAAAAAGCCCGCCGGGTGCTCAAGCGGTGCGAAGACTTTAAACACACCGGCCGGGATCGGATCAAACGCCGGTTTTCGGACGACGTGGCGCGGGTGCGGCAGGAAACCACCACCGAGGTCCGGCAATTGACCGGGACCCATCAGGCCGGCATGGCCGAGTTGAAAGAACGGCATCAGGCCAACTGGCAATCGTTGCTGACCGACTGGCAGGCCGCCATCGCCCCGTTGCACACCTTCCTCCGGGCCGTGACCGACAAGGCGGACCAACTGTTTCCGCCCTGGGATTTGGCCCGCTGGGAAAACTGGCAGCCGCCCGCCCAATTCACCAATGCGGCCCAGGTGGGCTGGTTGCGGATCCCCCTGCGCGACTTCGCCGAGGCGTTGCCCAAAGACCCGCGCCTGACCTTTCCCGGCGCACCCGCCGGCCAACCCCTTCCGGCCAGCCTGGCCGTGCCCTTTCTGCTGACCTATCCGCAACAAGGTTCGATCCTCTTTCAAACCGGCCCCTCCGGCACGACCGAGGCCGTGGACACCATCAACAACCTCATCTTCCGGCTCATCTCCACCACGCCGCCGGGCAAGTTGAGCGTCACCATTTTTGATCCCGTCGGCCTGGGCGAAAACTTCGCCGCGCTCATGCACCTGGCCGACTATGAGGAAAGCGCCATCAACAGCCGCATCTGGACCCAGTCCGCGCAATTCGAGGAGAAGCTCTCCGAATTGAACGAGCACATGGAAAAAGTCATCCAGATGTATCTGCGCAACGACTACGCCACCATCGCCGAATACAACGCCGAGGCCGGCACCATGGCGGAGAAATATCACTTCCTCGTCATCGCGTCCTTCCCGGTCAATTTCAGCGAGACCGCCGCCCGCCGCCTGCGCAACATCGCCGCCAGCGGCGCGCGCTGCGGCGTCTATGTCTTCCTCCAGTGGGACCAGCGCACCCCGCTGCCCGCCGATATACGGCTGGACGACCTCAAGAAAACCTTCGTCTGCCTGGCGCACGGAACGGGCGGGTTCAAGTTCACGCATCAGCCGCTGCACGGCGTGCAGATCACCCTCGACCCGCCGCCCTCGCCGGAATTTGCCACCCAGTTCCTCAACCAGTCCGGCCGGCACAGCAAAAACTCCACCCGCGTCGAGGTGCCCTTCGAGCAGGTCGCCCCGGCGGCCGACGCCCTCTGGCGGGAAAGCACGGTGGATGAACTGCGCGTGCCCATCGGCCGTTCCGGCGCCACCAAGCTGCAATACCTCGCCATCGGCAAGGGCACCCGCCAGCACGCCCTGGTGGCCGGCAAAACCGGGTCCGGCAAATCCACCCTCTTCCACGTCATCATCACCAACCTCGCCCTCTGGTGCAGCCCCGAGCAGGTGGAGTTCTACCTCGTGGACTTCAAGAAGGGTGTCGAGTTCAAGTGCTACGCCACCCGCCACCTGCCTCATGCCCGCGTCGTCGCCATCGAGAGCGACCGCGCCTTCGGCCTGAGCGTCCTGCAACGCGTGGACGAGGAACTGCGCCGCCGCGGCGACCTTTTCCGCCAGCACGGCGCGCAGGATCTGGCCGGCTACTATCGCGGCGGCGGGGTCGAACCGCTCCCGCGTTCGCTCCTGCTCATTGACGAGTTCCAGGAATTTTTTGTGGAGGAGGACCGCATCTCCCAGGGCGCGGCCGTGCTGCTGGACCGCATCATCCGCCAGGGCCGCGCGTTCGGCATCCATGTGGTGCTCGGCTCCCAGACCCTCGGCGGCGCTTATACGCTCGCCCGCGCCACCATCGGCCAGATGGTCATCCGCATCGCCCTCCAGTGCAACGAGGCCGACGCCTACCTCATCATGGACCAGGACAACCCCGCCCCGCGCCTCCTGTCCCGCCCCGGCGAGGGCATCTACAACGACACCGCCGGCTCCATCGAGGGCAACAGCCCCTTCCAATGCGTCTGGCTGGACGACCAGGTCCGCGACCACAATCTCTCCCTCGTCCGCGCCCACGCCGATCAGACCCCCGGCCGCTACCCCGGCCCGATCATCTTTGAAGGCAGCGCCCCGGCCGATGTCCGGGAGAACCTCCTGCTGGCCGGCGTCATCGCCGCCCCGCCCGCCGCGCTGCCCGACCTCCCCCGCGTCTGGCTCGGCGCGCCCAACTCCATCAAGGGCCCCACCGAAGTCGTCTTCAAACGGCAGAGCGGCAACAACCTGCTCATCGTCAGCCAGAGCGAGGAACGCACGCTCACGATGCTCGCCCTCGCGCTCCTGACCCTGGCCGTGCAATATCCCCGCCGGCAAACCCGGTTCATCGTGCTGGACAGCACCCCGCCCGGCTTTCCGCAGCACGATTATTTCCAGCAACTGCTCGCCATCGTGCCCCACGAGGTGGTCCAGGTTAACAACGCCAGCCTCACCGAAGTCATGGCCGGGCTCGCGGAAGACCTGAAACAACGCGGCACCGAACACGCCGCCGCCGGTTTGGAAACCTTTGTTTTAATCCAGGGATTGCAGAATTTTAAAAAACTCCGTCCCGAGGACGAATTCAGTTACGGGGCCGACGCCGGGGCCGGGCCCAATCCGGCCGCGATCCTGTCGGAACTCATCACCGAAGGACCGGCGCGCGGATTCCATGTGCTGGCAACCGTGGACACCTACAACAACGTCAACCGCTGTCTGGGTCGCAAGGCGCTCAGCGAATTTGAAATGCGGGTCCTCTTCCAAATGAGCGCCGGGGATTCCGCCAGTCTCATTGACTCGCCCGACGCTGGCAATCTGGGCTTTCACCGCGCCCTGCTGTATCTCGACCGCGAGGGACTCAGTGAAACCTTCCGTCCTTACGCCCAGCCCGGCAACGACTGGCTGGAAGAAGTGCGGGCGGCACTGGCGAAAAGACCCTGAGCCGGGCAATAGAAATCCGAACAACGGGTCTGGGTTCGACCCTTACGCCCGCTCGAAATCAATGAATCCGCGCTCGTAATCGGTGTGGACCAGTTTGACCTGGAGACGGTCTCCGACGTGCAGCCCCTCAAATCCCCGATCCAGCTTTCCTTCAATGGGCGGCTGAGTGATTCGCACCCACGTTCCTTTGGGGGAGGCCCCGGTGACGATGGCCCCGAACTGTTTCCCAATCTGGCTGGAGAGCAGCAGCGCCGCCGCCGATTTCTGCACGCGCCGCTCAACCTTGGTGGCGTCGGCCTCCCGTTCGGTGCAATGGCCGGCAAGTTCCGTCAGTTCCGGGATGGAATAGGGCGCTGGCCTGCCCGCAATCGCCGCTTTCACGAGCCGTTGGGTGAGGAGATCGGGGAAGCGCCGGTTGGGGGCGGTCGAGTGGGTGTAGTCCTGCACCGCCAGTCCAAAGTGTCCGGGGGCAACGCCGCCGGGCAGATCCAGGGCATATTCGCCGCGTCCAATCAGTTTGACCACCGCCAGGGAAAGATCGGCGAACTTTTCCGGGGCCGCCTGATGCCGGCTCAACAGAAAGTTTTCCAGGGCCACGCCGTCCGGGGTGACGGGCAGCCGCCCGCCCAATCCACCGGCGAGTTGAACGATCCGCGCCCAGCGTTCCGGAGAGCGCAGCACCCGCCGGAGCGAGGGGAATTTTTTGGCCGCGAGAAAGGTCGCGGTCACGCCATTCGCCGCGATCATGAAATCCTCGATCAATTGCGTTGCCCGGTTCACCTGCTCCGCTTCCAAGTGGGACAGCGTGTCGCCGGTGAAAACGGCCTTCGTCTCGTTGGTTTCCAAACTCAGCGAGCCGTGCTGCCGGCGGCGTCCGGCCAGGAGCTGGGCAACCTTGTCCTGGAGCCGGAGATTTTCCGCCAGCCCGGGAATCTGATTGATGCGGGCAGGTGCGGGGCCTTTGCCTTCCAGCCAGTCTCCGACACTGTGATAGGCGAGTTTTGCACGGTTGCGCACCTGTGCCCGGTAAAGTACCGACGTAACGGGTGAGCCGTCCGCCTCGAACACCATGTCCGCCACCAGGGCCAGCCGGTCCTGATCCTCGCCCAGCGAGGTGAGGTCCGTGGACAGCCTCAAAGGCAGCATGGGGAAGATGGCGGCGGGCGTATAGACGGAGGTGGTGTTGCGCGACGCATGGAGGTCAATGGCCGAACCCTTGGCCACCAAGGCATCCACATCCGCCACCGCCACCTGGATTCTGACCCGCCCGCCCGCGAGGGACTCGGCCGCGGTGAGCTGATCCAGATCGCGGGAATCGTCATTGTCAATGGACGCCCAGAGCCGGTCGCGCAAGTCGCGCAGGCCGGGGACGGGGCCGGCCGGTCCGGTCATGGCGGCCAGTTCCTGCTGCGCCGCCGACGGAAAGTCCGGCTCCAAACCCTGATCAAGCATGGCCCGGCGCGCGATGGCCGCCAGCGTGGTTCGTTGGGTGGGATGGGAATGGTCGGCAATGGTGGTCATAATGATTTCGATTATAAACTTTCCGCCAAAACCGCTCAGACGAATCACCGCAAGCCGGCTAATATCAAAGCCGACGACATCGAGTTTGGGATTGTCGGACGGCCCAAGCTTAAGCGGGTTGGATTTCCGGGTTCAATCTTATTATGTCAGCTTCTCATGGCCGGGCTCGGGCGGTTGGATTATGCTTGAAGCCATGCCTGAACTGTTGCACCGGCTGCCACGAAATCTCCTCCGCATTTTCAGCGGCCGGAATCTCTGGTGGCATGCGCTGGCGATTTTCCTCACGGTGATCATCGTCAGGTCCGATTTCGACTGGTCCTATTATCTGGCGACCCGTGGCCGTGGTCTGTCCCGGCTGGCCTGGCCGGCGGTCATGATCGGCGGCCTGGTGCCGCTCCTGGGAATTTTGGCCCTGTTATTGGCGGGCGCAGCCGCCCGAAATCGCCGGCTCATCGCCGTCGGCTGGGCGTTGGGACAGGCGGCCCTGCTTGGCTATTTGATCTCGGCGGGTTACAAAGCCTTCACCGGACGTCTTCCGCCGCCGTTTTTCCGGCCGGCGGCGGGTGGGTCCGGATTGCCAGACCCCAGCCATGGATTCCAATTGGGTTTTCTCAGGGGCGGTGTTTTCTGGGGCTGGCCGTCGTCGCACACCACGATTGCGTTTGCCATGGCGGCCTGTTTGATCTCGCTCTGTCCCAAGAATCAGAAGCTGGTTTGGCCCGCCTTGCTTTATGCCCTGTATGTCGGTCTGGGTGTTTCGGTGACCATTCATTGGTTTTCCGAATTCGTGGCGGGTGCCATCATTGGCAGCGTGATTGGAACGGTGGTGGGCGGAAGTTTTAAGACGAAGCTGGTTTGAGACCGGTCACCGGTTCCCCGCCAGTTGCTTGGCGAGACGAATGGCGGCGATCATGCTGGAAGGATTGGCCATGCCCCGACCGGCAATATCGTAAGCGGTGCCGTGATCCGGCGAAGTGCGGATAAAGGGCAGGCCGAGCGTCCAGTTGACGCCGGTGTCAAAGGCCACGGCTTTCAACGGGGCCAGTCCTTGGTCATGATACATGGCCACCACGGCGTCAAAGTCGCCCTGCAACGCGTAATGGAAAACCGTGTCCCCGCTCAGGGGGCCGACCACGTCCAATCCGCGTTGCTTGGCGGCCAGAACGGTGGGGGTGATGGTTTTGATTTCTTCGTCGCCGAACTCCCCGCCTTCGCCGGCGTGCGGATTCAATCCGCACACGGCAATGCGCGCGCGGGGCAGGCGCAAATCGCGGCACGCTTGCGCGGCCAGTTCCATGGCCAGCATTAGTTTTTCCGGGGTCAGACGGTCGGCCACGGTTTTCAGGGGGATATGGATGGTGGCCAGCGCCACCCGCAGCCAGCGGCCCCGGTCGTCGTGGCCCAGCAACATCATGGCGGTGTGGCGCGTGCCGGCCAGTTCGGAAAGAAATTCGGTCTGGCCCACAAACTTGTGTCCGGCGCGAATGATGGATTCCTTGTTGACGGGCGCGGTGACGAGGGCATCCAGTTCCCCCCGGAGACAGCGCCGTCCGCCCTCGGTCAGCCAGGCCACGGAGGCGTTTGCGGCGGCGGCGGCCCCGGCCGGCAGGTGCGCCGGCAGGGGTTCGGCCAGCGGATTGGTGATGAAAAACCGGCCGGGAGCCGCCGGGTCGGAAAAGGGCTGGAGCGGGAGGTTGAGCTGGGTTCGCCGGTTCACCCGGTCCAATTCGCCGGCATCGCCGACCAAGAGGTAGCGGGTGTTGTCTTTGGACGCCTCGGCGGCGATGGCTTTGAGCGTGACTTCGGAGCCCACGCCGGTGGCGTCACCGAGCGAAATGCCAATCCAGCCGGTCATGGAGGGGTCAGTAATATTGGACGAAGGTTTTGTCCCGCAACGATTTGATCCACTTGTCCTGCAGGCGGGACTGTTCCTGGGCGCGCAGGGTTTTTTCGATGCCTTCGCGCACGTCGGTCAGGGGTTTGACATGGGCCAGGCTCACGTCCTCGACTTTGAGCAGATAGCAGGCTTCGGGCAAATCAATCACGCCGCTGGTTTCCCCCCGCTTGAGCGCAAAGGCGGCTTCGGACAACTCCTTGCGCAGGGTCTGGCGGTCCAGCCAATCGCGCTGCCCGCCCTGGCGTTGCTGGGCGTCCTGGGAATACAACATGGCCATCTCCTGGAAAGAGGCCCCGTTTTTGATTTCGGAAAGGATTTCGTTGGCCAGCCGCAGGGTGTTGGTCCCGGAATCCCCGTTCTTGTTCAGGGTGATCATGCGCAGCTTGACCTGGTCGCCCACTTGAAATTCGGCCTGGTGCGCCTGGTAATAATTCTGGACCTTGAAGGGGGAGATGATGAGGACGCGCGAGACATTTTGGCTGCGCATGGCCGCCTCAATGTACTGATCCCGCACCTCCTTGCGAAATTGTTCCACCGTCATCCCCTGGGCCTGGAGGGTCTTGACCATCGTCACGCGGTCGCCGAAACGCTCCCGGATGCGGGACTGAAAGACATCGTCAATCACGCTCTCGGGCAGTTTGTAACCCTCGGTTTCAAAACTGTGCAGGATCAACTGGCGGTCCACCAACTGCTCCAAGCCGTTGGTGATGGCGGAGTTGAGGGCCTCCTGATAGGCTTCGGGCTGGCCGATGTACTGCCGCTGGAGGGTTTCCACCACGGGCCCGATGTAGTCCTTCACCTGCGTGTAGGTGATGACGGTGTCATGGACGACTGCCTGCACCCCGTCGGCCAGAACAGCGTGCAACGGCAAGGTGTTCAGGCCGTAGATCGCCGCCAAAACTGGAATGATTCGGGCAATTTTCATCGAACGTGATCACATGTTAACAGCTAGTCCGGGCGGGTCAAGCGCAGCGGAGACAACTTCCGTCCGGCCGGGGGATGAGGGGGAGCATTACAGGTCAGTTCGGGGAGTCAGGAGGATTTCGCCGGGATTTTTTTAATCGAGTTTAATCGTCTTTTCTCGTGTTTTTCCGTTCGGCATCCTTTTTGATTCCAAACCACCCGCCCGGGCCTCCCAACGGAATTAACACCGCACATTCCGGCGGCTTTGTCAAGGAAGCGGGTTCAATGAACGGGGCGGTTCATGAAAAAGAACAGGGCGGAGAGCGCTCCCGACAACAGCACGGCCAGGATGACCGACCAGGTGATCATGAAATTCCGCTTGCGACGATACGCCTCGCCACCCTGTCCGGGCAGCAGATAATATCGCTCAGGCTCTTTGGAGCGCTTGAAAGGGAACCATTTCATGGCTTGTGGGCCGCATCCTATCCGGTTTCAGCCACGATATCAAACTGTCTTTGGCCGCGCATGCCGCTTGCTGTCCGTCCGGCGGGCCGTTATTGTGCTGAACATGAATCTCGAAGATCAAATCGGCGACATCATCGGCAAAGCCCGGCTAATGACGCGGGTTTCGTCCTCCAGCGCCGCACAGGCGGCGGGACTGACGGAAATCGAGTTTGCCGTGCTGGAAACCTCGGGCCAGTTTCCGCCCGCGACCCGCTTTGCCGCCCTGGCCAAACTGGTGGGCCTGGACCCCCAAAAACTGGAGGCCATCGCCCGGGGTTGGCAGCCCGTCCCGGCGGATTTGAGTCTCTGGCGCGAAATCCGCGTGTTCACCACCGCGGAGAAAGATCTCACGGTGAATTCTTACCTCGTCTGGGACGAGGTCACCCTGGAGGCCGCGCTGTTTGACACCGGGCTGGACGCTGGGCCGGCGCTGGCGTGCATTGCTGAAAACCGGCTTGAACTGCGGCATGTGTTCCTGACCCATTCGCATTACGACCATGTGCAGGCGCTGCCCCAAATCCGGACGGCCTGGCCGAAGGCGCGGATTCACTCCAATTCTCTGAACGCCCCGGTGGACCAGCGCAACAAACACAGCGAGATCATCCATCTGGGCGGCCTGCGCATCACCCACCGGGACACCCCGGGGCATGCCGAGGACGGCGTGACCTATGTCGTGGGCAACTGGCAGGAGGACGCGCCGCACATGGCCATGGTGGGGGACGCCATTTTTGCCGGGTCCATGGGCCGGGGCAATGATTCCTGGGAGCTGGCGCGGCAGAAGGTGCGGGAACAGATTTTGAGCCTCCCGCCGGACACGTTGATCTGTCCGGGTCACGGCCCGCTGACGACGGTGGCGCAGGAAAAGGCGCACAACCCGTTCTTCTGAGCCGGGGCGCGGACTGAAGGATCCATTTTGCGGCGCCCGGGGACGGGCGCACTCCGCGGTCGCCCGTCCGACGGTCTTGGCGGTAAATGGCGGCGGGCCAGCCACAGGGATCCCCAGAATATTCCACCGAGGATTTCCAGGGTCGCGAGTTGCGGTTCGGGCATGGCGGTGAGGTTCAAGGTCCAACTGTTCAAGGTGCTGGTGCCGCCGCCGCTGACTTCGTCGGCAAAGAATAATTCCCAGGTACCGTCCGGGGCGGCGCCGTTGAAGCCGGCCAGCAGGCCGGCGGCGTTATACGACCCGGTCAACACCGACGCACTGGTGGCGTTCTGGATGGAACCGTTGGCGGCCCCGGCGTCCTGGAGGGTGAGGTTCATGCCCGGACCGCCGGCTCCAAAGGGATTGCCGGCACTCACCCCGGGTTCGTTCATGAGCAACACCTGCGTTCCGCCGGGGGAGACGAGATAGGCATAGAGGTTGCCATTGTAGCCGCCGCTGAGGTTCAAGCCGACGGTCAGGCCGCCCACGGTCAACCCGGCAGGGACATCGGTGACGGTTCCGCTGAAGGTCACACCGATGGGGTTGCCGTCGGGGATCGTCCCCACAGAACCGCCACTGGCGAAGTTCTGGATATAAAGGGTCTCCTGGGCGCGGGCGACCAATATAACTTCACGGACCCGGAGAGCCGGATCATGAAGGCGGCAACGGCCAACATTTTGAGCAAGGCTCAGACATCCTGATCCGCCGCACGGTTTTTGATGGACGTGGAAGATGAATGAGC
>CAZUBG010000194.1:0-10674 GCA_964618545.1 uncultured Bifidobacteriaceae bacterium | reverse complement strand
CGGCGAATGCCAGTGGTTAATGAGTCGTCAGTTTCCATTCCACCGAAAACAGCGAAGAACCGTTTAATTTAAGCCAGTTCACTGTGCCAAAAACAACCAATCATCCACTTGACGAACCGCCGTTGTGTGTCATATTGACTCAATTATTGATTTTGTGACGACATTTTGCACACTTTTGCAGGTGCAACTGTCAGAACCAGAGTAGAACCGTCAAGCCAGCGAGCCAATGGCCGTGCCAAAATCCAGTTTTCTCGACAAAGTCCTCGGCCGCATCGGCCGGTTGGACACCGAAGGGTTGCAAACAGTGGTCCAACGCCTGGCCCGCGAGCGGACGTTCCTGGAAACGCTGTTTAACACCATCGAGGACGGTGTGCTGGTCATGGATGAACAGGGGCGCATCATTTATTTTAACCAGGCCGTCACCCGGCTGATCGGATTGCAGCCCCATGTGGAGGGGCAGCATATTGCCCAATGCCTGCCGGAAGTGGATTGGAAAAACATCGTTCGCCACGACCAGGGCGGTGAGCGGGTGGTGGTGCGCCATGAATTTGAAGTGCATTACCCGCGCCCGCGATTCCTGCGGCTGTATGCCGCGCCACTGGATGGCGAGGCGCTCGGGAGTTCGGGGGTGGCCCTGATCCTGCACGACGCCACCGAGGCGAGGCAAAAGACCTTTGAAGCCATTGAAAGCGAGCGGGTGCAGGCGCTGACCCTGCTCGCGGCGAGCGTGGCGCATGAAATCGGCAACCCGCTCAACGCATTGCACATTCATCTGCAATTGATGGAGCGCGAGCTTAAAAAACTTCGTCCGGACCTTCCTTCCGCAAGTTTGGACTCCAGTTCGCGCGCCCCGGGCCCGGCACCGGAGACGGGCGAAATCGTCGGCAAATTGGAAAGATATCTGGGCGTGGCCAAGGGCGAAATCAACCGGCTGGACTACATCATCACGCAGTTTTTGCAGGCCATCCGCCCCGCCCCGTTGCAGTTGAAGCCGACTTCGCTGAACACGGTGATGGAAAAGACCCTGGAGCTGCTGCGTCCGGAGCTGGAAAACCGCGGGCTGACCGTGAAACAAAAGCTGCAGCGCGGCCTGACGGCCACGCCGATTGACGAGACCCAAATGCAGCAGGTGCTGGTCAACCTGGTTAAGAACGCGATGCAAGCGATGACCAAGGGGGGAACCCTCCATTTGCAAACCGGGGAGACCCCGGACAACGTCTGGGTGAGCGTGACGGACACCGGCGGGGGAATCCCCGGGGAACAAGTCAGCCGCATTTTTGAACCGTTTTACACGACCAAGAAAAAAGGGACCGGCCTGGGGTTGATGATTGTGCAACGGATCATCCGGGCGCACGGGGGCCGGATCGAATTGGAAAGTCATGTGGGCCAGGGCACGACCTTCCGCATCTGGCTGCCACTGCACGAGCGCCAGCCGCGCTTGTTGCAGGAAAACAATCCGGCCTCGATTAATTTGTGACTCAAAAACCAACATTACTGATTGTGGATGACGAAAAATCCACGCGCGAGGGGCTGCGGGCGGCGCTGGAGGATCGTTACGATGTTTATTTGGCGGAAGACGCGCAGGCGGCCATGGAATTGCTGGAGCGGGAGGCGTTTCAGGTGATGCTGACGGATTTCCGCCTGCCCAACGAGGACGGCATGAAACTCATCACCCGCGCCAAATCCCTGGCCCGCCCGCCGGTGTGCATTCTGATGACCGCCTATGGATCGGAGGAACTGGCGGTGGACGCCATGAAACGCGGCGCGGACGATTACATTGCGAAGGGGCGCCTGCAAATTGACGAATTGGAAATGCGGATCGCCCGGTCGCTCCGGCAGCAGAACCTGGAGACGGAAAATGTGGCGCTGCGGCAGCAGTTGGACGCCAGATTTGGTTTGGAGCACATCATCGGGGAATCGCCGGCGATGAAGGAGATTTTTGAAATCGTCCAGCAGGTGGCGCCCACGCGGGCGACGATTTTGCTGGGGGGGGAAAGCGGCACGGGCAAGGAAGTGTTTGCCAAGGCCATTCACCAGGCCAGCCCGCGGGCCCGGCAGGCTTTTGTGGCGGTGCATTGCGCGGCGCTCACCCCGACGCTGCTCGAAAGCGAGTTGTTCGGGCATGAAAAAGGGGCCTTCACCGGGGCGCATGAGCGCCGCATGGGCCGGTTTGAGCAGGCCCAGGGCGGCACCCTGTTTCTGGATGAAATCGGGGAAATTGATGCGACCCTGCAGGTGAAACTGCTGCGCTTCCTCGGGGAGCGGACGTTTGAACGGGTGGGCTCGAACAAGACGCTGACGGCGGATGTCCGGCTCATTGCCGCCACCAATAAGAATCTGGCGGAGGAGGTCAAAGCCGGGAAATTCCGGGAGGATTTGTTTTTCCGGCTGCGGGTGGTGGAGATCAATCTTCCGCCGCTGCGCGACCGGGCGGGGGATGTGCCGTTGCTGGCGCAGGTTTTTTTGCGGGAGTTCGCCCGGGAAAACGACAAGCAAGTGAACGATTTCACAGCGGATGCGCTCCAACTGCTGCTGCATTATTCGTGGCCGGGCAATGTGCGCGAGTTGCGCGCGGCCATCGAACACGCGGTGGTGTTGAGCCGGGGGGACAAAATCACCGCGCGCGATTTGCCGCCGTCGCTGCGGCTGGCGGGGCTGCCTGACACGCAAATGTCACAACAAAGTGCTGTGACGCTGAAGGAGGCGGAGAAACAATTGGTCGAGCGGGCTTTGAAGGAAACCGGGGGCAACCGGACGCTGGCCGCCCAAAAAATCGGCATGAGCCGGCGCACGTTTCATCGGAAGTTGCATCTTTATCATTTGGAAGGATTCTAACATATGTTTTTGTCGGAATTGATTCAGCGGATTGTCCACCTTTTTGATGTGGGCGCCGGGTCGCGGGTGCTGCGGATTGTCATGGTGGGGCTGATGGCGTTCGCCCTGGGGCTGTGGTATGATCTGCGTGATTTT
Source organism: uncultured Bifidobacteriaceae bacterium (assembly GCA_964618545.1). Taxonomy (GTDB): domain Bacteria; phylum Verrucomicrobiota; class Verrucomicrobiia; order Limisphaerales; family UBA11358; genus UBA11358. Next base: position 7,704 of record CAZUBG010000194.1, on the reverse strand, counting down.
CAGAATTTTTCCACGCCGGAAGCCATGGATTCCGCCCAACTGGCCCGGAACATTGCGGAGGGCCGGGGTTATACCACGGATTTTGTCCGGCCGCTGAGCGTTTTTCTGGTCAGCCAGCGAAGCGAGTCCCAAAGCGCGGGCAAGGCGGTCGGCGTGGACGCTGACTTTGCCCGGATTCAAACGCGGCATCCCGATCTGGCCAATCCGCCGGTATACCCGGTGTTCCTGGCGGGCCTGATGAAAGTGCTGCCGTTCCAGTCCGCCGTGCAATTCCAAAAGCGCTTCTGGTCGGAGGACGGTCGTTTTGCCCGCTACCAGCCGGATTTTTTGATTGGGGTGATCAACCAGTTGCTGTTGTTGGTCGTGGCGTGGCAAACATTTTTGATCGCCCGGAAATTATTTGATGCGGAGGTGGCCTGGGTGTCCGCCATTCTGGTCATGGGCTGCGAAATGTTCTGGCGGTTCAGTTTGTCCGGTTTGCCCACCCTGCTGGTCACGGTTGTTTTTCTGGGGCTGACCCGCCTGTTGATAAAGTTTGAGGAAACGGCGCAGATCCCGGAACCCCCGGTCAAAAAAGTAATGGGTGCGGCCCTGTTGGCGGGCTTGCTGGCGGGACTGGGAGCCCTGACCTGTTATTCGTTTGGCTGGCTGATCCTTCCCATCGTGTTGTTTATCGCCTTGTTTGGCGGGCCGATGCGGTGGCGGGCGGGGTTGTTCGCCGTCGGTGGTTTTCTGCTGCTCCTGGCTCCCTGGGTGCTGCGCAATTATCTGGTCAGCGGCACTCCGTTCGGGACGGCGGGGTTTGCCGTTGCGGAGGGAACGTTTGCTTATCCCAATTGCCAACTGGAACAGTCGCTGCACCCGGATTTGACGCAGGCGCGGCACCTTCCCCTGTATTTTCATAAATTATGCCTGAATCTGTGGGATATTCTCCAAAATGACCTTCCGCGGCTGGGGCTGAGCTGGGTGACGATGCTCTTTTTTGCCGGCTTGCTGACGGGTTTTCGAGGCGCGCTGCGGCGCCGGATGAGATGGTTTTTGTTGATGAGTCTGGCGGTCCTGGCGGTGGTTCAGTCCCTGGTGCGGACCTCGGGGTCGGACCCGTCGCCGGAGGTGAATTCTGAAAACCTGCTGGTGTTCACGCTCCCGCTCGTCATGATTTACGGGGCGGCGTTCTTTTTCACCTGTCTGGACCAGTTCGAGTGGCCGTTGCAATTGCCGTTGCCGCCCCTGCGGGTGTCCGCCATGACGGGGTTTGCGGCGGTGATGTGCCTGCCCCTGCTGGGCGCTTTGTTTTCCAGCAAAGCCAGCCCGGTGGTTTATCCGCCTTATTATCCGCCGGACATCCAGAAATGCGCCGGCTGGATGCGGGAAAACGAGATGATGATGAGCGACGTGCCCTGGGCGGTGGCGTGGTACGGTCACCGGCAATGCCTGTGGCTGACGCTGAATGACCAGGATGATTTTTACGCGGTGAATGATGGCGTGAAGGAGGTTCGGGGCCTGTACCTGACCCCGGAAACCATGAACGCGAAGTTTCTGGAGGAGTGCGTGCGCTCGCCGGAAGATTCCTGGCACCGGTTCGTTTTGCAAACGGTCATCGGGGGCGAACCCCCGGAACGGTTTCCACTGCGAACTTCCGCCGGCGCCACCAATGTGCTGTCCGGCCTGTTCCTGACCGACCGGGCGCGCTGGCTGCCGCTGTTGCATTAAGCCGGCGGCGAAAAGGAGGGCCGGATGCACCATGATGAGGCGCCCGCCGATTCCAAGGAAGAGGCGGCCGAATATTTCATTGACCATAAGCGGGATGACGTGGCGCTGGTGCGCGTCGAGTGGGTGGGGCCCAATGAGGGGGGCGTCCGGGAGTTGGCGCGTTCGCCGGACGCGCCGTTGGGCCCCTTGATGGCCCGCCGCCGGCTGGACATGGATGAGGATGCCAGGTGACCGGGCGGCGTCAGCCTGCCACCGTTATTTATTTACGGATCCTTGCTGAAAAGAACCGGCGCCGATTTGAATTTTCCTCCCCCTCCCCGCCTCACGGCGCGCTGATCCGATAATATCGCGCCGGAAAATTCGTCCATTGCGGTTCCCCAAAATAGAATGACCCATTGGTGAGCGCCACCGTCTGGACCGGCGTCCAAACGGGGCTGGCGAGATTGGTGCAAGCATCCACCTCGATGTTCTGCCCGGCGGCCCAGGTGAGGTTGAATCCGAATTGATTGTCCTGCACGCCGAAGCGGCCGTCACCGGTTTGGATTTGGGGCAACCAGAGCGAAGTTGAAAGCCCGGCAAAATTGGTGCCCCAGCCGGTGGCGCCGGGCAGATAATAGAGGGTGGCCCCGGCATCCCCGGAGAAGACGGACGAATTGGTGGCGGGCGCGTTGCCGGCAAAATAAACACCCGTCAAACCGGGACAGGAACCAAAGGCCAGGCTTCCAAGGTTTGTGACACTGCCTGCAATGGTCACCGTGGCCAGGTTTCGGCAGCCAAGGAAAGCCTCGCTGCCAACCTCGGCGAGGCCATTGAGGAGGGCGACGTTGGTCAGGTTGTAACAATCCTCAAAGGCCCCGGATCCCAAGCTGAGGATGCTGCCGGGAATGGTGACGCTGTCCACGCCGGAAGAAGCGAACGCCTCGGGCTCAAGATTGGTCACCGTCTCCGGGATCGTCACGCTCGCCTGGTTCAAATTGCCGAAGGCCTCGGATCCGATGCTGGTGACCGGCAGACCGTTGAGCGTGGGGGGAATGATGAGGGCGGCCCCGGCCGGGGCGGAGCAACCCGTGATGGTGATGCCGCCGGCATTGGCGGCATAACTGAACGGCAGCCAGAGCACGGCGGGCATCCCGACAAACGGGGAACTCCACCCCGTCGTGCCATACAAATAATAAAGCGTCGCATTGGTGTCGCCCGAGAAAGCGGTGGCCGCCGCCGCCGGGGCATTGCCCGCAAAATAAACGCTGGTCAGGTTGGTGCAATTGGCGAAGGCATGGTCTCCGAGATTGGTGACGCCGCCGGGAATGATCAAGCCCGTCAGACTGGAGCCGGCAAACGCCGCGCCGCCAATGCCGGTGACCGGCCACCCATTGATGGTGGGAGGAATGATGAAGGCCGTATTCCCCGGACCGGAGTAGCCGGTGAAGGTGATGCCGCCGGCATTGGTGAGGCAGTCATAGGGGGTCCATTGCACCGCCGGAATCAAGAAAAACCATTCAGTCCAATCGCCGGTATCCGGCAAATAATAAACGGTCACGTTGTCTCCGGAAAACAGGCCGTCGGTGGCAAAGACCGGCTGGTTGCCCATGAAAAAAGCATTGGTCAGTTGGTGGCATTGCGCAAAGATGGCGCCTCCGACCGAAGCCACACTGTAGGGAATGGTAACACTGGTCAGGCTCGAACCGTAGAAAGCCTGGCTTCCAATGTAGGTGACGCCACACGGGATGGTAACACTGGTCAGCGTGGAGACCTGGAACGCGCTGTCACCGATGTAGGTGACGCAGGCGGGAAGCGTGACGCCGATGAGCCCGGAACCTTCGAACGCCCCGTTGCCGATGCTCGTAACCGGCAGCCCGCCAAGGGTGGGTGGCAGGATGAGCGCCGCGCCGCCCGGACCGGTGTAATTGGTAATCGCCACGCCGCCGTTATTGGTGCTGTAACCAAACGGGAGCCAGAGCAGGGTCGGAAGGCCGGCAAACGTATTGCTCCAACCGGTCGTGCCGTAGAGGTAAGCAACCGTCGCATTGGTGGCCCCGGCAAACACCGTCAAATCCGCTGCGGGCGCGTTGCCGGCAAAAACCACGTTGGTCAGGCTGGAACAGTTGGCAAACGCCGCCGCCTCAAGGTTGGTGACGCTGGCAGCAATGGTGACGCCGGCCAGTTGGGGGCACTGATCGAACGCGCCGGCTCCAATGTCCGGCACGCCATTGGAGAGGATGACGCTGGTCAGACTGGAACAGGCGGAGAAGGCCTGGCTGGCAAGGTTGGTGACGCTGGCCGGAATCGCCACCTTGGTCAGCCCGGAGGAGGCAAACGCCGCGCTGCCGATGCTCGTAAGATTGGTGGTCAGCGTCACCCCGGTCACGGCGGAGCAATACTGAAACGCCCCCGCTCCGATGCTGGTGACGTAACCGGGAACCGAAACATTCCCCGCCCAACCGCCCGGACATTGGATGAGCGTGGTTTGGTTCTGGTTAAACAGCACCCCGCCATCCGCGCTGCTGTAAAACAAATTGCCGGCACTGACGCTAAACGCGTTGAGGCTGGCACAACCGGAGAACGCCCCGCTGCCGATGCTGATGACTGCGGAGGGAATCACCACCGAGGTCAGCTTGGAGCCGGCAAAGGCCCCGGCCGCGATGTTGGTGACACTGGCGGGCATGGCGGCATAGCTCCCGCTCACGCCGCCGGGATATTGAATCAGCGTGGCCTGGCTCTGGTCAAACAAGACTCCGTTTACGCTGCTGTAAAACGAGTTCGGCGCGGTGACGGTGATCGTCTTCAGGCTTGGACAGCAAGCAAAGGCTCCGGTTCCAATATTGGTCACGCTGGAGGGAATCGTGATGCTGGCGGGGGTGGTGTTGGAAGCGAACACGGCGTTTCCAATGCTGGTGACCGGCAGATCATTGATGGTCGCAGGAATGACCACCGCCGCGGCCGAGCCGGAGTAACCGGTGATCGCAACGCCCCCGGGATTGGCCAGATAACTGAAGGGGAACAACAGGGCGGTGACTCCGGCAAAGGGTGAACTCCAACCCGTGGTTCCCGGCCAATAATAAATCGTCGCTTTGCTGTCAGAGCCGAACACCGAGGAGGCAACGGCCGGCGCGTTGCCAGCAAAGAAAATGCCCAGCAGGCTGGAGCAGGACTCGAACGCATCGTTTCCGAGGCTGGTGACGCTGGCAGGAATGGTGAGACTGGTCAGGCTGGAGCATTGTTCAAACGCGCCATCCCCGAGGTTGGTGACACTGTCGGGAATCATGACATTGACCAGGTACTGGCAGCTCTCAAACGCATTGGTTCCAATGGAAGTGACCCCATTGGAAAACGCAACGCTGGTCAGACCGCAAAGCCAGAACGCCTGGCTGCCCATGCTGATGACGCTGCCGGGAATCGTCACGTTGGTCAGGCTGCTGCAGTAGAAAAATGCCTGGGTTCCAATGTTGGTGATGCTGTTGGGAATCGTAACACTGGTCATTTGGGAATCATCCATGAAGGCCGCGCTCCCGATGGTGGTCACCGGCAGGTTGTTGGTGGTGGCGGGGATGACCACCACCTGGCTGGAACCCGAATAGCCCTTGATCGTGATGGCCCCGTTGTTGGTGGCGATGATGAATTTGAACTGGGCTTGCGCCGTCGTGGCGGCCAGCAGCAGTCCCAAAAGGACGGGCCAGGTTTTGCTCCTAACTGTATCAGTTGGTGTCTTCAAGGGCTTCATCGTGAATAAAAAAGGCCGGGGCTGATTCAATTTCCCGTCCATGATCTCTTCGGATTTTAAGCAAACCGTGCATCTGGTGTCAAGAATAACCTCACCCAAGAAATTCACCTGAGAATTCTTAGAGCCTGTCTGGGGTCACCGTGACAAAGGAACCCTCGGGCAGGCTCTAATAAAGTTTGGCCCCTTGATGGCCCGCCGCCGGCTGGACATGGATGAGGATGCCAGGTGACCGGGCGGGACGGCGGGCCGCAGCCAATGGCAAACGCGGCGTTGCAGGGCCGCTTTCGTGCGGCGGCCGTGATTCACTCTGCCCGGTTAAGCCGTTCGGCGTAGTAGTGAATTTCTTGGATCGAACCCGGGAGGCTCGGTTCCCCCTCGCGCATGTTCTCGATGATCCGCCGGTTGGAAATCGCGGGCTCATGGCCGGGATCCAGCGCCAGGGCTTTCTCAAGGCATTCCAACGCGGCGGCCTTCTGGCCAAGGCCGGCGTAGGCCAGCGCGAGATTTCCGAAAGATTGGACGTGTCCGTGAGGATACGGGGCCAATACCTGCTTGAAGAGTTGGACGGCCTGCGCGTGGTCCCCCCGGCTCAGGCAGACGAACGCCTGGTCGAAAAGTTGGGCGTTCGCCACATAGGCGTCCAGGCTGGGAAAGGGCGACGATTTCAGCAGGATCTTCTCAAGTCCCTGAAGTTCGTTGCGGGCCAAATCCGCAATGCCATCCGTGCCATTGGAAAAACGAATGGCCGCGCGGTAGGCGCCGAGGGCTTTGGGGATGTCGCAAATCTTCAGGGCTGAATTCCCCAGGTTGAAGTGGGCTTCGGGAAAGGGAGGAAATATTCCCACCGCCCGCTCAAAGAAAGGGATCGAGCCGGCATAGTCTTTCATGACCATGGCGAGGTGGACGCCCATGGCGAATTGAGTGGAATGATAACCGGGATTTTCCGCGGGCAACGACTTGATTTCGGATTCAACCGCGCGGCCGGCGCCCTGTTGCAACCGTCCCAAAACCTCGTCCACCCGCTCATCCAGTTCCGGTCGCATTTCGGCCATCCATGGCTCCGACGGTTTTTCGGCTTGGACGCGCGGGCGCGCGGCTTCCTCCCGCGGCAAACAGCATTTTCTGTACTTCTTCCCACTGCCGCACAGGCAGGGATCATTGCGTCCGGGTTTATCCATGACTTTGGCTTTTATTGTGTTGAATTCAGTGCCGCCAAGCGTAATCACAAATGGATCGTAGCGTAACCGCCGGGATGGACGATTTCAAATCGTTTGGACTGCGGACGAACCGGGGGCGGACATGCGGGGGGCAGGCTCGAATGGCCGGTGACAGGAGGCGGACGCTCTGGTGCGCGATGCGACAACGAGATTTTCAGGGCGTTGCGGCTGGCGGCATCTGCCCGGCATTGGTAGTGGGCGGACCGCAGATTTTCAAACCTGCAGGATTGCCGATTTCCCAATCGGCGTGTCTGTCAGCGGGTCGGGCGCGCCGGGTTGGCGGACGGTCTGCGGGTTGGGAAACCCGCGATACGGCAGACTTGGAAGTCTGCGGTACGAAGAAAGCGCCGACCACATTGGGAGGCACCCGTGGACACGCCGCAAAAAAACAACGTGCCGATTTTCAGTGAGCCTGGTCTTATACCATTAAAGACATGATGATGACCGCCAAAAGCCAGCCGCTGACAGTGGAAAACGCCCCGGGCTCCGCGCCGGAGACGGTGGAGCAGTTGATCCACCAGGCGGAGAGCGCGTCGGCCAGCGACATTCATTTGCAGATGGAGGAGGGGGGCGCGGTGGTTTCGTTCCGGCTGGATGGCCTGATGACGCCGGCCACGCGGTTTCCGGCCGAGCTGGCGGACCGCGTCTTTGGGCGCATCAAATTTCTGGCGCAGTTGAAGACGTACCAGGAATCCATGCCGCAGGATGGCCGCATTGACAAGCACACGGTCAACGCCCGCAGCGACATCCGGGTGGCGACGTATCCGACGGTGACGGGCGAAAAGATCGTGCTGCGGCTGTTCCATCCGGGCACGGCGCGGGGGCTGGCGGAACTGGAATTTCCCGAGGACGCCACGTCGGAACTGAAAAAATTTCTGCGGCAGACCTCCGGCCTGCTGCTGCTGACCGGACCGGCGGGCAGCGGGAAGACCGCGACCATTTACGCCTGCCTGCGCACCCTGGCCGAGCTGGGCGGGCGCCATATCATCACGATTGAAGATCCGGTGGAACAAATTGTGCCGGGCGTGATGCAGACGGAAGTGAGCGAAGCGCGGG
>CAZUBG010000193.1:0-10706 GCA_964618545.1 uncultured Bifidobacteriaceae bacterium | reverse complement strand
CAAATCCCCCTTCGCCAGTTGGTCTATCACCCCCGCCGCCTTCCGGATCGGACTGACAATGCTGCGGGTCAGCAGCAGGCAGAGGACGACCCCGATCGCCAGCGCGACGGCCATGATGACCAGGGTGATGGCGACGGAACGACGCGCGGTGGCGCTCATGTCGTTGACCAGTTTGTTCGCCGCCTCCTGATTCCATTTGAGCAGCGCCGCCATCTGGAGATGGTAGGCGTTGTAAGCGGCATCCAGTTGTTTGTCGCGGTAGTCCTGCATCGCCCCCTTGTTGCCGGCCTTGATCAAGGCCACATATTCCTCCTGCGCGGTGGCATATTGCGCCCCCAGCGTTTTTAATTGGTCGAAATTGGCGCGGTCGTCCTTGTCGGTGATCGCGGTTTGGTAATGCTCAATGGCCGTGGTGACGTTCTCATCGTTCTCCTTGGCTTTGGCCAGATACTGGTCGCGCAATTCCGGAGTCGCCGAATCGGCGGCCATGAGGGTTCGGATGTAGCTGCGCAGCATGAATTCCGTCATCTCGCCCGAGTAGATGATGCCGGGGATTTTCTGGTCCCGCAAATCCGTCTCCGTGGTTTTGCGGATGTTGGAGAGAACGTAATAAGAACTAAGCCCCACGGCCAGAAGGAGGGCGAGCAGGACGGCGCTGCTGAGGGCAATGCGTTTGCCGATTTTCCAGTTTTTCATTTGTTGGTGTTTGTTGGTTTGATTTGAAATGGTTGAGATTTAAGAAGGTTGTTTTCAATTGGCGCCGGTGGGCTGGACCAATCCGCCCAAATCCAGGATCAGGGCGACCCGGCCATCCCCCATGATGGTGGCGCCGGAAACAAATTCGATGTCCCGATAAAACTTGCCGAGCGATTGGATCACCGTCTGGTGGTTGCCCAGCACCCGGTCCACCACCAGCCCCACGCGCTGGTTTTCGTGCCGGCCGATGACGATTTTTTCGACGTCCGGCCCCCCCTCGGGTTCACCGAACAGTTCGCGCAAACGCACATACGGAATCAGTTCGCCGCGCACGGCCACCACGTTGCGCCGGTTGTTGCGGCTGCGGTCGGCGCGCGGGAGTTCCACGTTTTCCGTGACCACCGACATCGGCACGATGAACTGGTCGCTCCCGATTTCAACCAGCAGCCCGTCAATGATCGCGAGCGTCAGCGGCAGGGTGAGGGAAAGGGTGGTGCCCTTGCCGACGGTGCTCGACATGGCCACCTGGCCGTGCAGCGCCTCGATTTGTCGTTTGACCACATCCATGCCCACGCCCCGGCCGGAAACATTCGTCACTTGTTTGGCCGTGGAAAAGCCGGGCAGGAAAATCAGATCATACATCTCCCTTTCGGAAAGTTTCGTCTCGGCTCCAATGATCCCTTTTTCCACCGCCTTCGCGCGGATGGCCTCCGGATCCAGTCCCCGCCCGTCATCCGTGATGGTGATGACCACGTTCGAACCGGCATGCACCGCCGCCAGACGGATGATGCCGTGGCGGGGTTTTCCGGCCGCCAGCCGTGCTTCGGGCGGCTCGATGCCATGGCCAATGCTGTTGCGGATGATATGGACCAACGGGTCGCCGAGTTGGTCCAGGACGGTTTTGTCCAGTTCGGTCTCCTCCCCTTCGGTGACCAGGTCAATTTCTTTTTGCAGTTCCGACGAAAGGTCATGCACCAGGCGTTTGAAACGGCTGAAGGTGGTGCCGATGGGCATCATGCGGATGCCCAGAACATTGTCCCGCAGTTCGCTCACCAGGCGCTCCAAATCCTCCACCGAACCGGAGAGCGTGGGCAGGTTCGCCCCGGCGGCGACTTGTGACAGCCGGGATTGGTTCATCACCAGTTCGCCCACCAGGTTCACCAGCCGGTCGAGCCGCTCTGAAGGGACGCGCACACTGGCCTCCTTGGGGGAGGATTTCCGCCCGGCCGGAGGGGCGGCGGCCGCATTCCCCGATCCCGGCTTTGCTTCTTGAACCCTCCGATCACCGGCCTCCCCGGATGGCCGTGGGCTGGATCCTGCGGGTGAGGGCGGCTGTATTTCATTGCCGCCGGGACTCGATTCCCTCCCCGGTTCAAGGGGTGCGACGGGTTCTGTGGGCTCAATCCTGATCTCGCCGCCGTCGTTCACAAAGATGAACACATCCTGGATGGCGTTGAGTCCCTTGACCGTGGTCAGAAGGATGTCCCAGGCCAGCAGGCAGTGATCCGGCTGGAGTTGCTCCAAGGCGGGCACCCCGCTGGCATCGGCCGCCACCCGGCAATCGCCCAAATCACGCAGCTCGTTCAACAGCGCAATGGGATTCGTGCCGGAGGTCATCATGTCCGGCGGGGGGCGAAAATGAATTTTATAGGTTTGGACCGGCGATTTTTTCCCGGCCGGAACGGCTGGTGAGTCAGGGGCCTTTTCCGGGGTTGCGCCACCGGGTGTTTTCGCTGCCGCCGTGGCGGGCAGCAGCGCATCCAGCGCCGCCACGATCTCCGCGCCGGCGGCCGTCGGTGGTGCTTGCTGGTTTTGCGCCGCCTCGAGCAGGGCCTTGATTTGATCCTTCGACCGGAGCAGGAGGCTGATGAGTTCTTCGGAGAGCGGGAGCCGGCCTTCGCGGGTTTGATCCAACACCGTTTCGACGTGGTGCGTAAATTCGGCCACCCCGTCAAATCCGAACATCGCCCCGGAACCTTTGAGCGTGTGAAAAGCCCGGAACAGATCGTTGATCTGGTCATCCGCCGGCGTCTGGGGACTCAGTTCGAGCGCGATCTCCTCGATGCGTGTCAACAGGTCTTCCGCCTCGTTCAGAAAAGTTTGGACTGGATTGTTCGTGTTCATGCCGGTTGGGGGTCAGGGGAGAAGTTTTTTGGCCACCAGCACCAGTTGTTCCGGGCGAAACGGTTTGACGATCCAGCCGCTGGCCCCGGCCGCCCGGCCCTCTTGTTTCCGGGCATCCTGTGACTCGGTGGTGAGCATGACGATCGGAATGTATTTGCAGTTCGGCAGGGCGCGCACCTGGCGGATCAGCTCAATGCCGTCCATGTTTGGCATGTTCAGGTCGGTGATCAGCATGTGGGGAGCGCTGATGCTCAGTTTGGCCAGCGCATCCCGCCCGTCCACCGCCTCCACCACCTGGTAGCCGGCGTTGCGGAGGGTTTGACTGACCACCTGACGCATGCTGGCGGAGTCGTCGGCGGTGAGGATTGTCTTGCTCATAAATTCAACGGGTGTGGGGCGGGAGGCTTTCCGGTCCAAGCCCCAGGGATTGGCCGCACTGTTCGATGGCCGCAACCGGCGCCTGAATGGAGAATGTTTTTCCCGAGGTCGCGGCGCTCCGGTGGGCGGCCAGCAGCAGTTGCAGCCCGGCGGTGTCGCAGGACTCAACGCCACTGAGATCCAGTTCGACCCCGGGCCTGCCGGCCATAAAATCAAGCAGCGACTGACGCGCCGTTTCAACGTTGTAAATGTCCAAATCGCCCGCCAGACGGAGGGTGTTGGTGTTTGGGGCACTGGTGATTTGAAGTTTCATGGCATTAGAAGAGTTCCACATTGTCACCCATGTCAGGGACCGCTGCGGTCGTTGAATTTGTTGAAATTATCCCGGGAACCGGACTTTCCGGGCTTCCGTTGGGGGCCGCCGCTGGCGCCGGCGCCAGGTTGCCGTTGGGGCGGGGCGGGGCCAGTGGTTCCGGGTTCGTGCCGGTCGCCGTGTTCGTGCCCGGGCCCGCCAGCCGGACGGCCCGCTCATGCACGTCCCGCTCGCTTTGCATCGTGTAGCGGTCCTGCGATGTTTCGTCCCGCATGGCGGACGGGCGCGCCTCGGGCAGGCAGGGCGCCAGCAGTTCACGGAAGGTGGTCAATTCTCCGATCTGTCCCGTGATCGCCGGGCCCTGGCCGGCCAGAAAGTTCAGCAGCGCCTGGCTGCCGTCCACTGCGGTTTGCTGCTTTTCCACCAGGTTGTGCGCGGAAGCGAACGTGCTGTTGCACTCGTTATAGGCGGATTCAATGTGTTCCATGCCGCCCCGCAGCCCGGGGTTCTGATCCGGCTCCGGAGCGGCAACCTCGCTGTCGGAACTGGCGAGCGTCTTCTTCAGCACCGCCTCAAGGATGCCCACGAGTTCCGTCACAATCTGGTTGGACTCGCTGTAGAGGGAATCCACATGCGTGGATAATACTGACAGCGTGGCGCCCTCATCCCCCAGGGCGGCCGTTTTGACAATCGCGTTCAGGGCTTGCAGGTGCAGGTCCGCGTTCAGCGTCTTGACCTCGTCCGCATGCCCGGCAAGCTGCTGGGACACTCCGGCCACCTTCTGAATCGAACGCCGGGCGCCCTGACGCAGTTCCTGGCCCAGGCAATGGAGGTTTTCCAGCCGCAGAAGGTCCGCCTTGAACGCCGCGAGCGAGTCCGTTGCGTCCTGCGGATCCTCCGGCGCCCCGTGCCAGCGGCCCAGGATGGCGCACAGTTGTCCGGTGGCCTCCCCCAGGGTCCGAAAGGAATCCGCCAGTTTGTGCTGCGCTGCCTCCACTTCCGTGCGGATCAGTTCAAGCTGGCCGATCTGGATGGCAATGGCCCGGTCCGCCTCCGCCGCCTGCTCGCCAAACGCCCGCCCTGAAGCCTTCGGATTAAGCTGGTCCGCCGCTTCTCGCAGTGCGTCCGCGATGTGTTCTGACTTTTGCCGGATGATGTCGCCGAATTGAAGATGAAACAGCGCTTCACCCGCCTGGTGCGTGATCTCACGCATCCTTTCCTCGGACTGCTGCAGCCCTTGGAGAACGTCATCCAGCATCGCTTGGGCGGCGGCGGCGGTGGCTCCGGCCGTGGCCTCCAGTGTTTCCGCCAACTGGCGTAACTGCGCATGGCTGGCCGAAAGGGTCTTCCATTCCTGTTCCAGCGTGGTGTGGGCCGCGCTGGCGTGGTGGTTGATGGCCGCCGCCAAATTCGTGATCCGGTCGCCCAGCAGTCGCAACTCGCCCGCAAACGAACCGAACGTGCTGCGGCATCGTTCCGTCCGCGCACTCTCCACTGCAAAACCAAAAACGGAGGTGCGGATGACCAGGCCGATCCGCTCAATCTGCTCCACATGCGAGTGCAGCCGCCACAAGTTCTCGCCGACCGACTGCAGCAGCGCCAGCTCCCCCTCGGTCTTCGTCAGTCCCGTGCGCAATTCATGGAGCGCCGTGGCCGCCATGCCTTCGGGTCGTGCAATCCGGCTTTCGTTGAGCGCGGTCCGCACACTCCCCAGTCGTTCGCTCACCAACCGCGCCAGCGCCTGGGAGAGATCGCACAGATGGCGCAACGATTCGGCCAGGGCATTGAACTCCACATCGGTCCGCTCGTAATGCTCCGCGAAAGTGCCGCTGAAGGCCCGGAGCCGGCCCGGCAGATCCCGCCGCAGGACCCGGACACGGCCCAGTCGCGCGATCATCGCCCGAACGGTCAAATGACCGTTTCTTATCTGGTTGTGCGTCATCTTCAGCGTCACCGGAAAAAATCGTTCCGCCGGTCATCAGCCCCTGTGGGCATGACGGCACCCTGAATTCCGCCCCGGAGGGCGGAAAACCAAAGGCTCGAATCATCAAGCCCATCAATCCTGATTTTTGATCCGGTTTAACCCTGTTTTCTATCGGCGGGTTCATGTCCGACTGAAGGATAATTCGGCCATGTTTTTTTGGAGGGACCAACTGCCGCACCACCAGCCCGGCGCGTGGGCATCATGATATGCAAGTATTTGTGATTAAATTATTTAAGTTCTCAGCTTGGGTTCCCCACTGTTTTCGGTGGAATGGAAACTCAGGGAAAAGTCAATGCACTCGCGCGCCGGCTTGGGTTCCCCACTGTTTTCGGTGAAATGGAAACTGACGCCACCTTAACCACTGGCATTTGCCGCCCCTTTCCCCAACCCGAAGGGCTGGCCGAAAATAGCCCGGCAATTCATTGCCGGGTGTGGAATCCTCCCGCCACGCGCCCCAAAGGGACGGCTGAAACCACCCGGGAGAATTGACGAACCCGTCGCGCACGGTGCCGGCCCGCGGCTGTGTCGTCGGCCTGTCCGCCAATAGCTCCAGCGACGGCCGGTTGGCAACCGGCTGGGCCGCCAAATTCCTGCCCGGCGACCTGCGGATCGGGCTGTTCCGCCGCCGTTCCTCCCGCCGGAAAACCCCGGCCGCCTTTACAGAAAGTCGCTCTTATGATAACCTGACCCGTGCGTCAGGAGCGCTTCCATCCTCAATACCGCGAATTGCACGAGGAGCTGTTGGCCCGGCCCTTTCCCGTCGTCTCCGGGCCGGTCATGGTGGCGCATCGCGCCGTCTTTTTTACTCCCGCAGAAGCGGAGGCCCATCGTTCCGCCGTCGCGGCTCTGGCCGCCCATCTGAACCTGGTGGCCCCCGCGGCGGCTCACGGCTTTCAACTCCTGCGCGTGGGCCCGGCGGATCTGCGCATCGAGCGCCATACGGAATTCACCGCCTTCACCGTGATCGCCCCCCAGGCGGGCGCGCCGTTTGCCCAATCTGCCCTTGAACTCCTGCCGGCCGGCTGCCTCGAAACCCTCCCCGGCCGCATCCTGGCGGCGGTCGAGATCGCCAGCGAACAGGTTCCCCCCGGGGACGCCGGCACCGGGAAAACCATGGAGCGGGTCTCGGAATTGTTTGGCAAGGAACGTCTCGTCGGCGGTTGGGTCGTCGAGCGCGTCGCCTCGGTCTGGAGCCATTTCAAACTCGATGATCGCGGGGCCACTCAGTTTTTGCTGCAGGGGCATCGCCTGACCCCGGGGCGCCAGGGCCGGCTGCTGCAGCGCCTGGTCGAAATCGAAACTTATCGCCTGGCCGCCATGCTGAGCCTGCCCCTCGCCCGCGATTTGTTGCCCCAAATCGAGCGGCTCGAAGCCCAGCATGTTATTCTGGTCGAACGCATCGGAGCGATGGATGCGGGCGCCGAACGCGCCTTGTTGGGCGATCTGACCAATCTCTCCCTGGCCACCGAGCGGCTCCAGGCCCGCTGCGGGTCGCGCTTCAGCCTGACGGAATCCTATGCCCGAACCCTTTCGGCCCGTGTCCGCGAATTGCGTGAGGAGCAGGTTCCCGGCTATCAAACCATCAGCGAATTCTTTGACCGCCGCCTGGCGCAGTCCTGGCACACTTGCAAGCGGGCCGAGGTGGGGCTGGGCGTCTTGTCGGCTCGGTTGCAATCCACCACCAGTTTGTTGCGCACCCGGGTGGAGGTGAATCTGCAAAGTCAGAATCAACTGCTGCTCGCCAGTGTGGATCGCCGCGCCGCCGCACAGTTGCGCCTGCAACATGCCGTCGAGGGGCTCTCGGTGGTCGTCTTGACCTACTATCTGGCCAATTTGTTGAAAATCATGCTGGAAGGAAGCGAGGCGGCCGGTCTGGCTGTTCATGCCTCACTGGTGGTCGCCCTGGTGGTGCCCCTGTTGGCGGCGGCGGTGTGGTGGGCCGTCCGGCGCGCCAAAAAACATGGGGAATGAGCCCGCTGAACCGGCTCCGTCAGGTCCCTGTCACCTCGTTCGGGATTGCTTCGTCTCAGGAGCCTGATACTTTCCGGCTGCGTGCGGATGGAAACGCACACTCAGCCGGGCAAGCGCTGAAAACGATTGGCACAACAGAAAAACCAGAGTCGCCTGACAAATGAACATTAACCGTCGCAAATTCCTCACTTTTTCCGCCGCCGTCGCGGGCACCGCCCTGGTTCCTTCCTGCGCGGCCCCTTATCGGGTTCCGGTTCGGGGCGTTCCGACGCTGGATGAAGATGGCACCGGCCCGCAAAAAGCCGGTTCCAGCTCCAAAATGGCCGGGCTCTCGTTGGACATCCCCTCCTCCATGCCCATGGGGTCGGGAGCCCCGCTGGGCGGCATCGGGACGGGCTTTATCGAAATCCGTGCCGATGGCTGCTTCCACGAATGGCAGATTTTCAATTCCGGTTCCTGGGCGCAAAACGCCAGGTCCACGACCGCCGCGCCCGCGCCCGGGCCGCAGTACCTCCGCTTTGTGCTCCGCA
This sequence comes from uncultured Bifidobacteriaceae bacterium, assembly GCA_964618545.1. Lineage (GTDB taxonomy): Bacteria > Verrucomicrobiota > Verrucomicrobiia > Limisphaerales > UBA11358 > UBA11358. Next base: position 2,710 of record CAZUBG010000193.1, on the reverse strand, counting down.
CCAAGCGCGCGTCGGACGAGGTCGCCCAAATTCGCCGGCTCTACCTGCGTTCGGATGAGAACGATCTCTATACTTTTCCGTACGTCCAGGACGTGCAGTCCATTGATTACCTCGCCAATTTCCCGCTGACCGGCCTGCGCTACAACGACGGCACCATTCCGGTCCGCGTCTCCTCGCTGCTGTTCTCGCCCTTTATTCCCGGCAGCGCCCGTGATTCCGGCACGCCCGGATTCCATGCGGTCTTCACCGTCGAGAACACCTCGGCGGAAACCGTGGAGGTGTCCCTGACTGGATTTTTGGACAATCCGCTGGCGACGGCCCTCGAAGACCGGCGACTCACCAACACGCTGCTCCAAGCCGACGGAGTCACCAGCCTCTTGCTGAAGACCGACGCGCCGGCCGATTTTCCCTCCGGGATCGGCAGCTTGTGTTTTTCCGTCACGGGCGGCGAGCCTTCCTACATCACCGGCACATTCCAGGAATATTCCCTGCCCGGCCTTTACCGGTGGGAGAACGAGCGGGTGCGCTCCATGCAGTTGAATATTTTGTCCGACCTCGTGGCGAACGGTCATTTGCCCAATACGGCGTGCGCCACCGATCCCTCGCTGAATTTGCCCACCAACGATCAGATAGACGCTCTCTCGGACAATGCGGTCCAGGCCAAACTCAAGGAGCTGGCCGCCGATGCCATGCTCGCGCGGGTGTTTGCCGACGCCCGGGCGGCCGATCCGGAGGGTTATGAGAAAACGGGCCGGCAGTTGCTCCGGGAAGTGCGCCGGAATCTGATCGCTGGAAATTCCCGGCGGCGGCCCGTCTGGGGGGCCGGGGCGCTGGCCTCCAGTCTGAAACTCGCCCCCGGCGAAAAGGCCGGCCTTCGTTTCACTTTTGGCTGGTTTTTCCCCCACCACCTCACTCAAAACGGCCACGAGCTCGGGCACATGTATGCCAATTGGTTCAGTGACGCGGCCGATGTGAACCGCTTCCTGTGCGCCAATTACGACCGGCATCGCGCCGCCACGGAAACCTTTGCCCGCACGCTCGCCGACACCTCGCTGGGCGACGCCCTGGCCTTCGCCTGGTCCGGCCAGCTTTCCACGGCGGTGTTCAACACCTGGTGGACCAAGGACGGCGCTTATGCGATGTGGGAGGGACTGGGCTGCTGCGGTCTGTCCACCACCGATGTGGATTATCAGGGCAGCTTCCCGATGGTGGCGCTGTTTCCCGAGCTCAAGCTGGAGCAGATGAAGCGGATCATCGCCCATCAGAACGAGCAGGGCCAGGTGCCCCACAATTATCCCGGGGACGTCAACCGCGTGGACCGGGGCTTCGCGCGCGTGGACATGAATCCGCAGTTCGTCATGATGGTCTGCCGCGATTATTTGTGGACCGGCGACCGGGCCTATCTCAAATTCATGTGGCCGCATGTTGTCAGGGCGATGGCGTTCACCGAGTCGCTGGACACCAATGGGGACGCCCTGCCTGACCAGGACACCGGACTCCAAACCTACGACCAGTGGCGCATGCGCGGCACGCCGTCGTATGTCGCCTCGCTGTGGATTGGCGGCCTGCGTGCGGCGGTCCGCCTCGCCAACGAGGCGGGCAAACCGGATGACGCGAAGCGCTGGGGCGGGTTGCTGGCCAGGGCGTCCGCCAGCTTCGACCGCATGCTGTTCAACGGCCGGTATTACAGCCTGTGGGTGGATGGCGACACGCGCGATGAACTCTGCATGACCGACCAGGTGTCCGGCGAATGGTTCACGCATTTGATCGGCCTGCCGGCGACGCTGCCGGAAAAGAATTTTACCCGGGCGGTGGACAGCGTTTTTGCCAATAATTTCAATCCTGAATTCGGCGTTCATAACGCCACCGCCCCCCAGGGCGGTCGCGACGCGCTGACCGTCACCAACCTCCAGGCCGGCGGCGTCTGGTCCGGGATTGAATTCGCCTTTGCCTCCTTTCTCATGGACCACGGACGCTATGCCGACGGCGTGAAAATCGTCGAAGCCGTTCACCGCCGCTATTTGCGCGCCGGCCAGCCGTGGAATCACTCCGAATGCGGCGGCCATTATTCCCGCGCCATGAGCAGTTGGACCACCCTGCTCGCCGCCACCGGCTTCAAACCCGACCAGCCCAACCAAACCCTGGCCGTCGTCCCCACCGCGCCCGGTGATTTTCACGCGCCCTGGGTGACCTCCCGGGGCTTCGGTACCATTCGTCGCTCGGGTCACGAACTGACCATTTCGTGCGTCAGCGGCAGCCTCGAATTTCAGTCGCTCAAGGTGGATCTGGCCCGCCCCGTCGCCCGCCTCGGAGCCCAGCGGCTCACCGCCCGGTCCCGGACCGACGGCAGTACGACCCTTGAGTTTTCCGAGCCCGTAAAACTGGGCGCCGGACAGATACTGACACTTTCATAACATCCCTTCGACCAATCGCAGCAAACGAGATCATGGCTTATTGCCCATCAATCTTAACCGAACTGCGCGAAGCGTCCCGTACTGCGGCGGACCTCTGCCGCTTTTGCATGCAAACCCTCGTCCACCCCGGTCATCCAAACCCTCAAACCACCGGCGGAACCATTCCCCTCCCCGGGGGAGAAGGCCGGGATGAGGGCGAGCGTATCCTCTTCCCACAGGGACTCGAATTAATCCACCTTCCCTCTTAAGAAACTGGCGGCATAACCCGTTATGGCAAAGCTACTTGTGTATCGGTT
>CAZUBG010000192.1:0-10732 GCA_964618545.1 uncultured Bifidobacteriaceae bacterium | reverse complement strand
CGGGCGACCGAATTTCCACCCACCAGCGCATCTCAATCGGTATCCCTCCGCGCGACAGCGTCTCGTAGTGCGGCAGCCCTCTGCCGCTTTGGCGGTCAAACAATCAATCACGCTTGGCATCCAGACTCGTCAACCACCGGCCGAACCATTCCCCTCCCCGGGGGAGAAGGCCGGGATGAAAATTCGCCCAAACGAAATGTCGCGCCTTGAACCCCTGAACCTGATCAAGGTTCAGGGAAAGTTTCGACCTCCAAAATTGGATGCACATTGGCGCCATGAACCTGGTATTGAGAGACGGTTCATGGAAAGCCCTAACCCTAAAGATTACTTTCCCTACAACCATTCGACAAAACTTGACCAACCCACAAAACCGTGGTGGATGAATTGTGTGGTGGAGCTTCGGCTCCAACGCGGGAAGGAGGCGCTTGTCCGTCGGAGCTTCAACGACGGCGAACGAGGGTTTCGGCATTTAACCTATGAGCCCATGGCCTTTCCTGAAGAATCGCCGTCACCGGCACGATTGCGTGCCCGTTGCCGGCCGGATGGATGAATTCCATCCGCCGTTCTTTGACATAATCCGTCGCCAGCGGACGGAGCGAGTTTCTGCCAGCAGGCGTACCGCCTTCTGTTGGGCGCGGACTTTTGCCACCCGGCCCGGGGCCCGGGTCCAAACCGGGAACCCAAGGGCGTTTAGCGGTAATTAACGGTATTTGCAGATAAAAAATAAATGGCAACCGACGGCAATCGCCTTGCAATTGCTCCGTTTCAGGGTTCGGTGCTGGCCGGCAGCCATGCGGGTCGAAAACAGAAAAACACGGTAAGACACAAAAAAGACCGGTTAAAAATTCCCCGCCGCGCCACCGGAGGCAATTAAAATCGCGGTTCAGCTTGTTTTGGCCGCTGCGGTTGACCGAATCATCCGGGCCAGCGCCCCCGCCCGCCGTGATGAACAACGAAGCCTGGTTTTTTCTTCCAATTCCACCTGAACCCCCGGGAGCCGGACCGGTCGGAGCGGCCGGAGCGGGCGCAGGTTTGTATCGCCTGCCGGCGGGCGTTTTTATTATACTTAGCCCATGGCAAACCCGTTTATTCATTGGATTGCAGCCCGGGGGTTTTGGGCCCCGTGGCTGTTTTTGGCGATGTTTCTGGTGGCATCGTTTCTGATGATCTGGCGGCTGGAGGCGCTGAGTCAGCGGGGGTTCAAGGGCACGGTGCTGGGCACGCTCGTCATGCCGTACTGTTCAGGCCTGGGCAATTTGATTTTCGCCTGCATTTTGGGCCGCACCGGCGGTTCGGGGGCGGATGTCATGATCAATTCGCTGGTCAACAACATCACCAACCTGACGCTGATCATCGGTTTGCCGGCGGTGTTCTGCCGGATGAACATTGTGCCGGAGTCGGGCGGACGGGACAAAGCCCGGGGGAAACCGGCCAGTTCCGACAAGGACCAGAAGTTAAACCGGCTGGCGCTGCTGTTGACTCTCGTGGCGGTGCTGTTTTTCAGCGGGGCCGTCTGGGCGATGAGCCGCAAGGGGCGGCTGAATTTCGATGACGGACTGGTGTTGGTGGGCATGTTCCTGTTCTGGCAGTGCGGCCATGTGTTTGAAGTTTTGAACGCCAACGTCCGGGAAGACAAATCGCTCGGCTGGACACTGCCGTTCGATTTGCTGTTGCTGGGGATCGGCGCTTATGGAATCTATGCCAGCATTGACTGGCTGGTGGCGTGGGCCTCCAACATTCACGGCGGTTTTATCAGCCGGCACATCGGCTGGTTGAGCGGGTTTTTGATGGTGCTGCCAAACGGGATGCTGGCGATTTATTACGCGTGGACCAAACAACCGGCCACGGTCTATGCCTCGCAGGTGGGGGACGCCCATGTGTCCATCCCGTTGTGTCTCGGGGTGTTTGCCTTGTTCCGGCCGCTGGTGCTGCCCCCCATGTTTCAGATGGGCATCCTGATTTTGATGGGGGCTGCGCTGGTGCATCTCTTCTTCGTGGGAGTGCTGGGCCGGCTGCCCCGGCCCGCAGGGATCATCCTGGTGCTGGCGTTTGCCTATTTTGTTTATGACGGCTTGATCAAGCTGGGTTGAATTTTTGACTGGGCCGGAGCGGCCGAATGCTTATCCTTTTGGCAATGCAAGACAAACCACCCGCAAACTTGTTCCCGGAGCGACTCAACGCGTTGGCGGCGGTCCCGGTGGCCGTTTTATTTCTCATGCTGCTGGTCCAGGTGATCCGGTTCCCCAAAGGACCGGACCAGGCGGACTGGCTGCTGCCGTGCCTCATTTCACTGGCCACCGCCAGCACCCTGACGGCGCTGGCGCGGCAATTGCAGTGGCAATATGTGCTGTCGGCGGCTTTCATCTGCGCCCTGATCGGCAGCGTGGCCGACACCTTAAGTCTGAATTCCGGCATCCCCTTTGGACCGTTTGTCTTCGGACCCGCCGCCGGGGTGCGTTTTTTTGACCGCCTGCCCTGGACGGTGCCGGTGCTCTGGATCCTGGTGCTGTTCAACTCGCGCGGCGTGGGCCGCCTGATTTTGAAGCCGTGGCGGAAAATGAAGACCTACGGGTTCTGGCTGATCGGGCTCACCGTGGCCTTGTCCACTTTGTTTGACCTGGGTATGGATCCGTTCATGGGACACCTGCAGCATTACTGGCTCTGGTCCCCCACCAAATTCCCCCTGACGTGGATGGGCGCGCCACTGATCAACTTTCTGGGCTGGATGTTTGTCACGCTGCTGATTCTGGCGTTTGCCACGCCGGTGCTGATCAAGAAGCAGCCGGGGCAGCGGAATCCATCGGATTTTCACCCGCTCGTCCTCTGGGTGGGGGCCATGACACTCTTTGCGGTGGCGGCGGGCCGGCACGGACTTTGGGAGGCCACCGGTCTGGATGTCGTGGCCGTGGTGGCGGCCCTGGTGGCGGCCATCCGGGGGGGGCGCTGGTGACACAAGGCAGGAATCCGAAAATAAACCAACATGAACTACCACCTGAATCGCGACGGACATAATCTGGGGGTGTTTTCCCTCGAGGAACTGCATCGTCGCCGGGTGGCGGGGGAATTGACCGGCCGGGAAATTGTCTGGTGCGAAGGCATGGTCCAATGGCAGACGCTGGATTTGGTGCTGCAACAAAAACTGCCGGGAGCCCCCCGCCCGGCACGCGCTTACGCGAGCAAACCCAGGGAAAACACCCCCGTCTTGTGGGTGGTGGTGGGTGTCATGCTGTTGTTATTTGTGTGCGGCCTGGCGTTTTTGGGCATTGCCGGCGTGAAATATGCACGCCGCATCCAGCAGGGTTTAACTTCGATCAACCGAACCGGCCGCGGCGAATCAGCCATGGACTTGGCCAGCCGGCCCGTGCTGTGGAACAGCAATGCGGTGACGGCGGCGGAGGTGCAGGTGAAAAGCCGGGAGTTTCGCGTGCGCCAATATCTGGAGGGCTACAAGCTGCGGGGAGAGCGCAACCCGGATTGCGATGACTTGTGCCTGGGCTTGGTGGAAAACTGGATCGCGGGGAATTATGGGGGAACGTTCAACACGAACCTGCCGCCACTGAACGTGTTGAGCGACCAACTGGCGGCCAATCCGGATTGCACGGACCCCCTGGTGACGGCGGTGACGGCGGTCAACACGACGGAGCTGCACGAAAGAAGGCAACGGCTCGAACGGGCGGTTAAGAACTTTGAACATTCCAAGCATCTGGCCTATCCCAAATTCTTCGCCACGGTGGTGCTGGCGGACAACTTGGTTGAACTTCGCCGTGATCCGGCCCCAATGGATGCGCTGGCGCTCCAGCGTCTGCGCGAGGCCTTTGAGGACGGCAGCCTTAAGCCGGAAGACCAGCAGGAGCTGGGCGAAATTCTCCTCACGACCTATGGCGAAAGCTTTTTCAAGCGCCACGAGGCGGGGGTGGTTTCCCAGGTCAAGGATCAAGGGACCTCCTTCAAATGGCTGGCTTTGGTGCTGGAGGGCGAATACCACATCAACGAAGCGTGGCGGCTGCGGGGCGGCGGTTATGCCAATACAGTAACCAAAGAAGGCTGGCAGGAATTTTCCCGGCATCTGGCCCTGGCCGGCCAGTGCTTCACCCGGGCCTGGCGTCTCCATCCAAACTGGCCCCTGGCCCCTGCCCGCATGATCTATGTGTCGCTCGGCAACTCCGGTCTGGCGGACATGCGGCTCTGGTTTGACCGCACGCTGGCGGCCCAGGTGGATTATGACAACGCCTGGAGCGATATGCGCTGGGGACTCCGGCCCCGCTGGTATGGTGATGCCGATGCCATGCTGGCCTTTGGAATCACCGCCCTGAACACCCGGCGTTTTGACACGGATGTGCCCCGCAAATTTTTCGATTCTCTCAGCGATGTGGAAGAGGAAATGAATCTGCCCGCCGGAACCCACCTTTACGCGCGCGCCGACATCTGGCCGCATGTGCAAACCATGTACGAAGGGTATATCGCCGACCCCGCCCAAGCCGGCGACCGCGAAGGCTGGTGCAACACTTACGCCATCGCGGCTTATCTGGCGGGACACTACGAGGTGGCCGGCCGGCAATTGCAGGCCAGCCACTGGCAAACCAGCCCGGGGGATAATGCCGGTTGGGGCGTTGACCTGTCCCTCATGCCGCTGGAAGTGGCCGCCCGCACGGGCTCCCAAGCCACGGCCGTGACGGCGGCGGAAGCCAGTCGCGACGCGGGGGAGCTGGGGGCGGCCTTAAAACAGTACCGCGCCCTGGCTGCCGTGACGGACCTGGACGCCAGAACCCGCGCATTTGTCCGGGAACGCCTGGCCGCGCTGGACGTGGAATCGCGTTTGCAATCGCATGCCTGGGTGGATTACCTGCCCGCCGACACCAATTTCACGGGCTGGTGCCTCGAACGGGGGTTTTGCAAATTGAACCTCGACGGGTCTTTGGATGTGGTGGCTGACAAGAACGGGCACCTGCTTTTTTCCCGGGCGCGCCTCGGCCGGGAGTTTGAAGTGCGCGGCCAGTTTGAAATCGAGCGGAGTTCCACCAAGTCGTTCCAAGGCGGGCTGGTCATGGGTTTGCCACAATTTGAGACCTACAACTGGTATTCGTTTCGGATCAAGCGGAACCCCGAAGAAGGGGACGTGACCAGCTTCGGCCAGCACTGGACCACACGCGAAATCCTGGGCCGGCCGGCGTTGGACAGTTTTACCAACACCTTTTACTTCCGCTTCCAAAATGGAAAAATCAGCGCCACGGTCAATGACCAGGGGGTTTTTGACGAAGTGACCCCGCCTCGAAAAATCAGCGTGGCCGCCAACGGATTCTTCCTCGGCCTGGGCGCCTTCAACGACATGAATGACACCGTAATCCGTTACCGGGGGGTCCAGGTCCGGTCGCTCGCCGGACAATGATGTCACTCCAGCGCCTCGGCCAGCACCTCGGCCATGTGGCAGGTGCGGACCGGGACTTCGGCCAGGTGTTCGATTTGATGGCGGCAACTCGTGCCCGAGGCGACCACAATGTTCCCAAAGGGCTGGCGTTTGATCTGCTCCATCAGCGGGGCCGCAATCTGCTTGGAAAGCTCGTACTTTGATTCCAGCGCGCCAAAGGCCCCGGCCATGCCGCAACAGCCGGTGTTCAGCAGGGTGACGTCGCGTTCAGGCAGGCGTTCCGCCAACCGCCGCAGGTAATCCGGGTTGCCCAGCGACTTGGCATGGCAATGAACGTGGATGGTCATGTGCTGCGGTTGCGCGTTAAAGCTGAGCGCGCCCGGCTCTTCCTCCAACAGGTCGGCGATGAAACGTTCAAACAGGAAACAACGCCGGGCAACCTCGGCGGCCCCGGGCAATTTCAGTTCCAGGTAATCCTGCACAAACATGGAATAACACGAGGGTTCAAGAAACAGAATGGGCAGGCCCGCTTCCGCAGCCTGCAACAGCGCCAGGTTGTGACGCCCCAGCGCCGCCGCCAGGTCCAGATTGCCCTGGCTGAAGGCGGGGCGGCCACAGCATTTGCGGCGGGCCGGCAAGACCACCTCATATCCGGCCGCTTGTAGAACCCGGACCGCAGCCCTCCCGATTTCCGGCTCATGGTAACGGACAAACGTGTCATCCCACAGCATGACCCGGCCCCGAAAGGCGTTGGGGATGGCGGGCTGCCGGGCAAACCACCGGTCAAAACGCTGGTGCGTAAAGCGCGGCAGGGAGCGCTCCGGCGTCAACCCCAGCACCCGGTTGGCAAAGTAGCCCAGGACCCGCAGGTTCAGGAACCCGTTGGCCAGGGTCGGCAGCGCGCAACCCACTTTCCCGAGCTGGTCCAGGGAACAAAGCAGACGTTCGCGCCATTTCAGGCCGCGCTGCCGGAGCACGGCGTGAAGCAATTCCGCCTTGAGCAGGGCCAGGTTGACGCTGGACGGGCACTCGCTGGTGCAGGCCTTGCAACCGAGACAATTGCTCAGCGCCATTTCCAGTTCCGGGGAAAACAAGGGATTCCCTGTCACGCCGCGCTGTTCCAGGACCGCGCGAATCAAATTGGCCCGGCCCCGCGTGGACATGGCCTCCTGGCCGGTGGCCTGGTAGGTGGGACACATGGTCGGCGATTGCTTCAGGCAGCCGCCGCACCCGTTGCATTGTTCCAGATTGGCCGTAAACGAGCCGTCGCGGGCGGCAAAGGCCAGCACTGGTTCAAAGGGCAGAGGCAATTCATAGGCTGCGCCCAGGCGCAGGTCACCGTCAATTGTGTAGCGGTCATCCCCGATGATCTTCCCGGGGTTGAAAACGTTGTTCGGGTCAAACGACTGTTTGATCTGCCGCATGATGCCGTATAGTTCCGGCCCCACCTGCGCCTTCAAAAACTCGGTGCGGGCGATGCCCACCCCGTGTTCGGCCGCCAGCGATCCCTTAAACTGGGCCACCAGCGCGGAGACTTCATTCGCAATCGCCCGGTATTTTTCCAAATCCCGCGCGCTGTGCAGATCCAGCACCGGCCGCACATGCAGCAAACCGGCGGCGGCATGACCGTAATAAGAGGCCTGCACCTGCTGCCGCGCCATTAATTTTTGCAGCCCCGCCACATAGGCGGGCAGATCCCCGGGACGCACCGCCGTGTCCTCAATAAAACAGGCGGGCTTGGCCGCGCCCGGGCAACTGGTGAGCAGGGACAAACCGGCTTTGCGCAGGGCCCAGACGAGCGCGGCCTCCCCTTTGGTCTTCAAAATGCGCCGGCGTCGGCCCAGTCGCCGTCTGGCCAGCAGGGCGAGTTTATCCGCCGCATCCGCAAAGAATTCCACGAGCAAAATGGATTCGCAGGGTTTGGCGTCCAGCTCCAGCAGATCGCGCGCGGCTTGAAACTCCCACTGGCCGCGCGTCTGCTCGAACAGGGGGCGGTCAATGTGCTCCACGGCGGCGGGCTGCAAATCCGCCAGTTCCACGGCGGCCTGCATGGCTTCGGTGACGGAGGCAAAAAAAATCAGCCCCACGCCGCGCTCTTCCGGCAGGGGGACGATTTTCAGTTCGGCCCCGACAATCGCCGCCAGGGTGCCTTCACTGCCGGTCAGAATGGACAGCAGGTTGCCGGGATCTTCCGCCGCCCGGGCCAGGGCGTAACCCGGCCAGCGTTTTAACAACCCCGGCGCAAACCGTTCGGCTATGACCAGTTCATTGAGGGCCACCAGGTCTTCCACCAAATTCCGCTGTTTCTGCAACACCTGATGGTCGGTGGCGGTGATTCGATAATAATTGCCGTCGCTCAGGGTGATTTCCAGCGCGCTGACATGCCGGCCGGTCGTCCCATAAACCGGCGTGTGCGCACCGGAGGAGTCGTTGGCCAGCATCCCGCCCAGCGTGGCGCGCGAACTCGTGGCCACATCCGGCCCGAAGCAATAGCCGTGCTGTTGGAGCACCGCGTTCAATTGATCCAGCACCACTCCGGGGCCGACGTGAACCGTTTTGCGCTCCAGGTCCAGCCGGGAAATGTGCCGGTTGTACCGGGCAAAATCCACCACCAAGCCATCACCAATGGCCCCGCCGGAAAGGCCGGTGCCCGCGCCGCGCGGGGTGACGGACACCCCCGCCTGGGCCGCCGCCTTGATGATGGCCCCGGCTTGAACCGCATTTTTCGGGAAAGCCACGGCTTGCGGCTCAATCTGATAGGGGGAGGCATCCGTGGCATAAAGCTGCCGGGTCAGGTTGTCGAAGGCAACTTCGCAGCCTGAGGCGGCCAGGGCGGACATCTGTGGCGCGGGCATCATTTGATCGGCACTAAGCTATCGGCGTGACAGTGCGCTGACAATGGCATTAAATCAATCCCGATGAGTATTAATTCCAAGCTCCGTTCTGATGGATTTTTGAAAATCAGCGCCCAGTTCAAGCTGGGCTCGCTGGTCACGGAAGCGTCGCACCCGGTGACCGCGACGCTCAGTGAAACCGCCGGACAGGATGTGGCCGCCGCGCTGAAATTGCTGTTCGACGCGGATGACGATGTGCTGGTCGCCTACTGCGATTTTGTGGCCTCCGAACGGGCGGCGGGGATCAAGGCCGAGGTGTTGAAAACACTGAAGAACGGCGGGAAAATCTTTTTCACCGGATGCGGTTCCACGGGGCGCCTGAGCATTCTGCTGGATTCCGCCTGGCGGGATTTCTGGCGGAGCCAGACGGATCGGGGGTCGGAATTCATCAACCGCACGGTCAGCGTCATGGCGGGCGGTGATTACGCCCTGATCAAGTCGGTGGAGGGCTTCGAGGATTTCACCGCCTTTGGCCGCCGGCAAATCCAGGATTTGGACGTGCGCGCGGATGATGTGGTGTTTGCCATCACCGAGGGCGGCGAAACGTCCTTTGTAATCGGCACCGCGTGGGCCGGGGTGGAAGCCGGGGCAAAGGTCTATTTCATCTATAATAATCCGGACGAAGTCCTGTGCCAGACCGTCGAGCGCAGCCGCGAGGTCATTGAAGAGGAAGGGATTGAAAAAATAAACCTCACCACCGGTCCCATGGCCGTCACCGGTTCGACCCGCATGCAGGCCACCTCCATCCAGCTTTGCGTCATGCTGACGGTTTTGGAAATGGTCGTGCGCGAGCTGCTCGGAAAGGACTCCGCCACCGTGCCGGAAAATTTTCTGGCCCATCTGGCGCAATTGCAGGCCGATTTGAGATCGCCCCAACTGCTCGCCCAACTGGCCCGGCTGGTGGCGGTCGAGGAACTGGCTTATCGTTTCGGCCATAAAAACAATTACTTTGCCGCACGGTTTGGCATTGATGTGCTGACGGACACCACGGAACGCTCCCCCACGTTCTGCACCCCTCCCTTTCGCAAGTTTGATGATGAGGCGGCGTCTGAATCCTGGGCTTTTCTCTTCCTGCCCTATGCCGAGACCCCGGTGGCCTGGCAGCACCTCCTCAAGCGCAAACCCAGGTGCGTGGAATGGACCGAGGCGGACGTGCGGGGATTGGTGCCCGAAGACAAACTCGCCCGCACGATGGAAACCCTTGGCAAAATCAGCCGGGCCGAACTGCTGCGGTTCAGGATCGGCCTGGACGGGCTGAAATGCCGCACGCCCGTCACCGGTGATTCCGCCCTGGCGGTGATTGATCAGAGCGAGAGTCCGTCCTTTTACCGTCTGCAACTGTCCAACGCCGCCGCCGCGGGGGCCACCACGGCCCTGCTCTGTTTTGGACGGGACCCCCTGCCGGCGGCAACGCCCTCCATCCCCGCCAAAGTCTCGGTTTTCGTCAAGGTGCCCCGGACGGATTTTCTGTTGGATGGCCTGACGCGCGTGGCGGTGAAGCTGGTCATGAACGCCCTCTCCACCTGCACCATGGTGCGGCTGGGGCGGGTGATGGGCAACTACATGGTCTGGGTGGTGCCGTCAAATTTAAAGCTGATTGACCGGTCCACGCGTTACATTGAACGGCTGACCGGGCTGGCCTATGAACCGGCCAACCAACTGTTGTTTGAAATCATCGAGTACGTCGAGCCGCGCATGAAAGCGGATCAGGCGTATCCGCCGGTGGTGGCAATGGCCGTGCTGCGCGCCCGGGAGGGTTTGACCAATGAGGAGGCGGAGAAAAAGCTGCTCGCCTCGTCGTGAGGCTTCGCCGGGGGATTTTTTAATAGTGTTTTATTGATTCTAACCGTTTTTTTCCGTTTCACCCGGTTGGTTTTGCAATGCGTCTGCAACGCCCCTCCCCTGCTCCGCTGACTGGAACCGAAGCTCCAATCCTGAATAAGCTTAGCATGGTTTTGAGGGTGGGTCAAAGCTTGAGTTTGCAAGGTGTCCGCTGCGGGTCACAGACCCGCGCTCCGACTGAGGGGCGCGGAGCCGCGCTCCGGCGAAACCCCGGAGCGCGGCTCTGTGAGCCGCAGCACCCCGATAACACGGGGATGTCAAAACTGTTTTCAGACCCGGATTTGCAAAGTGTCCGCTGCGGGTCACAGGCCCGCGCTCCGACTGAGGGGCGCGGAGCCGCGCCCCGGCGAAGCCCCGGAGCGCGGCTCTGTGAGCCGCAGCACCCCGATAACACGGGAATGTCAAAGCTGTTTTCAGACCCGGATTTGCAAGGTGTCCGCTGCGGGTCACAGGCCCGCGCTCCGACTGAGGGGCGCGGGGCCGCGCCCCGGCGAAACCCCGGAGCGCGGCTCTGTGAGCCGCAGCACCCCGATAACACGGGAATGTCAAAGCTGTTTTCAGACCCGGATTTGCAAGGTGTCCGCTGCGGGTCACAGGCCCGCGCTCCGACTGAGGGGCGCGGGGCCGCGCC
>CAZUBG010000191.1:0-10762 GCA_964618545.1 uncultured Bifidobacteriaceae bacterium | reverse complement strand
CCAAGGTGGCATGGTCAATATGTTTGTACCCTTTCTGACCGGAGATCAGCCATTCACTGCCCTGGGCCAGTCGTCGGAGCCAGCGCTTGTGGGTCTCGCCGGCGCGGTTGATGGTGAGCAGAATATCATCAGCAGTCACCCAGTCCGGGGTGGCCTTGAGCAGATTTTGGAGCCAGACGATATCACGCTGCTCGATGTCAGGTACCGGGGCGGCGGACAGTTCGAGTTGGGTATTCATAGGGTGCCATTGTCGGGTTGGGATTCCAGTTGTTCACGGAAGCGGCGGAGCTGCTCGGCGATGGTGGGGTTTCCACAGGCCCCCGTGGCGGCGGGATCCACGGCTGCCGGGACGACCGCCACCACCGCGGTCAAGGGCAACACAGACTTTTCCTCAATCACCACACCGGGCAGCGGCGTGGGGTTCACTTTTTTCCTGGTGTCCTTATAAACCTGATTGGCATGGGTGGCGCAGACGGGAAACCACAGTTTGGCATGGCTCCAATAACGATGGGTGGCGGGTTGGCCGCAGCTTTGGCGGCCTTGTTCACCGGGAACCAGATAGAGACACGTTTGTGGCATATCAATAAGGGCGGTTGGCGAGTTGAGGGCGGCTATTGGGGCGGCCGTCTTTGACTTGCTTCGCAATCCAGCGGAGTTTGCCGATGTCCAGACCGGCATAGTGCCTGGTCTGGAAGGCGTTTTCGCTGATGCGGATCAGGACGGCCTCGTGGGCCTGCTTGCGCAGGAAGGCCAGATAACTGCGCCGCTCAGCCTCTTCGGGATGGAACCAGGCGGCAATATAGGCTTTGTTATGGGGAACTTCCAGCAGGTGGAACAGGTCAACGACGCGGTTGGTTTCGGCGTTGGTCATGTTTTTGGTGCTGGTAGTTCGTCCGTTGGTGGCAACGTGGTTGCAGGCGTGGCGCAGATGCTCGGCAGTGATGGCGCAATGGTCCTGCGCGGCCATGGCTTTGGCGGCGTCCAGGACTTCCAAGGCGACCGGGCCGGCCGGGATCAGGCACTCCTCGGTGAATTGGGCGCGCTGGCCGTCCAGATCGGCGATGAGACGGCCGTCCACCATCTGCCAACCGTTGGTCTGGAAACAACGGCGACAGGCGGGAAAATAGAATTTATTGCGTTGGGCGTCGGTCATATAAAGCCAATCTGGCGCTGGCCGGTGGTCAATTGTTTGGCTCCGGCGTTGAGCGGATGCTCACGCACAGGGCGCGGGTGGCCAGATCGGGTCAATTCGACAGGCTCACCACGCAAGGTGAATTTGGTGTTGTCCGGGACCATCTGCATTTTAAAATCCAATTGTTCCGGGTTCCCTTCGTAGGCCATCTCAATTTCCCCTTTATAAAGTTTTTCGTGAACGAGCACCCCTTTGGCCAGCACCTTCATCACGGTGGAAATTCCGGAATCATCAGGAAGCAGAATTTGGTTGTAGCCGATGGTGAGTAAGACTTTCATGATTCGCTTGAAGGGAGGTCAAAAAACGACAGGTCAATCCGGGTGATCCGCTCAGTAAGGTTATGCTCTTTGGAGAGGGCTGACAGGACGGCCAAAACGACATTGACCACCGGCTCTGTCCCGGAAACCTTTGTGTCTCCGTCAAATACCTTGTCCAGATCAGGCCCGGACACATGGATATGGAAATGACTCTTTTTGTTCACTTTACCTCCTTTGCCTTGAAGACCTGGCCGCTCCAGAGTCGCTTGCCTTCCCTGGCTTTGCTGAGCTGGCGGGACCGGCGCTGGATGGCGGTGATGATGCTGACCCGCCGGTTTCCGGCCATTTCATGGTTTAAAGCGCGCCGCAGTGTGATTTGCGCGGCCGGAGGAAACCCGGTCTCCCAAGGCTGGCGTCCGCCGCTCAAGGCGGTGGCGTGGGGACGAGCCGTCCCCACTCCGAACCGCGCCGGGCGCTGATAAAGATATCATCATCTTCATCCCAGCAAGGATAGCAGAGGGGGTGGAACATCCGCAGGGGCACCCTCAAAATATCTTAAAATAATTTTCAGCCCCGCCGGAGAGCCTTACAGTCGCGCTGGGCGCGCCCTGATGAGGGAAGAAATGTGGGTGAAGTGAAGCGACTCCTCTCCCCGGCCCTCCCCCATGCTGAATTCCGACTGGCGGAGTGGGAGAAGATCCGGCCAGCGTACGATCTTGGCGAAATTGCAGGGTTCTGGCACGCCCTCCGGGGTGCCGCGCGCATGAACATGAAGACCGGAGGCCGGCGCATCGCTCCGACCTCCGGCTACTTTCCGGCAACCCCCGGGTTGACGTAATGGCGGCCGGCTCAATCGGCGGTCGCGGTGGTGGCGGACATGGAGACCCCCAAGCCCTTGAATTGTTCGGACAGCAGGGTCAGGGACTCTTTCAAGGGCACGGCATCCCGGGTCGTCTTGGCGGCGATTTCCCGAATGGCGGACAGCCCGCCGCTGGTCAGATCCGTGGAGAGATACTTTTGCACATCCCGCAGGTCGGACATGTACGGCTGAAAGGCGATACTGACTGCATCGTATTGCTGGCTGATGTGGTCAAACTTTGCGGCGACCTGGATGCGGCGCGCTTCGCTGCGGTTGCGGATGTCCTCATTTTGCATCAGGGCAATTTCATGGTCCCAACCGGCAAAGTAGTCCGCGCCCTGAACCCGCATCGCCTTGTTTTTGTCGGCGACATCCCCGGCCGTGGCCCCCAAGTGATCCACGGCGACCACAAACGCCTGGTACTGCCCGCGCAAGTCGGGTTGGGGATGAGCCAGCAGATCATTCAGCGCGGCCAGAGAGTCATCAATCTGACTGCCGCTTTTCGCAATGAGATCGGCGGAATGGTTCAGGGCGGCGGCGGTGTCGGCTCCTTTGTGATAGTTGTCAGAAGCGCAACCGGTGACAAAGCCCGCAGTCAGCAAGGCGGTGGAGACACAGGTTACCAGGAATAGGTTATGTTTCATGTCCGGAGTATCCACCCAATATCCGGGGGACGACATGGGGTGTAACCCGCACCCGAAGTATTTGAGTCTCCGGGGGGGACAGGATGAATGATGAGGGGTGAAGGCGAACTGGTGGTTTCCGCCCTCAACCCGGCCCTCTCCCCGAGGGAGAATGGTTCGTCCGGAGGTTGACGGGATAGATGAGCGGATGCTTGAACGCCTCTTCCGCAGACGTAACGCTTCGGCGGAAAATTTAAACTTCAAGCCCCAAAGCCGATGGGGTGACCCGGATGACCCCTTCACTTTTCAACGTGCTGCGGCTCACAGAGCCGCGCTCCGGGGCTTGGGCAACACACCGTTCGGGCCGGAACAGCCTGAGAAATGATGGACGGAACCATTTTCGTTTTGGATTGGCGATTTTCCCCTGAAAACACTGTCGAAAAATTACCTCTTGACGGTTTTAGGATTTTATGGCATCATACCAACCAGTTGGTGTGAATATTAACAACCAGACCATTGAGTTGCCGGAGACCAAGCGCAAAATCCTGGATGCAGGGGTGCAGATCATGCGCTCCAAGGGGTTTAGCGCCACGAGCGTGGACGATGTTTGCCTGGGGGCCGGCGTAAGCAAAGGCGCGTTTTTCCATTATTTCAAGAGCAAGGATGAACTGGCCCGGGCGGCAGCGGATATTTTTAGCGAGAACAACGCCCGGCAGATTCATGACGCACCCTTTAAACGGCTGACCGATCCGCTGGCGCGCGTTTTTGGACGGCTGGATTTCGTCCGGGAGTTAGCCGGAGGATCGGAGCGGGTGACCAAGGGCTGCCTGATCGGCATGTTCGCCCAGGAATTGTCTTCCTCGCATCCCGAACTGCGCCGGGTCTGTCAGGAGTCTTTCTGCCGGGTCGCCCGGGATTTTGAGCAGGATCTCACCGAAGCCAAGGCCCAATACGCTCCTCAGGCTGGGTTCACCCCAAAACGCCTGGCGCTGATGTACGTCGCCATGGTTCAGGGCTCCTTGATGATGGCCAAAACCGCCGACAGCAATGACATTCTGGCGGAGAATTTGGAGCAATTTCGCCAGTGCTTGCAAAGTCTGTTCGGGCTGCCGCAATCCTCAGCGGCCAGTCCGTTGAATTAACCCTTTTCCTTTTTACCGAGAACTTCCATGAAAACGTCGCACAACCCACGAGGCAAAGATTTCCACCAAACACATACCAACCAGTCGGTACTTAAATAAATCAAAATGAACACGACCACCCTCTCTCCGGTAGCGGGAATCCTGGAAAACCCCCGGGTAGATCTCGCCCCCATGCCGTCCCTGCCACCGGCGCAGGAAACATTGGAACCTCATCCCGCACTGAAGCCAGAGGCGGATGCCGCCCTGACGAATAAATCCCGCCGCCCCTCATTCAAGCAGGCCGCGCTGGCCTTGCTGGCACTGGCGGCGTGCCTGGGGGCGGCCCGGCTCGGCCATGATTGGTGGACCGTGGGGCGGTTTATGGAAAGCACCGACGACGCCTATGTGGGCGGCGATGTGACGGTGATCGCCCCGAAGGTGGCCGGGTTCATCGCCCAGTTGGCGGTGGGGGATAATCAGACGGTGCAGGCGGGCGATTTGCTGGTGCGGCTGGATGACCGGGATTACCGGGCGGCGCTCGCCAGGGCGGACGCGGCGGTGGCCCTGCAGCAAGCCACCCTCACCAATCTGGACGCCTCCCGCCTGATGCAGGAAGCGGTGGTGGCCCAGACGGAAGCGGAGATCGCGTCGGCGGATGCGGAGATCAGCCGCTCGCAGGACGACCTGGCCCGATACCGGGACTTGGTGGCCAAGTCGGCGGTGTCCGTGGAAAGTTTTCAGCAGGCGGACACGACTTACAAGCAGGCGGTCGCCACCGGGCAAAAGGACCGGGCGGCCCGGGCGGCGGCGGAACGCGAGTTGACGTTGATTGACACGCAAAAGCAGCAGGTGCGCGCGGCGCTCGCCGAGGCGGTGGCCGAACGCGACCTGGCGCGGCTGAACCTGAGCTATACGGAATTGCGCGCGCCGGTGGCCGGCGTGGTGGGCAACCGGAGCGCGCAGGCCGGCGCTTACGCGACGGTCGGGGCGCAATTGATCTCGCTGGTGCCGGTGCGCGGCTTGTGGATTGACGCGAACTTCAAGGAGAATCAACTCAAGCTCATCCGGCCGGGGGAGCCGGTGGCGGTGCGGGTGGACGGGCTGCCCGGGCGGGTGTTTCACGGGCGGGTGGCCAGTCTGGCCCCGGCCACGGGAGCGGAGTTCAGCGTGCTGCCACCGGAAAACGCCACGGGCAATTTTACGAAAATCGTGCAGCGGGTGGCGGTGCGCATTGTGCTGGACGATGACCCGGCCCTGCGGGGGAACCTGCGTCCCGGATTGTCCGTGACCGCCGAAGTGGACGGGCGTTCCACCAGGAAGGGGGCGTTATGAATCCCGCCGCCGCCAAACCGGCGGGTTGGGTCCGGGACTATCTGCCCTTTGTGATCCTGTGCCTGGGGATGTTCATGGCGCTGCTGGACATCCAGATTGTGGCCTCCTCGCTGCAGGACATCGGCGGGGGATTGTCCGCCGCGCAGGATCAGATCAGTTGGGTGCAAACGGCCTATCTGATTGCGGAGATCATCATGATCCCGCTGTCCGGCTGGCTGACGCGGGTTTTCTCGACGCGGTGGCTGTTCACGATCTCGGCCGCCGGGTTCACCGTGGCGAGCCTGCTCTGCGGGCTGGCCTGGAACATCGAGAGCATGATTGTGTTCCGGGTGCTGCAGGGACTGATGGGGGCCTCCATGATTCCGACGGTGTTCACCTCCTCCTTTCATTATTTTCAGGGACCGCGCCGGGTCTATTCCGCCGCAGTCATCGGCACGATTGCCTCGATCGCGCCCACCCTGGGGCCGGTGATTGGGGGCTGGATCACGGACACCTTGAACTGGCACTGGCTGTTTTACATCAATCTGATTCCCGGCGCGGTGGTGACGCTGCTGGTGCCGCTGCTGGTGGACATTGACACGCCGGATTGGTCGCTGCTGAAGGGGGCGGATTACCCCGGCATCGCGCTCCTGGCGGTGGGGCTGGGCAGCCTGCAATATGTGCTGGAGGAAGGGGCGCGCTGGAACTGGTTTGACGACGAGACCATCCGAACGTACTCGGTCGTGGCGGTGGTGGCGGGCGGGCTCTTTGTGATTCGCAGCCTGACGTTCGCCAACCCGGTGGTGGATTTGCGCGCGCTGGGAAACCGGAATTTCCTGCTGGGCTGCATTTTGTCGTTTGTCACCGGGATTTGTCTGTTTGCGACGATCTATCTGACACCGCTGTTTTTGGGTTATGTGCGCGGGTACAGCGCCTGGCAAACCGGGCTGGCGATTGCGTCCACGGGAACGGCGTCGCTGGTGGGGGTGCCGGTCTACATTCTGCTGGCGCGCAAGATGGACACGCGGTGGCTGATGATGTTCGGCATGGCGTGCTTTGCGCTGTCGATGTGGAGTTTCACGTTCATCACGAACACCTGGGGCGCGGCGGAACTGCTGGTGCCGCAGATCCTGCGGGGCTTTCCCCAGGTGTTTGCGGTGGCGCCGGCGGTGAATCTGGGGCTGGGGAGCCTGCCGCCGGAACGGCTGAAATATGCGAGCGGATTGTTCAACATGATGCGCAACCTGGGCGGTGCCATCGGCATTGCAGTGTGCGGGACGCTGTTGAACGACCGGACAAATCTGCATTTTCTCCGGCTGGCGGAACATTTGAATGCAGCCAACGCCCCCCTGCAGGGGATGCTGAATCAGCTCGGCTCCAAATGGGCGTCGGCCCAGGGCGGCGACACTGTCCACGGGCATCTGGCGGCGCTCAAGGAACTGTGGTCGGCGACCTTTCGGGAGGCGCAGGTGCAGACCTTTGCCGACGCCTTTCTGGCCATTGCGGCGGCCTGTGCCCTCGCCGCGCTGCTGGTGCCGTTGATGCGCAAGGTGGCGACGCCGGCCGTGCCGTCGGTGGACGCACATTGAGCGGGCGGGGCGGAGGGCGGCCACCGGGCCCCGGCGGCGTCTTCCAAGTGACCGGCAGCGCCCCACTGAGAAACTGCGCCCCAAAACGGTGGAAACGAAATGTCGGGGGGATTCTTTTACCACGGATGGGAAAAGACAAAAATGGAAAACGCAGGGGGAAATTTTACCGGCCGGGAGACCGGTTTTTTATCATGGGCGGCGCGGCAGCGCCGACCCTACCGGGGATGTGTCCAACAACGGCGGCCTGTCCTGCACCTGACAGGCATCTTGCGCGGGCGCACCGCTGGTTTCCCAACCGGCGGGCCGGTCCGCGGGGCGGGCACGCCAGGTTGTCGAACGGTCTGCGGGTTGGGAAACCCGCGATACGGCAGACTGGGAAGTCTGCGGTACGAAAAAACCGCCTCGGTCCGGCCGCCGGATTTGGAAACCATGAAATGCCTGTCAGGTGCAGGAACCTGTCGCCGCACGCCGAAACGGCCTTCGGCTTGAAAACCGCCCACAACTTCGGAAAGCATCGCGCAGGGCTGAAGCGGTGAATTGGCTTGCACATCCGAGGGGCCAATTGTAAAATCTTAATCGTTCAAACGCTTGTGTCAACAAGCCGATTTAATCCAGAAGAACCCATGAGGACCCAATTTGCCCCTTGGTTGCGCGCGCTGCCGCTGTTGCTGATTGCCACCGCATTCTGTTTCCCCAGTCCCGACGCCCGGGCGCAGGGAACGGCATTCACCTATAATGGCCGGCTCAATGTCAACGGCGCGCCGGTCACGGGCTGTTTTGATTTGAGCTTCACACTTTATGATGCGGCCACCAACGGCACGGCGGTCGGGGCGCTGACCAATTCGGCCACACCGGTCACCAACGGACTGTTCACGGTGACCCTGGATTTGGGGGACGTGTTTAACGGTGCGAGTTACTGGCTGCAACTGGCCGCGCGCACCAATGGCGGCACGAGCTTCACTCCCCTGAGTCCGCTCCAGCCGATCACCCCCACGCCTTATGCGATTTATTCGGCCAATGCCGGGACCGCCGCCAGCGCAACGAATGCGCTGAATCTGTCGCCCACGGCGCAGGCCCAAGTCAATGCGGTGATTGGAGCATCAAACTCGGTAACTTTGGCGATGGCCGCGGCATCCGGCAGCAACGCGGCCAGTGCGGCGGTGTCGGCGGCTCAGAAACTGGGCACCTATCGCGGGATTGTCACCACCCGCTGCTCCCACATGGGGGTTTACAACGGCAGCGACACCACCGGGAACCTCTCCATCGCCGGAGTGGACACGAACGATACTTATACTTTCGATGCCTGCTGCACGGCGAATTGCAGCAATCCCTCGTTTGTCTTTGGCAATTCCTGTGAAGGGACCAATTTCGGACGGAACCCGATTCTGGTAAAATTTGCGTGCGTCAACACCCGGTTGAATGTCACCAACGCGGTTTACTTTTCGGGGCAGCGCCAGGTCTGGATTCAGCCGGGACAGTTCATTCAGTCGGACATCTTGCCGGTAAACTGGCTGCAAGGGGACAACCTGAAATTCCGGTGCAATGTGCAGGTTGGCGGCAACGGGGTCTATTGGCGGGGTCCGATCACCCAGTTTGCGGATGAGGGCATTGCGGTGGGGGCCGATGATACGGATTCCGGGGCGATTCCCCAACTGCATGGCGTCGCGTACGGCCCGATGCTGGTGTTGGGCGACCTGCCAACCGGCACGCCCACGATTGCCATTAACGGTGACAGCATTGTGCAGGACAGTCAACTGATTGATCCGACGCTGGTGGATAACTCATTTTTCATCAGCGCCCTGGGTACGAATTTTGGGAGCAGGTTTGGCCATGTGCAGTTGGCGATGGAGGGGGATTGCGAGCTAGATTTTTTCACTCCCGGCAATGGAACCTTCCGAAAAATGCTCATGACTTCCTGCAACTATGTTTTGGACGAATTGGGGGTGAACGATTTGGCCTACGTCAACGGCCACTATCCAGCCACCAACGAAATAGCCGCCGACAAAATAGGAGCCTGGAATTATTATACTCAAGCCGGGAAACAGATCATTACAACAACCCTATGTCCGCATGGAGTTCAGTCAACGGACGGATTTGCCACGACCAACAATCAGCAGCTTGAAATCTACGAACCGACCCGGCAATGGGTGAACACCTGGATGCGTAATGGCTTTGCCCCCGGCGGACCGTTGGCGGTGGCTTATCCGAACGTAAAGCTTTTGGATTATGTGACCAATGTTGAAGTCAGTGGTGATGACGGGTATTGGATTGCGGGATACACACTCGATGGCACTCATCCCAAAGGATTAACGGTGGAAATGATCCTTTCGAACTATGTGGCGACGGTGATGGTGCCGATGCTGACCAATTATTACAACCCGAACTTCACCCCCACGGTGACCGCAGAACAGGGCGCGCCGACGCCGGCCGTGTACAGCGGCAACGGGGCGGGGCTGACGAATATATCCGCCGGGGCGATCACGGGCGGGTACAACACCAATCTGGTGATTGGCGGACATACGTTTTACATCACCAACGGGCTGATCATGTACGTCCAATAACCAAGGCCTGAGATATTTGAGTCTCCTGACGTCGTCTCCCACGGAATTCTTTGATGTCCGCAGGAGCCCTTATGCTTAAATACTTTGTAAACGGAGGGAATGGGATTATTTTGATTTTGTGCCATGTGCCAGCCAACCACCAATCCTGGTTCCAGGCGTGTGCCAGCCACGGCGTTCACGCTGACCGAACTGCTGGTGGTTCTGGCGGTGACCGGCATTTTGGCAGCCATGCTGCTGCCGGCCCTGGCCCGGGCCAAAAGCCGGGCGCAAACCATCATTTGTTTGGACAATCTCCGGCAGCTCGAACTTTGCCATCATCTCTACATCACGGACAGCAACGACTTTTTCGTGCCGAACAATTCCATGGCGGAAATTGACAGCAGCGGCTCGGACGGCTCGGTGACCAACGGCCTGTCGTGGCATCCCGGACCAGGATGCGACCACGGAACTGGACCCTTCCAACATCATCAACGGCCTGCTGTTTCCCTACAACCAATCCCTGCCCATTTACCATTGCCCCGCCGACCTGTCCACCCTGGAAACGCCGGATGGGCAGCCCTTGCCGCAATTGCGCTGGCGCAGTTATAACATGAGTCAATCCGTCAATGGTTTTCCGGAGGGGGATCCGGAAAACATCTATCTGCCAAGCTGGAAGAAATACGCCCAGGTCCGCCAACCCGCCCCCGGCGCGCTGTTCGTCTTGATTGACGAGAACTCGGACACGCAGGTGGATGCGGAATTCGGCAATCCGCCCGCCGGCTCGCCCTATTTTGAACAAAACGTCTGGTGGGACATGCCGGCCAACCGGCACAACCAGGGCGCGAACCTGGCCTTTGCGGACGGCCACGTGGAGCGCTGGAAATGGGTGGCGCCCAAAATCTTTTACGCGTGGATCCAGCCCGTGCCGCCGCAGGAAACGCCGGACTACCAGCGCCTCCAGAATGCCATGCGCCAGCTCACGGATGATTAGGAGATCCGGGTCACGCGCCCCACTTCCAATTCCGAATCTCCGGCAGGTCCTGCCCGTTTTGATTGATGTATTGCTTGTGCTCAACCAGCTTGTCCCGGAGCTGTTGCTTCAAATGAACGCCCGGGCCGCCGGTTTGCGGCAGGCGGTCAATGGCGTCCATCACCAGATGGAAGCGGTCCAGTTCGTTCAGCACGGTCATGTCGAAGGGCGTGGTGATGGTGCCCTCCTCCTTGTAGCCGCGCACATGGATGTTGTGGTGGTTGGTGCGGCGGTAGGTCA
>CAZUBG010000190.1:0-10912 GCA_964618545.1 uncultured Bifidobacteriaceae bacterium | reverse complement strand
TGGGAGGCCGAGGGCCTCAAACTTTCCAAGGCCGATCTCGATCGGCTCGCCGCCGCCACCAGCCGCTTTGTCAAGCTCCCCAACTCGGGCTGGGTGGAACTCGACACGGCCGCCGTGCTGGGCGCGCACGAGGCCATGGCCGACCTGGGCGTGGACGGTTTGATTGCCGTTCCGCAGCGAGTCGGCCTTGAACATGTCGCCCATCTGAACGAGAATGATTTCGCCCGCTTCGCGGATTCGCCGGAGGCCAAAGCCCTGCGGACGCGGGTGGCCGATTTTAAAGGCGTGCCCGCCGCCGACCTGCCAAAATCCCTTCAGGCCGACCTCCGCCCGTACCAAAAGGACGGTTTTGATTTCCTGGCGCATCTGGTGCACATCCGCCTGGGCGGCATTCTGGCCGATGACATGGGGTTGGGCAAAACCCTGCAAACCCTGGCCTGGCTGGCCTGGCTGAAAGACCGGCATCAAAAAAACCCCAAGCCCGCGCTGGTGATTTGTCCGGCCTCCGTGCTCCACAACTGGCGGCGCGAGGCGGAGAAGTTCACGCCGGATTTGAAGGTGCTGGTTTTGGAGAGCGGCGCCGCCCGCCACAACCTGCGCAAACAAATCCCCCAGCACGATTTGATCGTGACCAATTACGCCCTCCTCCGCCGTGATCTTGAGGAGTTGCAAAAGTTCCCCTTTCGCGCCGTGATTTTGGACGAGGCCCAGTTCATTAAGAATCCCGGCGCCCAGGTCACCCAGTCGGTCAAACAACTCAAGTGCGAACACAAGCTGGCGCTCACCGGCACGCCGCTGGAAAACCGCCTGCTGGACTTGTGGAGCATTGTGGATTTTGTCCAGCCCGGCTATCTCGGCAATCAGGATCAGTTTCTGGAAACCTACGAGCCGCGCGGGGAGAACGCCGGGGCCGCCCAGCGCATCGCCCGCCGCCGCCTGTCCGCCCGCCTGCGCCCCCTGTTGCTGCGGCGCCTGAAAAAGCACGTCGCCAAGGACCTGCCCGACCGGATCGAGGAGCGGCGCGATTGCCCGCTGGGGGACGAACAGCGGAAATTGTATCTGGCCGAACTGCGCCGCAGCCGCGATCAGATCATGAACTCCGTGGCGGAACAAGGCTTGAACAAGAGTAAAATGCACGTCCTGGCCGCCCTCACCCGGCTGCGGCAGGTCTGCTGCCATCCTTCGCTCGTGGGCAGCGACACGGCCTCGGGCAAAACCGAGACGCTCTTTGAGTTGCTCGATCCCCTGGTGGCCGACGGCCAGAAAGTCCTGGTCTTCAGCCAGTTTGTGCAGATGCTGCAAATTCTGGAAAAGGAATGCCGCACCCGCAGCATCCACACCCACATGCTCACCGGCCAGACCAAGGACCGGCAGCAGGTGGTCAACGAATTCCAGAGCGACACCGGCGCCGGAGTGTTCCTGCTGAGCCTGCGCGCCGCCGGCACCGGCCTGAATTTGACCAACGCCAGTTATGTCGTCCTGTACGATCCGTGGTGGAATCCGGCGGTGGAGGCCCAGGCCATTGACCGCTCCCACCGCATCGGCCAGACCCAGACGGTGAACGCCTACCGGCTGATCGCGCCCGGAACCGTTGAGGAAAAAATCTGGGAACTGCAGCAGAGCAAGGCCCGGACCATTGCCGACGTGCTGGGTGAGGAGGGCTTCGCCCGCAGCCTCACCGCGACGGATCTGGAATACCTCTTTGCGGAGGATTGAAGGCTTCCTTCCCGAATCCCAACGGGATTCCGTCTCCCAGCCCACGGTTGCGCCCACGGCGCTACCCTGGATAAAACTGATTGGCCTGCCCTGCCATAAGTCGCTGTTTGCCGGGAAAAATCAATGCAAAAAACGCCCTCCGGCCGGCCCCGGCTTCCAAGTCGTTGGGGCACCATGACATGTCATAACAGCACAGGTTCTCCGCTGTTTTCGGCGGAAAGGAAACTGGCGACTCCTTAACCACTGGCATTCGCCGCCCCGGAGGGCTGGCCGACCATCGCCTGGCGCTTCAACGCCAGGTTTGGGCCAGCCGGCCATGAGTCCCAAAGGGACGGCTGAAACCACCGGGGAGAACTGACGAACCATTCACCAACGGCGCGCGTCCGCAGCGGTGGCGCCCACGCGCAGTCGGCCGGGTCGCCGGCTGGCAACCGGCCGGGTCACCAAATCAACTGCGGACCATGGCCTTCCACTGAAAACAGCAAAGAACCACAGCACAGAAGAAAGACGGGGACTTTAACCCCGGAATCTTGCCTTTTCCATCTCCGCGTTCATTTGTGGTTAAACAATGCCTGCGATTCTTCGTTTCGTCGGCTGTTAAGCAATCGCTGCTTCCCAGGTCGTGTTTCTCAGTAACGTGATTTGACCATTTTGGCCGGGTCCGGTGATTTCCCCGCAAGTGGCTTGCAATTAAGGGGTTGCCAATGGTGTCAAGCGAAATCCTTGCCGCATCGCGTTACTGGGTAACGAAAATGTCCAAAAAGATTTTTTTCTCCACCGGCCTGGCGCGCCGTTTGCCCCGGCCGCCCGGAACGTCGGCGGGCGCCGCCGGAGCGCGGGGCTGCGACGCGCGGCACACACCTTGCAAAACCAAGCCCGAAAACGGCCTTGACTTCCCCCTGCCATCGGCCTGCTGTGGCTCACGGAGCCGCGCGCCGGGACCAGGCGCGAATGCGCCTGGCGGGTCCGGCGGGTTCGCCGCTCGTAAAACGGTGACCGTGCCTCCGCTTCAATGCCTGGCCACCGAGGCTTCCAGTTCCCAGTCATTGCGTCCGTCCGCATGGCAATGGCAGTGCGCCGCAAAAAATCCGCCCCGATGCTCCCAGAACCACGGCCAGATCCGCTCCCGGTCCGTTTGCGGGATGTTCAATGTGTCGAGCGCCGGGCGCGGAAAAAACTCAAACCGGCCTTCGCGATGCACGGGCGGCAGGGATTGCAGACGCGGTCGGATTTCGAACAAAAACATCAGCCAGTGGGTTTGGCCCTGATAACCGTGCTCACTGATCAAACCCGTCAGATGCAGGTCGGTGGCAATCAGACGCACGCCCAGTTCCTCCCCCGTTTCGCGGACGGCACAGGCGTAGGGTGACTCACCCAGATCTGTCTTCAATTTGCCGCCGCACGGACTCCAAAATCCCCGGTTGGGCTCCTGGGTCCGCTCGATCAACAACACGTCGTCCTGCTCGTTGAAAGCATAAATCAAGGTCGCAATTTTATAGGGTGGCATCATGGGGGAGTGGTTGGTGAGGGCGGATTGGCAAGGGGTTCTCGAAACGGCCGGCTGGCTTCATAAAGCCTTAGTTGAAGTTGCAGCCCGGCGGTGATTTTTCCGTTGTCGGCGACCGTCCGGGCGAGGGCCTCCCGGGCGGTTTTGCGGGCCTCCTCGAAACGGCCGGCTTCCGCATAAGCCATCGCCAGCGTGCCCAATACAAAGGGCTGGGCCCCCCCCGTCAAGGTGTTTGCCTGTGCGGCCAGTGACACGGCCCGGGCGCCGTCGCGGAATTGCGGAGCCGGATCCGAGGCCAGCACCCGGGCCAGATACACCAGGCTGGGAACATCATTTGAGGCCAGGCGCAGGGCGTCTTGAAACGCCGCGACCGCCGCCCCGCTTTGTCCCTGCCTGAGCCACGCCTTGCCCATCAGATAATGGGGTTCCGGCTTCGTTGGGGCCAGGTGCGCGGCCGTCTGGTACTCGCGCAGGGCGTCAGCAAACCGCCCCAACCCGGCCAGTTCGGTGCCCAGGTTCTCATGCACGAGAGGGGTCTGCGGCTGCAATCGCACGGCGGCTTGATACTGCTCCAGCGCCGCCTCCGGCTGGCCTTGTTCGTCCAGCAGGTTGCCCAGGTTGTTGTGCGCCTCCACCAGGCTGTCATCCAACTGCAAGGCCGCACGATAGTTGGCCATGGCCTTGGCCGAATCGCCCCTTTGTTCGGCTTCCTGGCCCAGCAGCAACTGGGTTTGCGCCGGACCGGTTTGGCGTTTGTCAACCAGCCTGAGATACGTTTTGGAAAGGCAATCCTGGGACTGGCTGTATTGTTGCCGGGACTCGTCCGTCCTTCCTTCATATTCATACATGGCCCCCAGCATAATGTGAATCTTCGCGTTGTACTGGGTTACCTTCAGCGTGTGGAGAAACAGCGTTTCCGAGTCGCTCCAAAAGGCGAGTTGACGTTCCGTGAGCGCCACGCTGGCAGCCAAAATCAGGATTGTCGCCAGAGCCCGGGCCCGCTCCCGCCCGGGCAGGCGTTCCCGTGCCTCGGACAGGCCAAAGACCACCGCCACAAACAAGCCCACGGCGGGCAGATAGGTGTAACGATCCGCCATCGCTTGGTCCCCCACCTGCACGAGACCGATCACCGGCAGGAGCATGATCAAAAACCAGAGCCAGCCGGTCAGCAGGCAGGGTTGGAAATGCCGCCAGCGCCAAACCAGCAGCGTCACCACCGTCAACATCGCCGCCGCGCCGGCGACCTCACCCACCGGGTAATGCAGCGGTAGTGGATAAAAAACCCCCAGGTTGACCGGCCAGAGGGTTTTGACCAAATAACTCGCGGCGGACACCACGGCATTTTCCAAACGCAAGCCCGGCGACACTTGATTCAACGTCCTCACCGCGTCCCCGCGTTGAGCAAAAAACGTCACCGCGCAGGAAAGGCCGGACAGCAGAAAGAACGGGGTTTTCTCGATCAACAGCGGTCGCCAGCGCCCCGCGAAAGGAGGAAGACGGCAAGCGGAATGAGGCGGTGGAGGAACGGTTCTGGAACGCGCCGACGGTGAGCCCTGCGCCACGCCACGACGCAACGGCCAGTAGTCCAGCAACAGCAGCAGCCCCGGCAGGGTCACCAGCATCGGCTTGGCCAGCAGGGCCAGCGCAAACGATGCCAGACTGACGGCATAAAACACCCCGGTCTTTGGCGGGCCGGTCATCCCCACCGCGCCATCGGAACGTTGGGCGGGTGACGCTTCGGCGTACCGTACGTAGGCCAGCAGCGCCAGCAAGCCGAAAAAGGTGCTCAGAACATCCTTCCGTTCCGCCACCCAGGCCACGGATTCCACATGCAGCGGATGCCAGGCAAACAACGCCGCCACCACGGCGCTGGGCCAGCAGGCTTTGGTCAGCCGCCACCACAGCAGAAAGAGCAGCACCGCATTGGCCGCATGATACAACACGTTGACCAAATGATGCGCCCCGGGGTTCAAACCAAACAACTGGCAGTCCAACTGGTGCGACAGCCAGGTCAGCGGATGCCAGTTGCTGGCATGCCACCCGACAAAGGCCCACTGGAAGCCGGCCCAGGTCAATCCCGGTTGAACCATGTCGTTCCCCGAGACATAATCATAATCGTCAAGATACATGTAGCCGTGCGACCACACGGGCAGGTAAACCAGGACGGTGAGCAGCGCCAGCAACAAACCAATCAGGCGCACGGGCCGGTTGGGATCCAAATCCCCAACCCGGGGGGGTGACGCGTTTTTGGGGGCGGAAAGTTTCACAGAATGAATTCATTTCAACCGGGCCGCCCCATAAAATCAATGTTTTATTCAGGCGGGCGGGCCGTCCCTCATTTTCAAATTTCCCGGCCGCGATGAAAAATCCCATTGTCATGCCGCCAAAAAAAAATAGAATTGAACCTCCAGATTCATGAAACAATTTAAAATTGCGGCATTGGCGGGCGATGGCATCGGCCCGGAAGTCATGCGCGAAGCCATCCAGGTGCTGCGCGCCACGGAAAAAACCTTCGGCTTCAAGCTTGAAATCACCGAAGCGGCGGTCGGTTGGGCGGGCATTGACCAGGCGGGCAAGGCGCTGCCCGACGCCACCCTCGCCTTGTGCCGGGCCTCCGACGCCATCCTGTTCGGCTCCGTCGGACTGCCCGATCGTGACCCCACGATCCCGAAGGAGGAGCGGCCCGAACGCGCCGCCCTGCTCCGAATTCGCAAGGAATTCGGCTTGTTCGCCAACCTGCGGCCGGTGCACCTGCCCAAGGCGCTGGCCCACGCCTGCCCGCTGACGGCGGAGCGCCAGGGCGGCGGCATTGATATTCTGGTGGTGCGCGAATTAACCGGTGGCATGTACTTCGGCCAGCCCAAAAAAACCGAGGACATCCCCGGCGGCCGCCGGGCGATTGACACGATGGTTTACACCACGCCGGAGATCGAACGGATCGCGCACGTGGCGTTCCAGGCCGCCCGGTTGCGGCGCAAAAAGCTCACCAGCATTGACAAGGCAAACGTCCTGGAGAACGGCATTCTCTGGCGCGAAGTGGTCACCCGCGTGGGGCGGCAATATCCTGAGGTCGCGCTGGACCACATGTTTGTGGACAATGCGGCCATGCAACTCATGTTGCGCCCGACGCAGTTTGACGTGCTGCTTTGCGAAAACATGTTCGGCGACATCCTGAGCGACGAGGCGGCGGCGCTGGCCGGCTCCCTGGGCATGCTGCCCAGCGCCAGTCTGGGGGCTGCCAGCGGCGAAAGCACCTTTGGTTTTTATGAGCCGGCCGGCGGCACCGCCCCGGACATTGCCGGGAAAAATCTCGCGAACCCCATCGCGCAGATCCTCTCCGCCGCGCTGATGCTTCGCCACAGTTTCGCCCTGCATGACGCTGCGGTGGCTATCGAGGCCGCTGTCACCACCGCCATTCTCGCGGGGAATCGCACCGGGGACATTTTTAACCCCTTGGAAGCCGGAGCCCGCAAAGTTGGCACGCGGGAAATGGGCGGGGCCGTCGTCGCCGCCGTCCACCGTTGATTTAGTCAATACGCTGGACAATCAGGAAATCAATGGGTTACTGTTTGCAGACCGCTGGGACAGTAGAACCATGAACCTGGATGCTTTGGCCAAACGGATGTATCCGCGCTTGCCGCCGGGGAGACGCCGCTATCAGCTCCAGATGCTGCTGGTTGCCATTTCCTTCGGTCTGTTGCTGGGCGGTCTGATGGTCGCCCTGATCTTCTGGATGTCGCGGGTCCGCAAATAAAAATGGAGTAGACATCCGGCATGCGTTCGTTTAATTATGGGTTATTGTATGAAATCTGATACGACCGCCACTTTTTTGAATTTTGTCCTTGTGCTGTTGGCCATCAGCGGCGTGTTTTTCGCCATCGTGACGTTCAAGTACACGCACGATTTGGGCCAGATTCAGCGCCAGGCTGCGGTGGACAAAGATCTCCTCATGCGCGTGGAGGCGCTGGCGGGTGAAGTGAATGCCTACAATCAGAAAAGCCCCTCGCCGGAACTGACCCGCATCCTGCAACCCCTTGGCATCACAAAATCCGGCAGCAAATAATTAATTTTTATGGCCCAAAACGAGTCCCCCACCCCCGTTGTCTCCGATCAGGCCGTCTCTGATATGGCCAGTCAAGTTGCCAGTTTGCAACGCCAGGTCTTGTCCCTCCTGCTGGTTCTGATTGTCGTCAGCGGCACGGTCTCGGTTTATCTCTACCGGCAGGCCAGCATGCTCCGCAAGGACATTGACAACATCAAGCCCCAGGCCGCGCAAGTCGTCGAAGTGTTCAACAAAAACAAAGTGTTGATGCAAAACTTCATTAATCAGTTGAATGGGTTTGCCCAAAAAAATCCGGAAGTGCAGCAAATTCTGTTGAAAAACGGCTTTCTGGCCGCCCCGGTTCCGAAAAAGTAATCAAACCGCGGGCGCCGGCAGCCGGGCGCCGCAATTCGGGCAGTAATTCGCTCGGGGGTTGCACCTCTCCCCGCAAGCCGCGCAGGTTTTCTCCGCATTTTTGTGCCGGTAATGGATGACCAGATTCCGGCTGTAGGGAATCCAGTTGAACGCGTTGGCAAAAATGAACACCAGATCCTTGCGAGAAATCGCGTAGGAGAGGATGAGCAGCGCGCCGACCAGGCTCAGCCACCAGAATATGGCCGGCACCGTAACCTGCTTCCGCTTCTCCGTGGCGTACCATTGCACCAAAAAACGCGAGGTGAAAATCACGTTGGCCAGCCAGCCAATTCCGGTCCAGAAACCGAGCCAGGTCAGCCCGCAAAATCTCCCGTCCGGCCATAACCAATGTGTGATGGAATCCATAAAATCGTTGGAACCCGGAGGTTAGCCGCCGCCGGTTCTGCTGGCGAATCCTATTATTTGGCTTCCTGCCGGAGGTAAACCGTGTGGCTGGGAAAGGCGAACTCGATTTTTTCCGCGTCAAACCGCTCTTTGATTTTCAGGTTCAGGACCTGCATTTCCGCAGTGTATGCCGTCTCATCCGTGCCGCGCCAGTCGTGCAGCACCTGAAGATTCAAAGCCGAGTCGCCAAACTTGTTGAAGCTGATGGTGAGGCCGGTGGTCCGGGGATTGGACCGGAAAATCTCCTCGAGCAGGGCCACCGCCCGCGCGATTTTTTTGGCCGGCGTATCGTAGGTCAGACCGAGGTTGATCGTTGTTTTGATGGTGGGGCGGCGCGTGATATTGGTGATGATGGCGTTGCCCATTAATTTGTTGGGGATGGTGACGTGATATCCGTCCCCGTTCCGCACCCGTGTGCTGCGCAACCCAATGCCTTCCACGGTGCCCTCCACGCCCTCGACCCTGATGAGGTCGCCCAAGTAAAAGGGTTTGTCCATGAAAATGGCCACCGCTCCGAACAGATTGGCCACCGTGTCCTGCGCGGCCAGGCCGAGCGCCAGGCCGCCGACGGACAAGCCGGCCAGGGCGCTGGTGATGCCGATGCCCAGGTTTTCCGCCGTGATGAACACGGCGGCAATGACCAGCCCCGTTTTGGCCACCCGGCTGAGCAGCGGCAGCAGTTGGGTGGCAAACACCTTGTCCTGCGCCGCCACAATCCGGTCATGCCACAGGCCCAGGAGCAAATCCACCAGCTTGACGCCCAGGTAGGTCACCGAGCAGGCAGCCCCCACAATCAGGGCGCGGGACAGCAGCAACTGCGCATGCTCCGGCCAGTCGAACAGGCTCAACCCGATGTGCAGAAAGATGACGAAGGCCACCATTTTCACCGGCCCGTGCAGGAGTTCCAGCAGCAGGTCGCCCTTCTCCGTTTTTGCCCGGGACGTCAGCCGCTTGAGCCAGACGTTGACGATCAAATCCATCAGCCGGGCGATAAAAAAAGACAGGACAACGAAGATTAGAAACGCCAGATATTTCCACAACGGCTGGTCGAGCAGGGTTGTCTGGCGGAACGCATCCACGTTGTCCAGGCCGAAGGTGATCCGGATGGTGTTTGTGTGCTCGGCCAGGGGCGGCCGCACGGCGGCAAGCCGATTCAGGCGCGCCGCCGTCGCACCGGGGGGATTCACCACGGCCTGCCCCTGGGCTTGCGCCCAAACGGCGCAGCACGCCGTGACCAGCAACGCCGCCAAGCCCAGCCGGTAAAGCCACTCAAATCGCCACTTCATGATTTCAAAAAATCCGTTTTCCCCGACCGTGTTCAGCCGCCCGCCACAATCTTCACAATTTCCAGATGGTCACCGGCGTTCAGCATCCGGCGGGAAAACTCCGATGGGGCCACGGCCTCGCCGTTGTGCTCCACCACGACGCTGCGCGGCGGCAAACCCCGGGCGGTGAGAAAAATCTCGATTGTGCAGGGTGTCGGCGCGTCAATGGTCTGATTGTTGGCAGTGACTGACATAATTTACGCCATCAGCGCCGCGTCCCAATCCTTCCAGACCGGCTCGTAACCGAGTTTGCGGATCAAATCCGCCACCACCCCGGGCGGGCGTTCGTCCGCAATTTGGAACTGACCCGCGGCGTCCGTTCCCTCCCCGGCGGGCGGCTCCGATTCCTTCGTGTCGCGGGCCATGATTCTTCCGCGCACCGTCTGATGGGTGTTTTCCCGGCCGGCCCCGGTGTAACCGCCGGGTTCGGTGTGGCTGCCGGCGCTGATCAGGGTGACCCCCAGCGGGAAGAGGCCGTCGCGCAGCTTGGGTGATTCGCGCGTGGACAGCACCAGCCCCACATCCGGAAAGAACAGCCGGAAGGCGCAGACCAACTGCACCAGTTCACGGTCCGTCATGTGGGTGGGGGGCTGGAATGTTCCCGCGCAGGGACGCAGTCGGGGCAGGGAAATCGACACTTGCGCCTTCCAGCAGTTGCGCAGCAGATAATCCACATGCGCCGCAGCGCTCAGCGCCTCGCTGCGCCAGTCCGCCAACCCGTAGAGCGGGCTGACGCCCAGCCGGCGGAAGCCCCCGGCGTACGCCCGTTCCGGCGTGGCCAACCGCCACTCGAAATCCCGCTTGGGACCCGATGTGTGCATCTCTTCATACACGGCCCGGTCATAGGTTTCCTGAAACACCACCAGGCCGTCCGCCCCGGCGGCCACGAGCGGACGGTAGTCTTCCGTGGACAGCGGCCCCACCTCCAGCGACACGCTTGACACCATTTTGTGCAACGCCGCCACGCACTCGGCGAGATATCCGTTGGAAACAAATTTGGGGTGTTCCCCCGCCACCAGCAGCACGTTGCGAAAGCCCTGGCGGATCAATTCCCGCGTCTCCCGCCGGACCTCGTCCAGGGAGAGGGTCACCCGCAGAATGGGGTTGTCGCGGGAGAAGCCGCAGTACTTGCAGTTGTTGACGCATTCGTTGGAAAGATACAGGGGCGCGAAGAGGCGCATGACGCGGCCAAAGCGCTTGAGGGTGAGGGCGTGCGAGCGGCGGCCCATTTCCTCGAGCAGGGTTCCGGCGGCGGGCGAAATCAATTGCGCGAAGTCGGCCAGGGACGGCCGGTCTTTTGAGAGGCTTTCGCGCGCGGCCGCGACGGAGGTTTCCCGGGAGCGTTTCACCAGGGCGGCGAGGGGCAAAGATTTCAGTTCAGCAACAAAACTCACACCTCCAAGGTAGCAAACAAATCAGCAAAGTCGAGCGGGGAGCGCGGGGGACACGGGGGTGTGAGACAAAATTCTTTTTAGGCACAGAGTGAAAGAGGGTCGTTGCGTT
>CAZUBG010000189.1:0-10932 GCA_964618545.1 uncultured Bifidobacteriaceae bacterium | reverse complement strand
AAAAAATCACGACTTGCAGCGTCGTGTTTCTCAGTAACGCGATTTGGCCTTTTTGGCGGGGTTCGGTGATTTCGGTGCAAGTGGCTTAAAGCCAACGGGTTGCCACTGATGTCAAGTGGAATCCGGGCCCAATCACGTTACTAGGTAACGAAAATCACCATCTTATTTTTTTCTTTCCGGGCGGTTTTGCCCGCACCTTCCGGCGGACCCGGCCAAACCAGACCGCGCGCCAACACCGTGGCACCGTGGCGCCGACTGGCAGTCGGCTGTGGCGCGGATTGGCAATCCGCAAACGGTTCGATCCGCCCTCCCGCCCTTCACCCGGCCGATTGCCAACCGGCGGTACAGCAGGTTGCCAGCCTGCGCCACGCCGGCGCAGGCTCCGGGTCATCTGCGGATCGCGGGACCGCACTCCCCAATGGACTTCGCCTCGGAAGCCGCCCATGACTTCGGGAGGCGCGGCTCCCCCGCCCGGGCGGCGGGTTGCCGTTGTAATCGGGGCGGTCTGATTGTAACATGGCCGAAACGTGAATCGCATCCGTCTTCTGACCGAACAGGTGGCCAACCAAATCGCCGCAGGCGAGGTGGTGGAACGCCCTGCCAGCGTGGTGAAGGAACTCGTGGAGAACGCCCTGGACGCCCGGGCCGAACGGGTGACGGTGGAGATCCAGGCCGGCGGCCGCAGTCTGGTGCGGGTGACGGATGACGGCCTGGGCATGAGCCGGGATGACGCGCTGTTGTGCCTGGAGCGCCATGCCACAAGCAAGATCAAGCTGGCCGAGGATTTGTCGGCGATCACGACGATGGGTTTTCGCGGGGAGGCGCTGCCGAGCATCGCCAGCGTGAGCCGCTTCTCGCTGACCACCCGCGAGCGCGACAGCGAATCACCGGAGGGCACACAGGTGGTGGTGGTGGGCGGCCGGATCGCCGAGGTGAAGGCGGCGGGCGGCGCGACGGGCACGTGCGTGGAGGTCCGCCAGTTGTTCTTCAATCTGCCCGCCCGCCGCAAGTTCCTGCGCACCGAGGAGACGGAGGCGGCGCAGGTGCAGCATTATCTCACGCTGGCGGCGCTGGCGTATCCGGAGGTGGCCTTCACCTTTCACAAGGACGGCCATCTGGTCTGGCAGTTGCCGGCGCAGAAATCCGGTCCCGCCATTTCCAGCCGGCTGGAGGCGCTGCGCGAGCGGCTGCGCGCCCTGCTGGGCGCGGAGAAGCTGGTGCCGGTCAATTTCACCACCGCGCTGGGCGAGGAGGCTCCGCCCGCGGAAAACGACATTTTCGAGACGCCGCCGCCGGCGGGCCCGACGCCCCCGGCTGCGGCGGACAACCCGGTGCCGCCCGCGATCCTGCGGGTGTGGGGATTCATTGGCTCCCCCGGCGTTTCGCGGGCCACGCGCGAGGGGCAGAATTTATTTGTCAACCGCCGGCCGGTGGAAAACCGGGGGCTGAATTACGCCCTGATGGAGGGTTACCACACGGCGCTGATGAAGGGCCGTTTCCCGGTGTGCTGTCTCTTTCTGGAGATTGATCCGGCGGCGGTGGATGTGAACATTCACCCGGCCAAGCGGGAGGTGAAGTTTCACCGCGAAGCGGAAGTCCGCCGGCGGGTGTGCCAGGCCATCCGCGAAACGCTGCTGGCCTTCCACGCGGAACCGGAGCGGACGGCGGGGACGCCGCCGGGGGCGGCCCCCGAACCGGTGACGCCGTCCGCCGAACAATCGGTGCTGCCGCATTTCCCGGAACCCCTGCATCCCCGGCCGGAGGAGCCGTCGCCGTTTACACCGGGGGGGGAAGCGGGTTCCGAGGGGGATAAGCTGCGTCCGCCCTCACCCCGGCCCTCTCCCCCAGGAGAGGGGGAATCAACGTCAGCACCAGGCGAATCCAATGGCCCCGCCGGCCGGGGGGCCCCGGGTTCCGGAGGGCAAGGCGCAAGGCTGGTTTCGGGGAATTCGCCTCGGTGGAGCAAACCCGCAGCCTCGCCGGCGTTTCCTTTTTCGCCCGCCGGTTCCACCGAGGCGGGGATGCCGGTTCATCTGCGTCCGGCGGTTGGATCGGCGTCGGTGCCGCTGTTGAACGTGCCGCTGCGGCTGGTGGGGGTGGTGGGCCGGCTGTATGTGGTGCTGGAATCGGATCGCGGCCTGGTGCTGCTGGACCAGCATGCGGCCCACGAACGGATCTTGTTTGAGCAGATGATGGCGCGCATTGAATCCAACACGGTGGCGCCCTCGCAAAAGCTGCTGCTGCCGGAGACGATTGAACTGCCGCCGCGCGACGCCCAGTTTTTGCGCGAGCAACTCTCCGCGCTCATCCGCCTGGGCGTGGGCCTGAGCGAGTTTGGCGAGCGCACCTTCCTGCTGGATGCGCTGCCGCCGTTTGTGAAGGTGCTGGATTCGCGGCGGTTTGTGTTTGATCTGGTGGACGAACTGCGCGCGGCCGGGCGCGAGGTGAACCTGGCGCGGCTGGGGGAACTGACCGTGGCCAAGACGGTTTGCCGCCACGCGGTGAAGGCCAACGATCCCCTGGGCGGCCCGGAACTGGACAATCTCATCGAGGATTTGCGCCGCTGCGCGATGCCCTACACCTGCCCGCACGGCCGGCCCACGCTGATTGAAATGAACTACCGCGAGTTGGAAAAGAAATTCGGGCGCACGCAGTGAATTATGGAGAATTATTCCAACCGGTTTCGAGATGCGGCGGCGGTGGCGGCCTACGAGGGCGGGGAATACGGGCCCGGGAGTTATGCCGCACAGGTCTGGCAATGGCAGCGTCCGGTGGTGGAACAGGCGGTGAAAGATTTCCGGTCGGCGCACTCCGGGCCGGTGCGGCTGCTGGATTTTGCGTGCGGCACAGGCCGGGTGCTGGCCTGTCTGGAACCGCTGGTGGACACGGCCGAGGGCGTTGACATTTCGGAGAACATGGTGGCGGTGGCGCGGGGCAAATGCCGCCGGGCGCGATTGCAGGTGGGCGATATACTGACGCAGCCGGAATTGCTGCAACCAGAATACGACGTCATCAGCAGCTTTCGTTTTTTGCTGAACGCGGAGCCGGAGCTGCGCCGCCAAGTGCTGAAGCGGCTGCGCCAGGTGTTGCGGACGCCGGACGGGCGGTTGCTGGTGAATGTTCACGGCAACGCCCATTCGCTGCGGCATCCGGCCATTGTCTGGCGGCGGTGGCGGGAACGCACCCGGCCGACCGGGGAGATGCTCAACGAGCTGTCGCGCCCCGACGCGGTCAAGCTGCTGGCGGAGAGTGGATTTGAGGTTGTGCGTCAGAACGGGTTTGGCATACTGCCCCCCACGTTATACCGGACGCCGTTGCGTGGGCCGGCTGGTGCGGCGGACCGGATGTTATCCGGTACACATTGGTGGAACAACTGGTCAATTGACATGCTTTTCATATGCCGGCCCTGCTGAAAACGCCGCCAGACGACCCGCTGGCCGATGGCCCCGGGCCGGACCCCCAGGCCCGCCAGTACTCCATGCTTCCCCTCTTAAAAAGCGTTTTTACCGGGGCGGGGGAGATCCGCCGGCCCGTGACGTTTGAATGGCGGCTGATCCGCCGCCATCAATGGCCGTTTCTCCTGCTGCCCGTGACCCTGGAGGCGGGGGCGGCACTGAAGCTGTATTCGCCGCAGCGGCCGCATGTGAAATTCGCCCTGAGCCTGTTTCCCCTGCTGTTCAAAACCCCGGTCGCCGGCCTGTTTGAGCGGGTCCGCTTCCGGGCGGATGCGGATGCGGAATTCATTCGGTTTTTGATGCGGCAAACCGGCGGGGAGTGGTCGCAGTTTTCCACCCCGGTGATCAAGTTTGGCGGCACGGGGGACAAATCGAGGATCGTGCTGCTGGTATGCGATGAAACCCAACGTCCGGCCAGCGTCATCAAGGTGGGCCTGGGACCCTCGGGCCGGGCGGCCACCGACCGCGAAGCCGACCTGCTGGCGCAATTGCCGCCGGCCAAAATTGGCTGCACGCGCATGACCGGACGGTTTTCCACCGCGGAGATTTCCGCCTTTGCCACCGCGTATTATCCCGGCGACAGTCCCTCCAATGACGCCGGCATGGAGCAGTTGTTTGCCGACTGGCTCAACCCCGGGGCGGCCGCGCCGGTTGAAAGTCTGGACAGTTGGCGGCAACTGGAAGCCGCCGTTCGGAGGGCGGATCCGGAAGCCTGGGAAATGGTGCGGACAAAGCTGGCGGGACGGAGCATTCGGACCACGCTTTACCATGGCGATTTTGCGCCGTGGAACATCCGGGCGATCAACGCCAGAAACCTGCAGGCCTTTGACTGGGAACGCGGCAGCCTGCAGGGCATTCCCGGCTGGGACTGGTTCCATTTCATCGCCCAAACGGCGATTCTGGCCCGGCGGCTTTCCGTGGAACGCACGGCCGCCGAAATGGAGGAGGTGCTGCATTCGGCCCGGTTCATCAAATACGCCGACCAGGCCGGGATCAGCGAGCTGGTCAAACCGCTGTTTCTGGCTTCGTTGCTGCACCAAAAATGGGTGGTCAAACCGTTGGAAGGCGGGCGGGCGGTGGGGGAATTGTTCAGCCTGCTGGCCGAGCGCTGGTATTCGCCCACCCGGCCGCATCTCCGCAGTGATTTTTCGCCCGCGCAGAAGAACATTCCCGGGGAAGGCGCGCGGGTGGAGGCCGGGCAGCAGTTGCGTTTTGCCGCCGCGCGGCTGAGCAACCTGTTTTGGGAGCCTTCCCTGAATGCCACGGTGCGGCCCTCATTGCTGGCGGAATGGCGGGCCCACTGGCGCACGATCCTGCCGGCCGGAGTGCTGCTGGCCGGGCTCATCCTGGTTCAGTTTCGCTGGAACCCGCACATGGTGCTGCTCCAGTTTTACATGCTTTCGTGTGCGCTGGCGACCTGGCGGGCCGGCCGCCACTGGGGGACGCTCTTTGCGGTCATCTGTTCGGTGGCCGCGCCGGTGGCGCAGCGATGGAACACCCCGGATCTGCTGCCGTGGTACGGGACGGTTTGGAACCTGGGCATGCGATTTTTGTTTCTGGAAATGGGCGTCCTCCTGCTGGACCGCATCCTGCAGCAAAACAAGCTGCCGGTTTCCGAGGAGCGGGCGAATTTCCACTCCGGGAAAATCGCGGACAACTGGGCGGTGTTGCTCGCCAGCGGGGTGTGGCTGGGCTCCGTGGTGACCCTGCAGTTTTTTTCCCCGCCGCATTTGATGTTTTTGCCGCTCTATCTGATTGTGTGCGCCACGCTGGTCCTGACGGTGGGCTGGCCGTGGGCGCTGGGCGCCTCGGTGGTGTCTGCCGCCGCCGGACCGCTGGCGCAAAATTACAATAGTCCGGGGTACCAGAACGCGAGTGAAGAATGGTGGAACATCGTCATGCGCTTCATCATCCTGCAGGTCATGATCCTGCTGCTGCACGAGCTGCTCCAGAACAATGTTCTGTTTTCCCCCAAAGCACCGCAAAGCGAACCCGAACCCCCGGCGGACGGCTGAGCCCGCGGAGGAATCTGCGGCGGCGGTGAGGAATCCGGACGGTATGATTACCCCATCAGGACGGCAACGTCTGCATGACGCGGGCCATTTGCAGGGCCGTCTGCGCCGCTTCGAGCCCGCGATTGTGCCCGGGGTCCAGACAGCGCACGCGGGCCTGGTCCTCATTTTCCAGCAGCAGCACCTCGTGGATGACCGGGACTTCATGGTGAATCTGAATCTGCACCAGGGCGTCGCTCACCGCCTCGCCGATATGCTGGGCGTGGGTGGTGGCCCCCCGCAGGATGACGCCCAGGCAAATGATGGCGGCTGGCGGCGGCGTGGAGGCGCGCGCCAGCCGGGCCGCCACCACGGGAATCTCGTAGGCCCCGGGCACGCGGACCACGCGCACGGCCGCCCCGGCGCGTTTCAATTCGGCCCGGGCCGCGCGCAGCATGGCGTTCACGTAGCGGGCGTTGTAACAGGAGGCCACGATGGCAAAGGCGGCGGTGGTTTTGGCCGGTTTTGATTTTTTATTGGGCTTCAGCATGGGATTATGATTACAACAAATGCCCCATCTTCTCGCGCTTGGTTTTCAGGTACTTGGCGTTGTGCGGATTTGGCTTCACCCGGATGGGCACCTGCTGGACGATCTCCAGGCCGTAGCCCTCCAGCCCCACCAGTTTCTTGGGGTTGTTGGTCAGCAGTCGGATGGTTTTGATGCCGAGATCCACCAGGATTTGCGCGCCGAGGCCGTATTCGCGCAGGTCCATGCCATAGCCCAGTTTCTGATTGGCCTCCACCGTGTCGTAGCCCTGTTCCTGCAGTTTGTAGGCCTTGATTTTGGGGGCCAGGCCGATGCCCCGGCCTTCCTGCCGCATATACACAATCACGCCGCACTCCTCCGCCGCCACCTGGCGCATGGCATGATGCAATTGCGGTCCGCAGTCGCAGCGCCGCGAGCCAAACACATCGCCGGTCAGACACTCGCTGTGAACCCGCACCAGCACGTTCTTTTTCCCGGACACATCCCCCCGGATCAGCGCCAGGTGGTTCTGACCGTCCAATTTGGAGCGGTACAGCGCCAGGTCAAAATCCCCGTACTCCGTCGGCATTTTGACCGTTTCAATGCGTTCCACCAGTTTTTCCCGGGTGCGACGGTATTCGATCAAATCCTTGACCGTGGCAATCTTCAAGTGGTGCTTGCGGACGAATTTTAGCAGGTCCGGCAGGCGCGCCATCGTGCCGTCGTCATTCATGATCTCACAGCACACGCCCACCGGCCGGCACCCGGCCAGCACGGTCAAATCCACCGTGGCCTCCGTGTGGCCGGCCCGCTGCAGCACCCCGCCCGGCCGGGCGCGCAGGGGGAAAACATGCCCCGGGGCCACCAGGTCCTCCGGCTTGGCGGCCGGGTCGGCCAGGATTTGAATGGCCCGGGCCCGGTCGGCGGCGCTGATGCCGCTGCTGATGCCTTTGGCGGCATCCACACTCACCTGAAAATCCGTCCGGAAGCTCTCGTGGTTTTCCTGCACCATCCGCGCAATGCCCAGTTTTTCCAAATGCGCGCCCGTCGTGGGCACGCAAATCAACCCCCGGCCAAGTTTGGCCATGAAGTTGACCGCCGCCGGTTTGACATGTTCCGCCGCCATGATGAGGTCGCCCTCGTTCTCCCGGTCCTCGTCGTCCACGACCACGACCATTTTGCCCCGGCGGATGTCCGCAATGACGGACTCGATGCTGTCGAAAGTTTTTTTCATCTAACCTGCGGAGCTTAATCCCCCGCCGCCCAAAAGTCACCCTCTTCTCAATTCCCGTTGACCGGCCGACACAAAGGTTGAAACCTGCGTTGCTTGGAATCCCTCTGTGTAGGTGACATGTGTTCCCATGCTTTTGACCCGCAGCACTGGTTTTGTTTGTATCCCGACGAAGGCTCATCCGGCATCACGGGGCGCGACAACGGGTGTCCGGCGGACCTGCCTTCCTCCCACCGGAAGCCGGTTCATGGCGGGGGCCAGCCATCCCACCGCCGCCATCTCCTCCAGGCCATCATTCTGGCCGCCTTCACCCTGGTCTTCAGCGCCAGCGCCGCCCTGACCCCAACGGACCTTCGCTGCGATTACGCGGTCAATCCCCTGGGGGTGGACGAGGCCAGCCCGCGCCTGTTCTGGACGGTGGAGAGCCGCGAGCGCGCCCAGCGGCAATCGGCCTATGAAATTCTGGCCGCCACCTCCGAAAAGCAACTCGCCTCCAATCATGGCGATTTGTGGGACAGCGGCCGGGTGGCTTCGGACGAGACCCTCCAGGTCCCTTATGCCGGCGCGGCTTTGGAGTCCTCGGAATCGGTCTGTTGGAAAGTCCGCGTGTGGGACGCCCACGGAATCGTCTCTCCCTGGAGCAAACCCGCCGCCTGGACCATGGGCTTGCTGCACGCCAACGACTGGCAGGCCTCCTGGATTGGCGCCGCCGGCACCAACCTGCCCTCCATCCTGTTGCGCCGTGCCTTTGTCGTGAAACCCGGGCTCACCCGCGCGCTGGTCAACGTCTGCGGCCTCGGACAATATGAAATGACGCTCAATGGCAAAAAAGTCGGCGACGATTTTCTTTCGCCCGGCTGGACCAAATACAACCGCACCTGCCTTTACGACACGCGCGACCTCACGGCGGAGTTGAAGCCGGGAACCAACGCCGTCGGTCTCGAACTCGGCAACGGCATGTACAATGTCCTGGGGGGCGGACGCTACACCAAATTCAAAGCCTCGTTTGGTCCGCAAAAAGCCATCGCGCAAATCCGTCTCGAATACGCCGACGGCTCGGTGGACCTCCTCAAGACGGATGGCCACTGGCGCGTGGCGGCCGGCCCCATCACCTTCACCTCCATCTACGGCGGCGAAGACTGCGACGCCCGGCTGGTGCAACGCGGCTGGAACCAGCCGAAGTTTGACGATTCCCAGTGGCCCGCCGCCATTATCATGGACGGCCCCGGCGGCGAACTGCGCGGACTTTCCTGCGCCGCGCCCCCGATCCGCGAGTTTGAGATTCACCAACCGGTGGCCTCCCACACCCTCACCAACGGCGACGTGGTGTACGACCTGGGCCAGAACGCCGCGCATCTGCCGCGTCTCTCCGTGGGCGGACCGGCGGGTGGCCGCGTGCAACTCACGCCCTCCGAACTTCTTGGCAAGGACGGGGCCGCCGACCAAAGTTCCATGGGCGCGGTTCACCACGGCAACATCTGGTGTGAATTCACC
The DNA here is from genome assembly GCA_964618545.1 of uncultured Bifidobacteriaceae bacterium. Taxonomy (GTDB): domain Bacteria; phylum Verrucomicrobiota; class Verrucomicrobiia; order Limisphaerales; family UBA11358; genus UBA11358. Next base: position 2,235 of record CAZUBG010000189.1, on the reverse strand, counting down.
AAGGCCACCGACGGTGTGGAGACCTGGTCCCCAAAGTTCTTTTTCGTCGGATGCCGTTACCTCCAGGTGCATTTGACGCCCGCCACCACCAACGGGGTGCCGCCCAAAATCAAATCCCTGGCCGGCATTGTCATTCAGTCCTCGTCCGAACCCGTCGGCGAATTTGAATGTTCCAACCCCCTGTTCAACCGCATCCGCAACCTCGTCCGCTGGGCGCAGCGCAGCAACATGGTCAGCCTGATGACCGATTGCCCGCATCGCGAACGCCTCGGCTGGCTCGAGGAAGACCACCTCAACGGTCCCGCCTTGCGTTACGAATTCAACCTCGCCCAACTCTTCACCAAAACCCTCAATGACATCGCCGATTCCCAGCTCACCAACGGCCTCGTGCCCACCACCGCGCCTGAATACCCCGCTTTCCAGGAAGATGACCCGGGGCATCTGCGCAACAGGTTCGGGGATTCCCCCGAATGGAGCGCCTCCTGCATCCTCGTGCCCTGGCAGCAATACGAGTTCGACGGCGACTTGAACCTGTTCCGCCTCCACTACGACGCCATGAAGCATTATGTCCAGTACGTCGGCAGCCGCGCGGACCACGACCTCGTCAATTACGGACTCGGCGACTGGTACGATGTCGGGCCGAAAAAGCCGGGCCTCGCGCAGCTCACCCCCGTCGCGCTCACAGCCACCGCCTTCTATTATCAGGACGTGGAAATCATGTCCCGCGCCGCCGCCTTGTTGGGCAAAAATGAGGACGCCGGACAATTCGCCGGACTTGCGGAAAGAATCCGCGCCGCCTTCAACGACAACTTTTACAACGCCACCAATCACTGTTATGCCACCGGCTCACAAACCGCGAATTCCATCCCCCTCGTGATGGGCCTGTGCGAGCCGGCCAACCGCGCCGCCGTTTTGGCGGAGATTGTCCGCGACGTGCGTTCACACGGCAACGCCCTGACCGCCGGAGACATCGGCTACCGCTATTTCCTCCGCGCCCTGGCCGATGGCGGCCGCAGCGACGTGATTTTTGACATGAACAACCAATCCGATCAGCCCGGCTATGGCATGCAATTGGCCAAAGGCAAGACCAGCCTGACCGAAGCGTGGAACGGCGGCTCCTCCCAGGATCATTTCATGCTCGGCCAGATTCAGGAATGGTTTTATCACGACCTCGCCGGCCTCCAAAACGCGTCCGACAGCGAGGGCTTCAAAAAAATCATCATCCACCCGCAGCCCGTCGGCAACCTCACCTGGACGAAAGCCAGTTACCATTCCATCCGCGGAAACATCCTTTGCGACTGGCGGCGCGAGGACGGAAAATTCACCTTGAAGATTTCCATTCCCGCAAACACCACGGCGACCGTTTATCTGCCCGCCAGATCCGCCGCCGCCGTCACCGAAAGCGGACGGTCGCTTTCATCCGACCCCGGCGTGGCCTTCCTGCGCCAGGAAACCGGTTGTGCCGTATGCGCCATCGCCTCCGGAACCTACGTTTTCCGCTCCCGCCTCTGAATCAGTTTTTCCCCAATCCACCCACTGTTTCGGGAGGCACGGGACCGGGCAGCGCCCCGCCGGGCCGGGCGCAGGTTTGCCGGAAGGTCACGGGCCTAAACGGCCGGAAAGAAAAAAACAAAAAGGTCAATCTCGTTACCTAGTAACGGGCCCGGGTGCAGATTTCGATTGACACCATTGGCAACCCGTTGGTTTTAAGCCACTTGCGACGCAAGCGCCAAACCCGACCCAACGGACCAAATCCCGTTACTAGGTAACGGGATTTGGCCGGGCCAACCAGTTTTGCTTCACTCCAAGGCGGAAAGCGCGAATTCGCCCACCCGTTTGTCAGGGATTGGCCCGTGTGGCGCCTGCCCCGGTGGGTGAATGCGGAGGGTCGCCCCAAATTTTCAAACGCCGGACAAATCCCGACAGCGGCAACAAAGTCATAGAACCCAAATCAAGTTATGCAGCAAATGCCGATCGGCGTTCATCACCACGGGACGGGGGAATCCCTGGGGACTCAAGGCAGTGCCGACGCTTCTGAGGGGATGCGGCCGGCGGCGGATTTCTGAACGGAATTTAATCTGGCGTTCAAGACACTTTAATCAGGGAAAGTTAAATTGGGCCGCATGAATATCAAACGATTCAGCTTTCTGGGCGCAACCATCCTCCCTTTGCTGGCGGGGTGCGCTTCCACCCCCATGGCGTTGTCCCCGGTCGGCCCTGAACCGGGCGGCACTG
>CAZUBG010000188.1:0-11064 GCA_964618545.1 uncultured Bifidobacteriaceae bacterium | reverse complement strand
ATGGCAATTTCGTTTTGAGAATACTTGGCCTGCGTCTTGACGAGATTTTCGTAGGTGCCTTTCTGAACATGAAGTTCGTGATCTGCCACCGCTGCGCAAACGACATCATCCGGCGCTTCGGGCAGCACGTCAATGAGCAACCGGTGCCGGGAATTCAGGCGTTTTCCTTTTTCCAGAGCCGTCAGGCAATCCTCCAGCACGTCCTGAACATTAAACGGCCAGAGCGTGGGGGGGACGAGCATCCATTGATAAAGCCCTTGCAGCGGTCGAATCGTGGACGCGTCCAGCTTCGCGATGGCAGCATGATAGCGCTGGAGCGCGTCCCCGGCCCACTCCGCCCGGTCAAAAGCGCGGGCCTTGAGTTTTTCAACGTCACGGCTCAGGGCTGTTTTCATTTTCTACGTTTGTGCCAAGCATATGCCTGCCGGTTCTGGCTTGGCAACCTGGCGGAGTCGGTGGTTAAACGGACTGCTGGCATCGGCGCAGGCCAGGCCGGTCCCCAACCAAGCACCGCACGGGCGGCGCGAATAGTGTTGCCGGTGGTGATGACGTTGTCGACGAAATAGACAGGCAGCGGTTCCATCGGCCCGACGGCGCGGGCAAAGTGGTGCTCATGCGGTTGCAATCCGCACAGCGGGTTGTGTTCCCGCGTCCCTTGCGGGACGAGAACGCACGGGCGGCCTCCTGCTTTTCGGTGGCTTTGCCCATTTCCAATGGTCGAGGAACTTGAAAACTTCGGTTAAGCAATTCCGACCTTGCGGGTCGTGTTTCTCAGTAACGAAAAATGCCCAAAAATTTGAATGTCTCTTGACATGACTTAACCGCTGCAATCCCAACACCTTGCAAGCCGTGTCAACCCAAATCCGCACCCCAGCGCGTTACTAGGTAACGAAATTGACCGGAAATTATTTTTTCCCCCGCCGTTTCCGGCCGCAGCTTGCGCTCCGACCAGGAGCGCGGCCTTCAGGCCGCTTCCGCGTATGAATGGTGGAGGGTGGTTCGATGGGTTGGCGGGTGATTGAACGGTGAAGCGCCGTGAACGGTGCGCTCCGTTATCTAATGGGCGGGGTCCGCTGAGACTCTGGGCTTGCCGGCGCGGAGGACGCGCAGGGAAAACCCGCGCCCATTTTCAAACGGTTCCACGATGGCGGTGACCTCGAGGACCGGATACCGCACGGTCGCCAGGCCGTAGCTTTTATACGTCTGGGCGAACAGTTCGGTTTCCACCATGCCGGTCCAGTCGGCCAGGGTCAGGAATTTCATCGGCTCGCCGGTGATCTGGTGGTGCGTCCGCTGTTCCACCACCAGCCCGCACATGACGACGGTTTCACCGACATGGCGGCCCAGTTCCGACACGCGGCAATAGGTGTTCCACGCCACGTCGGCGAAGAGTTCCAGCGGATGACCGCTGACGGCGTAGCCGAACAATTCGGTTTCGGCTTCGAGGCGCTCGCGGCGGGTGGGTTCGCGCACGACGACTTCGGGGAAATGTTCGAGTGAGGCCGGGGGCAACAGCCAGCCCTGTCCGGTCTCGGCGGCGTGTCCGTACGCCTGGACCAAATATTGCGCCTCCCAAAACTGGCGGGTGCGCGGCTGGCCAAATTCATCGAAGCCCCCGGCGCGGATGATCGCCTCCATCTCCTCGGGCGATGGCTTGACGCGCCGGAAGAAATCGGCCAGGGAGGCGAAGGCGGACCGGCTGCGTTCCGCCAGGAGCCGCGCTTGGGTTTTGTCGGTCAGTCCCTTGGCCAGCGTCAAGGGCACCCGAAGGGCCGCGCCTTCCGAAGTGGTTGGTGAGGTTGGGCGGGCGCGCCAACTTGGCGGATGGCCTGCGGGTTGGGAAACCCGCGATACAGCAGACTGGGAAGTCTGCGGTACCAAAAATCCGCCGACCGCGGCGGGGCCATGGACGGCGAATTGCGGGCCGGGCTCGTTCACCGTGGGCGGCAGAAATTTCAGGCCCAGGCGATGGCTTTCCAGCACATAAACAATCGGATGATAAAACCCCTTGCCGTTGGTCAACACCGCCGCCATGAACTCGGCCGGGTAATTGCATTTCAGCCAGGCGGATTGGTATGCCTCCACTCCGTAGGCGGTGGAGTGCGCCTTGCAGAAGGCGTAGCCGGCAAAGCCGGTGACGAGCCGCCAGACTTCCTCGGTTCTTTCCCTGGCATGGCCGCGCGCCTGGGCGGAGGCGAAGAACTCCTTTTGAATTTCGGCGATGACGGCGTGCTTGTTTTTGTTCAACGCCCGCCGGAGCACATCCGCCCGGCCGGGCGGCAGTCCGGCAAAGGCCTCACAGATTTGCAGGACATGCTCCTCGTAAACCACGAGGCCGAAGGTGTCGTTTAAGACCGTGGCGAGCGACGGGTCGGGGTGGGTGACGGGTTCAAGCCCCTGATAACGGCGGGTGAAGGCGAGCTTCTTGCCCTCGTTGGCCGCCCCCGGCCGGATGACGCTGACGATGGCGATGAGCGTGTCAATGTCCTGGACGTTGCACTGCCGGCACAATCCCGTCATGGCCGGGCTTTCGATGTGATGCACCGCCCGCCCGCCGCCGCCGGCGATCATCTCCCAGACCTTCGGGTCTTGCCACGGCTCCAGCCCCGCCAAATCCACCGACACCCCCCGGCCGGCCAGCGATGCCTTCACGTCCCGCATGGCGGCCAGCCCCGCCTGGGCCAGCACGTCAATCTTGACCAGGCCGATCAATTCCACGGCGTCCATGTCGTAATGGGTGGTGGGATAGCCCTTGTTGGAAATGAAGGTGGGGGTGAGTTCCCGCATGGGCTGACGCGAGAGGACCACGCCGCACGGGTGCATCTTGGGATTGCGCGGGAAGCCGTCCAGAAACTCCGCCATGTCGAGCGCGGTCTTGAACGGTTCCTCATTCAGGGGCAAATCCCGGTTTTCGGGGCTGGCGGCCAGCAGTTCGCGCAGCTTTGCACCGCCCTGGGGCGCCGGTTCGTCCGGCACCCAGCCGCCGCCAAAGCCCCACGGGAAATGGTTGGTGAATCTTCGGACTTCGCGTTCGGCCACCCCCAGCACCTTGGCCACGTCGGCGAAGGCGCTGCGGGCCTGGAAGGTGGAAAAGCCCCCGACCACCGCGCAATGCTCCCGGCCGTACTTGGCGAAGATGAGGTCCACCACGTCGTCCTTGCGGTCGTGGGGGAAATCCACGTCAATGTCCGGCAGCTTGTTGAGGGCCATGCGTTCCTGATTCAAGAAGCGCCGGAAATAGAGGCCAAAGCGGATGGGGCAGACATCGGAGATGCCCAGACAATAGCACACCAGCGAGTCGGCGGCGCTGCCCCGGGTGATCCATTCGATGCCGTGCCGCCGGCAGTCCTGCAGAATGTTCCAGACCACCAGAAAATATTCCTCGTAGCCGACGGCGCTGATGATGGCCAGTTCCTGCTCAACCTGCGCCCGCCTGTCGGTGGCGCGGTCACGATAGCGCCGCCGCAAGCCTTCGTGGACCAGGCGATGGAGGAAATCGCGGGGCGCGGAACCGTCCGGCGTGACGAACGCGGGGAACTGGGGTTTGCCAAAGGGGATTTCAAACTGGCAACGCCCGGCAATCTCGACGGTATTGGCCAGCCATTCGGGGTTGGCTTGACAGGCCAGCGTCATCTCGGCGGGGGTGCGGAAGTGCAGCCGTCCGTCCGGTCGCTTTTCCGGGTGCGTCTGGTGCAAGAGCGTCAGGGTGCGGATGGATTGCAGGATGTCGTATTTCAGGCGGTCGGCGGGGGTGGCATGGTGGATGACCGGGCAGGCCACCATCGGGAACTTTCCCCGGCCGGTCTGTTGGGTGGCCAGTTCATAGAAGCGACCGGGGAAAAGTTCCGCCAGACTGAGATTGGGGCTGACCGCGATGAGCCCGTCCGTGAGATGTCTCAACCGTTCCGACGCCATGGGCTGGCGTTGCTGCGCCGCCACCGCGCCGTCGTCCCGGCCAATTTCCGCCTTTTGCGACAGCAACACATTCAGGTTCCGATAGCCGGTGGCGGATTCGACATAGAGCAGGAGCGGCGAGTTGTTGACGCACAATTCCACGCCGAAGACCGGCTTGAGGCCCGCCGCTTTGGCGGCCTGGGCAAACTCCACCGCCCCATGCAGATTGCCGGTGTCGGCCAGCGCGACGGCGGGCTGTTGATGCTGCGCGGCCAGCTTGACGATGGCCGCCGGCGACAGCGCCGAATCCAGAAATGAATAATAGCTCCGGACCCGCAACGGAACGCAGGGGACGGGCCGGCTCCGGGGCGCGGCCGGCATGCGGACCTGGATGCGGAGGGCCGGCGGCGGGGAGGGCGTGCTTCCCGGGGTGGTGGGTGAGGTTGGGCGGGCGCGCCAACTTGGCGGACGGTCTGCGGGTTTGGAAACCCGCGATACAGCAGACTTGGAAGTCTGCGGTACAGAAAATCCGCCAGCCACTTGGGGAGGCACCGGTTTGGGGCGTTCCTTCACGAGGTCGCAGGGGGCATCACGCAGGAGCAAGTCATGGCCCCGTTGGACGACGGACCAGCCCTGGTTGCGGCGCAACTCATCTATCGTGGCCGCCAGACGTTCGCGGGCGGCGAAGTTTTTGGCGTTGCCCGCCAGCGACAACTCGCTGCGGAACAATCCATCGTAGACATTGGACAGTTTCAGGGAGACCATCCGCAGGCTCACCCGGCGGGACCACGCCTGACGCAGCAGCTTGCGCAGGAAATCGTAGACCTCCGTCTCCAGGTCGGTCGGCTCGCGCAAGCTTTCAGAACGCTGGCCTTCGTCCCGGTCGTTGTAGCGCACCTTCACGGTCAGCGTGCGGACGCTCCGGCCTTCTTCGCGGACCTGGGCGAAGAGATGGTCCGCCATGCGGCGCAGCACGGCCTCGATGTATTCCTCGTCGGTCACGTCCTCGGCAAAGGTCTCCTGCTTGCTGTACGACTTCTGCGGTTCGCTGGCGGGGATGATCTGGCGTTCATCAATCCCGTTGGCAAACCGCCGGATGGCCGGGGCCTGGCCGCCCAGCAGCAGTTCCAGCAGTTCCACCGGTGTGCCGGCCACCTGCCCGATGGTGGCCAGCCCGGCGGAGTTCAGCCGCAGGCTGGTCTTGGGGCCGATGCCCGGCAGCCATTTGTTGGGCAGTGGCTCCAGAAACATCACCTCCTGCCCAGACGGGACGATGTGAAAGGCGGCGGGCTTGTGGAGTTTGGAGGCGATCTGGCTGATGAGCTTGTTCGAGCCGATGCCTTCGCTGACGGAAATCTTGAGCCGCTGGGCGATGGCCCGGCGGATGATTTGGGCGATTTCTTCGGGCGGTTTCTGGTGATTGGCCGTCAGGTCGAAATAGCCCTCGTCAATCGAGGTCTTTTCCACGTCCGGGGTGAAGTCGTAGGCGTAGCCGAACATCCAGTTGGAAAAATCCTCGTACCGGCTGTAATCCCCCGGCAGGACAATGAGCTTGGGGCACAGCTTCCGGGCCAGCGCGGTCGGCATGGGGGTGTAGATGCCGAATTTCCGGGCTTCGTAGGAGGCGGACGCGATGATGCCCCGGCTCTCGCCGCCCACGGCGATGGGCTTGCCGCGCAACCGCGCGTCCGCCGCCTGCTCCACGGAGGCAAAGAAGGCATCGGCATCCATGTGGACGATGGTTCGCATCTGCATTGGGGGGGGGAGGAGTTTACCCAGCCGGGGGGGATGACGGCGATCCAAGGCGTTCAGCCGTTTGCGGGCCGGATCAGCGACTTGAAAACGCCCTGAATCACCAGTTCCTGGGCCGGGATCAAGTCGGGATACTTGGGGTTCTCCGCTTTCAGATAGGACCGGCCGGCCTTCACGACGTAGGTTTTGAGCGTGCATTCGCCGTCAATGAGGGCGGCCACAATCTCCCCGTGGCGCGGCTCGGGGCCGTGTTCCAACACCACATAATCGCCGTCCATGATGTGCCGGCCGATCATGGAATTCCCCCGGACGCGCAGGGCGAAGGCGTTTTTGGTGGGTTGGTAGCCGATGCTGTTGACGTCCACCGAGAGGCAGCCTTCGGCCTCCTGCTCGCGCGGTTGGGGGAAGCCCGCCGGGATGGAGCCGTAAACGGGGATGTCCCGCACCGGGCGGCGGAGCGGTTGCAGCGGGGTGATGATCCGCAGCGACCGGGCCTTGCCGGGCTCGCGGGTGATGGCGCCTTTCTGCCGCAACAGGCGGAGATGCTCGGTGGCCGCGTTGGGGCTGCGAAAGCCGAATTGCGCGGCGATTTCCTTGATCGTGGGCATGGAGCCGTGTGTTTGGAGCCTCGCCGCGAGGAAATCCAAGATCTGCTGCTGTCTGCGGGTCAAGTCGGGCATACTGTATTTAAATACAGTATGTGCTTTTGGCGGGATGTCAAACGGGAGTTGTTCACAAAGTGTCGAGTTTGGCGATTGCGAACTTCGTTTTCACGGCCAAATCCATGCACCCGAAACTTGGGGCGCGGCCAGGTCATTGACGCGGAGGGGAAATGCGTTTAATCTGATTAGGTCGTATGATTGCCGGTATTACCACCAAAAACACCGCCGCCCCGGCGTTTCGCACGGGGGATGAACGGCTGGTCAGGCTCACCGCGAACGCGGCGCTGAAAGTCACCTCGCTGCTCACCAAACAGGGCCGTCCCAACGGGGTGCTGCGGGTGGCGGTGGTCGGCGGCGGCTGCTCGGGGCTCCAATACAAAATGGATTTGCAGGACGGCCCCGCCAACCGCGACATTCTGGTGGAAAGCGCCGGGGTGCGCGTGGTGGTGGACCCCAAAAGCGCGCTTTATGTGACCGGCAGTGAACTGGATTACGTCAGTTCGCTGGACGGGGGGTTCAAGGTGAAAAACCCCAATGCGGCGACGAGTTGTTCCTGCGGCGAAAGTTTCACGGCGTGACGGATTATTTCAGCCTGCTCGATGAACCGCGCCGGCCCGGCCTGGCGGCGGACCGGCTCCGGCAAAAATTTCTCCGGCTGGCCGCCGAGTTGCACCCGGATCGGTTCCATCATGCCGGGGCGGAAGAAAGAGCCGCCGCCAACCGGCATTATGCGGAATTGAATGCGGCGTATGTTTGTCTGGCCGAACCCAAATCGCGGCTGCTGCATTTGCTGGAATTGGAGCGGGGGACCAAACCGGCGGACATCCAGACCATCCCTCCGGCGCTGGCGGATTTGTTTGCGGGCGTGGCCGGGCTGTGCCGGGAGGCGGATGCGTTTCTGTTGGAACAAGGCAGGGTCACCTCGCCGTTGCTGAAAATCCAATGGTTTGAGCGCGCCCAGGATTGGATTGGGCGTCTTCAGGCCTGGCAAAAGAAACTGGGTGATTTGCGGGGGGAACTGGACGCCCGGCTGGAAGTGCTGGATCAGGAATGGCTGGCGCATCCGGACGTGCGCTCCTCTACGACGCTGGCGGGATTGGAGGAGTTGTACCGGTTGTTTGGGTATTTCAACCGCTGGCAAAACCAGTTGCAGGAACGGATTACGCGGCTGACGTGTGAGTAGGGGCGGCATCCCGGCCTTCTTTCCCGGGCGAAGGAGAACCATGGCCAGCTTTACAGAAAGACCACAATTTGAGTTGTCGAACATCGCGAGGTTAATAAAAGTGCGGCAAACGCCAGTTTGCCGCTACGCCCTTTCGGTCGTGGAAACAGGACCGATGGTTTGTCAGCTTTGATGATTGGGTTGGTCGGATGGGAGGCATGGGAGCCATGGGATGTATTTACTGTATCCGATTTCTCCGGGGCCAGAATAGCTGATCGCCAATGGCGAAATGGTTCGTCCGGGGGGGGACAGATTGGATGACCGGGGTGCATGAACTGTTGCCGGCAAAAGCGGCAGAGAACTCTGCACCTTGTAGGCATCTTGTGCGGGCGTACCACATCCCGCTCCGCGTGGCCAACCGGCTGGATCGCCGATTTCTTAATCGGCGGGCCTGTCCGTGGGCCGGGCGCGCCAACTCGTCGGACGGCCTGCGGGTTGGGAAACCCGCGATACGGCAGACTTGGAAGTCTGCGGTACAAAAAAACGCCTCGTCCCCGCCGTCGAATTTGAAAACCACGGATGCCCATATGGTGCAGATCTGGCGCGCTGTTACGGGACGCGTGGCCCCATGCCTGTCAGTGGAGCAGTGGTTGAACTTGGGCCCAGATGCGGGCGGCCACGGCTTCGACGCCGCCCGCCCCATCCATGATCCGCACGCGTGCGGGTTCGGCGGCGGCAATGGCGTCAAAGCCCAGCGCGGCCCGTTGGAAAAAGGCCTGGCCGGCTTCTTCGATGCGGTCGCGCACGACGGGCTGTCCGGCCTGGCGGGAGCGGAGGCGCGCGGCGCTGACTTCCGGGGGGACGCGCAGGATGAGGGTCAAATCCGGCCGGGTGTCGCCCACGGCAAAGTCAATGATGGCCCGGACCCCGGGCAAGTCGAGTCCGCGTCCGTAACCCTGGTAGGCGGTGGTGGAATCGTAAAAGCGGTCGCAGACAATGATTTCCCCGGCGGCGAGGGCGGGCCGGATGATTTCGCGGACGAGTTGGGCGCGGCTGGCATTCATGAGCAGCAGTTCGGCCTCGGGGGTCATGGCGGCGTTGTGGGGACTGTGTTTGAGGGTATGCCGGATTTCCTCGCCAATGGGGGTGCCGCCGGGTTCGCGCAGCACCCGCACGCGGTGGCCCGACCGGCCGAGGTGTTCGGCCAGCCATTGGACCTGCGTGGATTTGCCGCAGCCTTCGACGCCCTCAAACGTGATAAATCGTCCCGGGGTCACAATTTTTTCAAGCGCGGGCCTTTGGGGGAGTCTTCAATGACCCAGCCTTTGGCCTTTAATTCGTCGCGGATGGCGTCGGAGCGCTTAAAGTTCTTCGCCTGGCGCGCCGCCTGGCGTTCACTGACCAGCGCCAGCAATCCGACCGGGGTTTGGGTTTCGGCGGCCAGGCCAATGCCCAAGACGGTATTGATTTTTTCCCAGGCGGCCAGAGCGGACGCCGCCCCGGCGACGGTGAGGGAGTCTTCGGCCAGGGCCCGGTTGATTTTCCGCACCCATTCAAAGACGGTGCCCCAGGCGGCGGAGATATTCAGGTCGTCATCCATCGCTGTCTGAAATGAGCCGACCAATTCGCCTTCGGGTGCGGCGGCGGTGGTCCCGGCCAGGTTTCGCAGTTTGGCGACGCACTCATCAATGCGGGCCAGGGCGGTTTTGGCCCCGGCGAGGCCTTCGAGGGTGAAATTGAAGGTTTCGCGGTAATGGGCGCTGAGGAGCAGGCAGCGCACTTCGCGTCCGGTGTAGCCGCGGGCCTGCAAATCGCGGAGGGTGAAGTAATTGCCGAGTGATTTGCTCATTTTTTTGCCTTCCACGAGCAGGTGCGCCCCGTGGAGCCAGTATTTGACAAAGGGCCGGCCGGTGGCCCCTTCACTCTGCGCGATTTCGTCTTCGTGATGTGGGAAAATCAGGTCTTCGCCGCCCAGGTGCAGATCGAATCCGGCTCCGAGGATGCTCATGCTCATGGCACTGCATTCGATGTGCCAGCCGGGTCGGCCTTCGCCAAAGGGACTGGGCCAGAAGACGTCGCCATCCTCGGGCACACGGGCCTTCCAGAGGGCGAAATCGGCCACGGATTCCTTGGCGTAATCGTCGCTTTTGACGCGTTCGCCGGCGCGCATTTCGTCAAAATTCAATTTGAGCAACTGGCCGTACTGGCAGCCGCAGCCGCGGTATTTATCAATGCTAAAGTAGACGGAACGGTCCGGGGCCTGGTAGGCGACGCCGCGGGCGAGGAGTTTTTCGATGAGGGCGATGATCTGGGGGATGTGTTCGGTGGCGCGCGGCTTGTGGTGGGGGTGGTGGCAGCCGAGGGACTTCAAATCATCGAGGAAAGCGGTCTCATACGGGCCGGTGAAGGCGGCGAGGGTGGTTTTCTGCTCGCGGACGCGCCGGATGATTTTGTCCTCGACGTCGGTGATGTTCATGACGTGGGTGACATCAAAGCCGCTGAATTCGAGGTGGCGCCGGACGAGGTCGGCGAAGACGAAGGTGCGCCAGTTGCCGATGTGGGCGAAATCATAAACCGTCGGGCCGCAGCAATACAGGCCGACCTGGCGGCCACCGGGATCGAGCGGCGTGAAGGTCTGAACCGAGCGCGACAGGGTGTTGAACAATTTAAGTGCCATTTGCGGGAGGCAAGTTAAGGCGGAAACCGGAAAAGCAAAAGCGGAAACTTATTTTTGAAAAATCTGCTTTTCATGGCTTGCCAAATTTTGTTTTTGCCAGCAAATTATACGCATGGTTCATTGACCGATTAATCAACGATATAAGGAGCATATGAGCAACGAGGCAAAACTGGAACTGGATGGGAAGACATTTACGCTGCCCGTGGTGGAGGGAAGCGAGGGGGAAAAAGCGGTGGATGTCTCCGATCTGCGGACGGCCAGCGGTCATATCACGCTGGACGAAGGGTACGGCAACACGGGTTCCTGCAAGAGCAGCATCACGTTCATTGATGGGGACAAGGGGATCCTGCGGTATCGCGGGATTGCCATTGAGGAACTGGCGGAGCGCTCCACGTTCGTGGAGACGGCGTACCTGGTGATATACGGGAAGCTGCCCACCTCCAAGGAACTCCGGGCGTTTTCCGATGCGCTGACGGATCATCAGTATCTGCATGAGGACATGAAGTTTCACTTCGAGGGCTTTCCGACCGGCGCGCATCCGATGGCGATTCTTTCGGCGATGATCAATGCGGCGAGCTGCTTTGACGAGAAGCTCATGTACCAGCAGAAAACCCGGCCGGAGTTTGACGTGTGCGCAGCCAAATTGATTTCGCAGGTGCGCACGATTGCCGCGTATTCCTACCGCAAATCCCATGGGCTGCCGCTGATCTACCCCAAAAAGGCCTACAAATATACGGCGAATTTTCTGCACATGCTCTTTTCCTCGCCGTACGAGGATTATGAAATCAAGCCGGAGGTGGTGAAGGCCCTGGATTTGATTTTTCTGTTGCACGCGGATCATGAGCAGAATTGTTCGACCTCAACCGTGCGCATGGTGGCCTCCAGCCAGGCGAATTTGTTTGCGTCCGCCTCGGCCG
>CAZUBG010000187.1:0-11135 GCA_964618545.1 uncultured Bifidobacteriaceae bacterium | reverse complement strand
GCATGGCTTCGAGCAGCGCGCTCTGCACCTTGGCGGGCGCGCGGTTGATTTCATCGGCCAGAATGAGGTTGGCGAAGACGGGGCCCTTGCGCGTGGTGAAGCCGCCGGACTGCGGGTTGTAGATCTGCGTGCCGATGACGTCGGCGGGCAGCATGTCCGGCGTGAACTGCAGGCGCGAGAATTTGACCGAGAGGGTGGCGGCCAGGGATTTGACGGAGAGGGTTTTGGCCAGGCCGGGCACGCCTTCGAGCAGGACGTGGCCGTTGGCGAGCAGGCCGATGACCAGCCGCTCGACCAGATATTGCTGGCCGACCACGACTTTGCCGAGTTCGTTAAACAGCGGTTGCGTGAACGCGCTGGCGTCCTTGACCGCTTCATTGATGGCGGAGATTCCGGTATTCATTTGATATCAGATTTTACAGATGGACAGGGGTTTGGGGTCTGGTGTTCAAAAAAATCAGCTTCATGGCAAATCATTTTCCAGCCGGGGCTCAGGCCCCGGGCAACAATTCCACCTGCCTGCGGGGCAGCCAGCCGGTTTTGCCGGCGCCGTCAGCCACTTGATACCAGTCATCGTGCCGGTCCAACACGGTGAGCTCCGCGCCGTCATGCACCGCAAAGGCATTCTGTGCCTCGTCAAAAGGCCCGCTGCGGGCAATGACATTGGACTCAATCACCACGGCCGTCCGCCGGCTAAAATGCCCCGTCGCCTGCACGGCCAGCACGGCCCCAAAAAGAACCGTGGCCCCGACGGCGGCCAGCGTGACGCCGTGCAGTCTGGGCGCAAGGGCGGGGCGGAGTTGCTTCACCGCCAGCAGGAGGAACATCAGCCAAAAGGCGCCCGCCGTGAGACCGGTGCCTTCGTTCAGCGTGAGCGCCCCGACCCAGCTTTGCCAGCGGCCCGGACGCACGGTCGCTCCCTGCACCTGATCCCGGGCGAACTCCAGATTTCCCAGCACGTCGCTGTCGCGCGGGGTGAGCAGCGCGGCGTGACGATAGGCGGCGATGGCCCGGCCAAGACGGCCGAGCTTGAATTCCGCGTTGCCGTAATTAAAGTACAGCGCTGCCGAAGCCGATCCGGTCGTCCGTGTTTCCTGAATGGTTTGTTCCCAGGCCCCGGCGGCCTCCTTGAATTTTCCTTCGGCGTACAACTTGTTCGCCGCGCTGAACTCCGCACTGACATCCGCGGCGGCGCGGCTGACGCCGGCCATCAAGGTGCAAACCATCAGGAACAGGGCCAGCGTCCTGCAATATTTGCGACTTGAAGGCAAATTGCCCCCGTGCAGAACCGCCTCACCGCCCGGCGTGTGTTCCCCGCATTCCTGCTTTTTTCTTTCCGCTTTTGCGTTAAGTTTCATGCTTTCAACGATTGTAATTCGCGGGTGACGGTTTCGAATTTGTCCGCCACGGCCGCCAGTTCCTGCCGGTCGCGCACCGGGGCGTAGCGGGCCTGGTTGCACGATTGAAACAGCTCCCGCAAGGCCGCCAGCGTCGCGGTCGGCGCCGACAGCGCGCCCATTTCATCCACCACCGATTCGGTGATGGCCGACGCCGGACAATCCAGCCGCTCGCCCAATTGTTCCTGCAACAAGCGGAAGAGCGCGGCGAAAAACTGTTCGGAATTATTGTCGGCGGCAAATTTCCGCAAATCCACCAGCCCGGCGCGGACCAGTTGCTCCACCTGGCGTTGCCGGCGCAGGCGCGGGTTGTTCGCCAGATTGTCCGCGCGCAAACGCCAGACCAGGGCGGCCAGAAACGCCAGCACCGGCAGGCTTTGCAACGCGAGAAACCCCGGCCGTGCCAACAGGGGCGAACCGGTGGCCACCAGCCGGCCGAGTTTCTGTTTGACGGGCAGAATGTCCTGTTGCGCCGGCGAGTTGTCCTGGGCGGCCGGCTTGGTGACGGCAATGCTCGGCACCGGGGCCGCGCCGGCGGCGCGAACGGTGATTGGCAGGGCCGGTTGCGAAACCGTCTCATAGGCTTTTTGTTCCGGGTCAAAATAAGTGAAGGAAAACGCCGGCAATTCCCGGACCTCCTGGTTTTGCGGAGTGACAATTTGTTCAAACGTTTTGGCCCCGTCCAACCCCTGCTGGTCCGAGTATTCGGTTTTGGCTGTGGGGGGATAGGCCTTGAAACCGTTCCAAGCGGAAAAATCCGGCAGGCTGACGGTGTCCAGCGCGCCCTGGCCCTCAATCCGCACATGCACCGTGATCGGATCGCCCGCCGACACGTTCGTGGGCCCCTCCGCCACCGTCATGGTGAACCGGCCGATGGCCCCGTTGAAACCGGCGGGCGCGTTGCCCGGCAACTTGAGCGCCTGCACATTGTACGTTTCGGTGCTGAGGGAGATCTGTTTCTGTTCACCGGAATTGAACATCCGGAAGAACGGATCCCCGCCCCGGTCCGAAGAAGGCAGCACAATCACCAGTTGCACCGTGAGCGGGCCCAGGCTCAGCGTGCCGCTCTTGGTGGCCGTCAGCGTGATGGCGATGGGAACGACCGTGTAAGCGTGGTTGCCCTGCTGCGAGCGGTAACGCGCACGCTCCGTCATTTTGCCCAGGTTGAAACCATCCGCCGGCAGCGAGGGCAACTGCAGGTTGCCGAAGTTTTGCACATCGTCGCGCAGCCAGAGTTGCAGTTCCGCCGTGGTCACTTCGCCGACATACAAATCCCGCTTGGGCAGCGCCAGTTTCACAAAGGCCACCTGCGAGCCCGAGCTGATTTCCGTGTCCGAGGGGGTGCCGGACTGGGAAACCGTCAGCTTCAAAGGCCGGCTGGAGAGCCGCTTTCCATCCACCTCAATGGCCAGGCCGGGGATGGTGTACACGCCGGGCCGCTGGGCGGTCACCGTAAAATGATGCGTGATGGTCGAACTCGTCTGGCCGTTGACAAAGCTGAACTGGCTCGAAGGCCCCACATAGGCGAAACTCAGCCCGGGGATGTTCGGCAGCGTGGGACTCCCCTGGGGCCCGCCGCCCTCAAACGTCAGCGACAACTCGGCCGTTTCCCCCAGATTGATCATGTCACGATCCAGCGACGTGGTGAACGTGACGGCCCCGGCCGTCCATCCCCAGCAGACGCAACCCGCCACCAGCGCCAAAAACACCGTCTTCCAGCGCCGGCCACGGGCCAATTGATTGGCAGAGCTCAAATTCATATTCCAACCGACGGATGCGACATTTAATTATTAGAGGACAAACCCCGTCGTCAATTTTAAAAATCCCAACAAACAAAAGACAACCCGGGTGCAAAAATGTTCACTCCCGCTCGCCATGCGGTGGAGAATGTCCTTAATTTGCCCGGCCACGGCAAGCCTGCAAAAGTCATTCCCCGCACTTTTCCAGCTTGAACCGGACTGACCGCAGCCACATTCTGTGCCGAACTCAATGCAAACACCGTGTTCAAAACGGGCGGCGGCGGCCGTTCTCAAAGAACCATCGGTCATGGGTTCCATGAGAAACGCGCTGACGCACCTTTCATTCCGGAACATTTTATGACGCACTTTGCGTTTCCGAAGAAGTATGCCACCCGCGGGTGTTTTCCGTCCGGCGTCAACAACGTCCTTTCCGGCTGTGCGGCGGTTTTCGCCCTGCTGGCCGCGGCCACTTTTCCGCTGCGGGCGTCCGGCTGGCCGGACCGGGTGTTTGCCCCCTACCTGTATCTGGGCGCGGACGATGGCTCCCTGCTGGCCCGGTGCGACCATGATTGCGGCCAAAAATATTATACGCTCGCCTTCATTATTGCCGACCAGCACCGGAACCCCGCCTGGGACGGACGTATCCCGGTGACGAACAACCTGTATGCCGGTCAAATCAGCGGCCTTCGAGCCCGCGGCGGGGAGGTCATCGTCTCTTTTGGCGGCGAGACCGGCCGGGAACTGGCGCTCGTGGAAACCAACGCCGCCGTGTTGCAGGCCAAATACGAATCCGTGCTGGACCGCTATCACTTCTCCTGGCTGGATTTTGACATTGAAGGCCGAGCGCTGGAAAACACCCGCGCCAACGAACGCCGCAACACCGCCCTGGCCGGTTTGCAGGCCAGCCATCCCGGACTGATCCTTTCATATACGCTGCCCGTGGACCCGGACGGCCTTTCCGAAGATGCCCGGAATCTGCTCGCCGACGCCCGGGCCAGGGGCGTGCGGGTGCATTCCGCCAATGTCATGACCATGGATTTTGGCCCGGAATTTTCCCGTGGAAAAAAGATGAGCGATGTCTCCATTGCGAGCGCGCTCAGGGCCCGTGAACAATGCGCGGCCATTGATCCGCAAATCCAGATCGGCCTCACCCCGGACATCGGCCAAAACGATGTGAAGTCCGAAATCTTCACGCTGGCGGATGCCCGGTCGTTGAAAGACTGGGCGGTCGCCCGGCCCTGGGTTTGCAGTCTTTCCTTCTGGTGCAGCAACCGCGACTGCGGCCCATCCGGTTCGCCTGACGGCGACCACAGCAGCGGCATCCCGCAAAAACCATGGGATTTCACGCGGATTTTTCAAGGGTTCACCCATGCCAAATGACTGAATCCTCCGCCACGTCCGCCCTTCGTCCGCCCCGCATCATGTCCATTGACGCCCTGCGGGGCTTGGTCATGTTCCTGATGATTTTTGTGAACGATCTCGCCGGCAATGACCGGGTCGTGCCCGACTGGATGGTCCATTTCAGCGACCGGCACGCTGCCGGGAGCGGCATGACGTTCGTGGATCTGGTCTTTCCGGCCTTTCTGTTCATTGTCGGAATGTCCATCCCCTTCGCCCTCGGCTCGCGGCTGGCGCGGGGAGAGGCGCCGGGCCGGATCTTACTGCATACCGTAGTTCGCACCCTGTCACTGCTGCTGCTGGGCATCATGATGGTGAATGAATCGCCCAACACGACCGCGATGGGCTGGCCGGCCACCGGGTGGACGGCGCTAATGTACCTGAGCGCCCTGCTGGCTTTCTGCGAGCTCACCCCGCCGATGCGGACGCAGCCCCCGGCGGAAACACCCCGGTCCTGGCGGCGGACCACGCTTTTCCTGCGCGGCGTGGGGTTGGCGGGGATTTTCTGGCTGGCCCTGGCTTTCCGTGGCAAACACGACCACCGCATCCTCACCCTGTCGCCCTTCGCCATCCACCATGGCTGGTATGGCATCCTCGGACTGATTGGCTGGGCCTACGCCGTCGGGTCCCTGGTATTTTTGCTGTTTCGCACCCGGCGCACCGCCCTGCTTGGCTGCGTGGTTTTGCTCCTGTGTCTCTATCCGGCGGATAAAAATGGCTTGTTCGACAACTGCTTCCTTTCCCACTGGGTTGATCTCGGCGGCACCCTGGGTTCCCACCCGGCCATCACCGTGTCCGGCATGCTTCTGGCCACCGTTCTCTTGACGGCCGAAACCGCCGCCGTCGGCGCGCGCCTGCGTTTCACCCTGTTCTTCATGGGCGGGTTCGCGGCGGCCGCCGTGCTGGTGAACGGTCTTTATGGAATCAGCAAAGACGAGGCCACTCCCGCCTGGTGCCTGTGGTCCTGCGCGATTACGGCAGCGCTGTGGTTGATCTGTTACCTGCTCGCGGATGTCCGGCGGATCACCGTCTTCAGCAAACCGCTGGCCGTGGCCGGCCAAAACGTGCTGCTGGCGTATCTGATCAGCGAGGGGCTGGAATCCTTTCTCGGCGTCCTGCACCTGGGCGACTGGTATGATCACCTCGCAGAGCCAAACTTGTTCTGGGCCTGCGCCCGGTCCGCCGGTTGCGGAGTCGCAATCCTGGCCCTGACCGCCGGACTCAACCGTCTCGGCTTTCATCTCAAACTCTGAGTTTGAGGGGAGGGGATCAAACCAAAGCGGCCTTTGTCAGACTTGCTCGATTTCAACCTTCGTCAAATCGGTGAAATCATTTTTATCGAGGGTGAGCAGTTTTTTTGCGCCGGATTTCTGTGCCGCCACGGCGTGCAAATAATCGTGAATGCGTCCGCCCCGGACGCCTTTTTTTCGCGCTTCCTTCAAGGCCTGCAAAACCTCACCTGCGGTAAGATCGTGAAAATCCAAATCAGCGGCGAGATTGGCAATGGTTTGAGCCGCGGCATCCGCATCCAACCGGAAGGCCAGGTTGCCACCGGTCAGGGTGGAGAAGACCTCCGCCAGGGTGTGGGTGCGGGTCAATCCCCGTTCCCGATGCAATCGGACCCGCAACCCTTGGTTCGCGCAGGCTTCAATCACGGCCGAACTGTCCCAATAGGCGCTCATCGGGCGTCCCGGTCGGCACGGAGGACGGCTCGGATGGATTCCCGGCTGGGGTTCACCGGCAACATCAGGAAACCTTCCCGGGTGCGGACTGGTTTCACCAAGGGGACTTCCTTTTCCACCAGTTCCACCACGCGCACACTCCCATCAGGCTGGCGGGAGGCGTCAAAGGCCGTGCGCGGCGGAAACAGTTCTGCGGAGCAGATGCGCCCATGATTGTCGGCAACCAGTTTCATAATGGGATTATCCCATGGACTGGAATTGTTTCAAGCGCGAAGTTGATGCTTGAATGATCTTTGGAAACTTGGATTTTCCACCGTTCACCCTCCCAGATACGCGTTCCTCACCTGCGGATTCTGCCGCAGTTTGGCCGAGTCGTCCGCCAGAATGATCCGCCCTGTTTCCAGCACATAGCCGTAGTGCGAAATCTCCAGCGCCAGATTCGCATTCTGCTCCACCAGCAGAATCGTGATGCCCTGCTGGCGGTTGATCTCCACAATCTTCTCGAAAATCGTCTTCACCAGCAGCGGCGCGATGCCCAGTGACGGCTCATCCAGCAGCAGAAACCGGGGCTTGCTCATCAGCGCCCGGCCAATCGCCAGCATCTGCTGCTCGCCCCCGCTCAGCGTCCCGGCGATTTGCCCCTCCCGCTCCCGCAGGCGCGGGAAGGTCGCAAAGACCAGGTCCAGCTCCCGCCGGATCACGGCCGCACTGGGCTGCAGATACGCCCCCATGCGGAGGTTTTCCACCACCGTCAGATTGGCAAAAATCATCCGCCCCTCCGGCACATGGCACAGCCCGCGTTTGACAATCTCATGCGGCGGCAGCCCGGCCAGACTGGCCGATTCATAGCGGATTTCCCCTGACTTCACTTTGACCAGCCCGGAAACGGCCCGCAGCGTCGTGCTCTTGCCCGCGCCGTTGGAGCCAATCAGCGTCACGATCTTTCCCCGCTCCACGGACAGGGAAATCCCATGCAGCGCGTTGATCGCCCCGTAGCTGACCGCGAGATTTTTGATTTCAAGCATTTATCACTCCATGTCGGAAGATGTCAGAGGCGGGAAGGCCGTGTCAATTTCGCCGTGGCCAATGGCCTCTTTACTTTACCACTTTGCCATTCACGGCAGAATCAATTCTTGACGCCCGCCGTTTTTCCCTTAAAAGCCATTTTACCCATGTGTTATCAGATTGAATTCCTACCGGTGGCGCTTGCCCAACTGCGGGCGCTGCCCAAGGAGGTTCGGCGTTTGCCTGGCGGAAAAATTGACCGACTGCAGGACGACTGGACTGCGGATGTCAAAAAGCTCAAGGGTTTCAAAAACAAATACCGGCTCCGGGCCGGAAATTTCCGCGTCCTTTTTGAATTGGAGGGCGGAACAATTGTGGTTTATGATGTGGGTGACCGGAAGGACATTTATGAGTAATGCAACGGCAGCGCCAAATAAATCACAGCCAGCCTGGGTGCAATTGGGCAAACAATTGACCGAGGCCAAATCCCTGTTGCACCGGATGCGCCAGACGGTCGAAGACGTGGAGGATGCCCGGACCATTGAACGCGCCAAGCGCGCTCACGGAAACAAGCCGCGCATCCCTTGGTCTCAAGTGAAAAAGGAGGCGGGACTGGATTGATTCCCCCTATGCGTTATTCCGTGGCTTTTTGTTGGAATTGTTGGGCGACGAATTGAGACCATGAACGTCGCTTTACCGCGAAATCTCGAAAACGATGTCGCCGAACTGGTTCAAACAAATGGCCATAAAGGTTCGGACGAGGCTGTGATCGAGGCCCTGCGCGAGCATCAAGCCCACCGCCGGGGGATGGAAGTGGTGATGACGCCGGAGTTGGAACAGTTGTTGGACAGAGGTTTTGAAAATCTGGATCAAGCCCCGGCCACCGATGAATTACGACGCCGGTCATGATCCGGGCCGGGTTCAGTCTCCCAGATACGCCTCAATCACTTTCGGATCCTGCCGCACCGCCTCCGGCGAACCCTCCGCGATCTTCACCCCGTAATCCAGCACCACCACCCGCTGGCAAATGCCCATGACCACCTGCATGTCATGCTCCACCAGCAGCACCGAGATTTGAAATTTCTCCTGGATGAACCGGATCAGCCGCGTCAGCTCGGTCTTCTCGGTGGGGTTCATCCCGGCGGCCGGTTCGTCCAGCAGCAGCAGTTTGGGACGCGTGGCCAGTGCCCGGACAATTTCCAGCCGCCGCTGGTCGCCGTATGGCAGAAACTTTGCCGGTTGATCGCGCTCCCCGCCCAGCCCGAAAATCTCCAGCAGTTCCATTACCTGCCGCGTCACGGCGGCTTCCCCTTCGTTAAATCCCCGCCCGCGCCAGAGCGCGTTGCTGATCCCGTGCGGACGGTGCAGTTGCACCGCCGCGCGCACATTGTCAAACACGCTCAGGCTGGCAAACAGCCGGATGTTCTGGAACGTGCGCGCAATCCCCAGCCGCGCCAGCTCGTGCGGCTTGAGCTTCGCCGTCGGCCGGCCATCAAAAGTAATCGTCCCGGTCGTTGGCTGATAAACCCCGGTCACCAGGTTGAACGCCGTGGTTTTCCCCGCCCCGTTCGGCCCGATCAAACCCACCAGTTCGCCCGGCCCAATCGCCAGGTTCAAGTCCGACACCGCCGTCAATCCGCCGAAACGGATCGTCACTTGATCAAGCTGGAGCAGGGCGGCCATGGTTATGCTGGGGTGCGGTTCATGCCGGTTTGTTGCGGCCAAACCCAAACAACCCCTGCGGCCGCGCGATCATCAGGCCGATGATCAGCAGGGAATAAATGATCATCCGGTATTCGGCAAAGGGCCGCAGAAATTCCGGCAGCAGCGTCAGCAGAATGGCGGCCAGAATCACCCCCGCCGTCCGCCCCATGCCCCCCAGGATCACCATCACCACAATGTCAATGGACTTCATGAAATCAAAGCCCGTCGGCGAAAGAAACTGCTTGTGATGCGCGTACAGCCCGCCCGCGATGCCTGCAAAAAACGCGCCAATCACGAACGCCGTGACTTTGTAGCGCGTGGGGTTGATGCCGCAGGCGCTCGCCGCCACCTCGTCATCCTTCACCGCAATGAAGCCGCGCCCATAAGTGGAGCTGACCAGGCAGCCGACCACATACACCGTCACCGCCGCCAGCCCGAACACCCAGAACAAAGTCGTTTCGTGGGGAATCCCCTTCAGTCCGCTCGCCGCGCCCACACATTCCATGTTTTGCAAAATCACCCGGATGATTTCGCCAAAGCCCAGGGTGACAATCGCCAGATAATCCCCGCGCAGGCGCAGCGTGGGCACCCCCACCGCCAGTCCCGCCAGCGCCGCGAGCAATCCTCCCGCCAGCAGCGCGCCCACAAATAACACCGGCTCCAGCGCCGGCGGCAGTTTGGGCCCCAGCCCCAGCGTGAGGGACGCCGCCATATAGCCCCCCACCGCCATGAAACCCGCATGACCCAGGCTGAACTGCCCCGTGTGCCCGTTGATCAGATTCAGGCTCACCGCCAGAATGATGTTGATCCCCACATCAATGGCCACGCCCAGATAGTAACGATTATACAGCGCCGAAAAATACGACGCCCCTGCCGCCACCAGAAGGGCCAGCAACAAAAAACGTTTGGCGCGCGTGTTCATCGGGATAATCCGGAGCGCGGGTCTGTGACCCGCAGCACCCCCGCAGGGTTAACCGGCGCTGGAGTGTGGCTCGAACCAAACATAAACGCCGTGGCGGCAAACGGGAGTTCGCCCCGCTTCTCTCCTTGCGCCGGGACGCCAACGGGGTAAATTAAAGTCATGAGTGCGGCCCAAGTTTTGGCACAGTTGGAGAAGCTTCCGTTTGAGGAACAACGCGAAGTCTTCGAACTGCTTCGTGATAAATTTGACGGCGAATTGACGCCGGAACAAATCGCCGAGTTTGAACGGCGCGGCGAGGAACTGGCGCGCAATCCGCAAAGCGGAATTTCATGGGAACAGGTTCGGGCGGAATTGAAGGAGCGAATCAAGGGCCGTTCATGTCTCGCCAAGTAATCTTCGACCTGCAGGCCCGGCTTGAATTTGAAGAGGCTGTCGTTTGGTATGACGGGCAGCAACCGGGATTGGGAGACCGGTTTGAAGACGCAGTCCACGCGACGGTTCAACTTATCTTGCAAAACCCCGAACGATTCAAGCCTGTCAGCCAGACGATTCGCGTGGCCAGAGTCGGGATTTTCAAAAATTACAGCGTCTTTTTCCGTGTCAGACCTGATTTCATCGGCATCGTTTCCGTCTTTCACGGCGCGCGGAATCCCGCTGAATTGCGGCGACGCCTGAAATAAGACCCGGCCCGGGCGTTGCTTGGAAAACGCGGCTTGCGCGGGGCCGCCGTCGGGGTAGATTAAAGTCATGAGTGCGGCCCAAGTTTTGGCACAGTTGGAGAAGCTTCCGTTTGAAGAACAACGCGAAGTCTTCGAACTGCTCCGTGATAAATTTGACGGCGAATTGACGCCCGAACAGGCCGCCGAGCTCGACCGTCGCGCCGAAGACGCCCTGAAGCATCCCGGGCGTGGAACGCCGATCGAAGAAGTCTCCGCTGAAATCAAAAAACGCCTGCTCGTTAGGAAATGACGTTCAAAGTCATCGCGGAAGCCGAAGCCAAACGAGATTGGAATCAGGCGGTTGACTGGTATGAGAAACACGAACCCGGTGTTGGCCTGCGACTGGATGACGCAATCCGCACCTTCCTGCAAACCCTCTCCCAACAGCCGGAGCGTTTTCCCCGGGTCACGCGCCTGACCCGCAAAGCGAAAATTCCCGACCCATGGCCTTGCTCGGTTTATTTCACTATCAACGTGGAGTTTTGCGAGGTCGTCGTATTGGCGGTCTGGCACGGCGCGCGGAACCCTGCTGAATTGCGGCGGCGCCTGAAATAAGACCCGGCCCGGGC
>CAZUBG010000186.1:0-11307 GCA_964618545.1 uncultured Bifidobacteriaceae bacterium | reverse complement strand
CGATGGCGGACAGGCCGACGATCCAGCCGATTACCCATCGGCGGGCTTGTCGGTGGGTCGGGCGCGCCAGGTTGGCGAACGGTCTGCGGGTTGGGAAACCCGCGATACGGCAGACTTGGAAGTCTGCGGTACGAAAAAAACGCCTTTCCGTGAACTGTCTCCCAGATTCAGGGGTTCAAAGCGCGAAATTTCGTTTGGGCGAATTCTCATCCCGGCCTTCTCCCCCGGGGAGGGGAATGGTTTCGCCGGGGGTTGACGGAAGGGATGGCCGGGGTGGTGGGATGCTTGCCCGCCAAAGCGGCAGAGGGCTGCCGTACTTCAGGACGCTTTGCGCCTTCCCGCGCTGATGCTCAAGTGGGATTGCAATAACGGGCAATAACGGGTTGTGCGGCCAGTTTTTTAAGAGGATTGAAGCTCAACCCGTTCATTTTTCAACGCATACCGCAGGCATCCTTTGCGGCCGGCCCCGGCGATGAGCCAGAGGGACAAGCCCAGCAGCAGGGCATTTTCCAATAATTTATGACAGACAAACACCTCGCCGGTGCCGCAACCGCAGTCAAATTTGACGGCACAGAGGGAAACGGCCAGGGCCGTCTTGAGGATCAGCGCCCGGTGTAAAATGGCCGCCGTAAACGGGACCAGCATCATGAACGAGACCAGCGCCGCACCGCGCACCATAATTCCCGCCACGAGCAGCAGACCACAGGCCAGCTCAAACCACGGCAGCAAAGCCGCAATGGCATCCAGGGCCGGGGGACTGTGGACCAGTTCATACTGCCGGACCAGCTTGAGGAAATCCACCGGATGCAGTGCCTTGAAGCCGCCGGTAAAAATGAAGGTTCCGCCCAAAATCCAGCGCGCGAGCAGGCCGGCCGTTTCCAGCCAGGCTTTGTTCACAGCGTTATCAGATGGGTTCATGGAGCCTCCTCCTTGCGGGATTTGGCACTGTTTTGCACTCCGGTCTCCACCGGCAGCCCGGTGTCCGGCCACTCGTTCATGCCTCCGCCATAAATGGCAATTTTGGAGCCGGGAATGCCGATGTCGAGCAACAGACCGGCGGCGGTCAGGCTGTCGTCGCAATCCCCCCCGTGGCAATAAACCACGATTTGCTCGGCCGCCTGACAGACGGGAATGATGTTGGTGAAGTATTGTTCCGGATGGTAGGGATCGAACAGCCAGGCGCCGGGGATGCGGCCCTTTTGGAAATCCTCGTCGTTGCGGGCGTCAATGAACACAAGCTTGTGCGTCTGGCGGCGGGGATCATGAAACCAGGCGACCACCTGGCTGCTGGACGCCAGTTGCAGGCCGCGCGCCTTGATTTGCGTGAGCAGGGCTTCGGCGGGGGTTTGATGGGTGGCGTTGACGGGACTTTCCCGGACGACGGAAGCCCCGGAACCATCGGTGGCTGGGAAATAGTTCCGGGTCAGGCTCAGTCCGCGCGGGGAGAATTGGTTGGCGGCCAGGGCGAACACCACCCCGGCGAGGGTCACCAGCAAACTTTCCATTAAAATATTCCGTGCCACAGGGTCGTACAATACGGCACGGGATTTTAAAGGGAAATGGTAAAAATCAATGGGTCAACCGGACGGTCATGGCATAGATGATGAGCACGAGCAAGACCAGGCCCAGGCCGAAAAAGGCGTAGCCGAAGGTGCGGGCAATGCTTCTCCAACGCAACCACTCGTCCCGCACGCGGAAATCATCCAGCCTGCCGGTCGCCACCAGACGATCGTACCAGCGGCGGCGTTCATGGAGCATTTCATTCTTGGAGATGCGGCCGGAGAAGATGACGGTGTCCATGGGGAATTTTTCAATGCGGAAATGCGTGTTGAAGAAATGGATGGAGAAGATGAAGCCGGCGGCCAGCAGGGCTTCATCCGAATGCACCAGCAGGGCGATATTAATGATCCAGCCCGGCAGAAAGCGCGTGAAAAAGACCGGGAACCACATGATCAAACCCGAGGTGCCAATGATGGCCACGCCCCAGAACACGGCGAAATAGTCGAATTTTTCCCAATAGGTCCAGCGGTCAAACTCCGGCTTGGGGCCCTTGCCAAAGAACCATTTGTTGTGCGCGATAATATCCCGCAAGTCCTGCATGGTGGGGATCAGGGAATCGGGACCGAACAGCACGCTCCACAGGCGTTTGAAACTGAATTTGCCGGTGAGCGGATTAATCGTTTGCTTCCGGCCCTGGAACGCCTTGCCCGCCAGGGAGGCCAGGTGCAGGCCGAAATAGATGAAGGTCACCACGGCGCCGAGCCGGTGAAAGGCCCGGGCGGTTTCCGGCCCCCCCATGAAATGAAACAGGGTTTTGGCCCAGTCGGTGTAGTAAAACTTCAGCGGCATGCCGGTGACCACCAGGGTGAGAAAGCTGGTCACGACCAGGAAATGCAGGAAGCGTTCAAAGGGCGCAAACCGGGTGAACCATTCGCCGCCGGTCTGGGTGGCAATCTTCTGTTCGCGGAATTTTTTTGAGTCGTGCCAGTACAGGAAGGTCACGCGGACGAGCCAGGCCACCGTGTGCGCGCCGAAGAACACGAAGGTGCCGATCAAGAGCGAGGTCATGCCCAGAAAGACCAAATGCAGCAGGGGATAATTTTTGCCATCGAGCGGATTGGCATGGGGCTGGTACTGGGTGAAGCCAATCGTCGCGCCCGGATGACACTGCTGGCAGGTGGCGACGATATTATTGGTGGACAAATGGGAACGGGGATCGGAGGGCGGCAGAATGTCATGGTGACCGTGGCAATCGTAACAGGCGGCCACTTCGGGGGCGACGTTGGGCCTGCCCAGCGCCATGGCCTTGCCATGGTAGGTGTCGCGATAATGTTCCAACCGGTCGGCGTGGCATTTGCCGCAGCGTTCATCGGCGACGGCCTTGAAGTTGCCGCGCTCCGGCGTCACGATGTCATGCGGGGTGTGGCAGTCGGTGCAAACCGGCGCGCGGGAGTCGCCCTGGGCCAGGAGCCGGCCATGAATGCTTTGATTGTAGGTTTTCTCGATGTTGACGTGGCATTTGCCGCAGGTCTTGGCGACATTGGCATGGTTGATGGGAGCATCCCGGTCCACGCTGCGCTTGATGTCGTGGACGCCATGGCAGTCATTGCAGGAGGGGGCGACAATCAAGCCCATTTTCAGGAGGGCATAACCATGGACGCTGTCCATGTATTGGGCGGCCGCCTGCGGGTTTTTCATCCGGTATTCCTGCGAAAGTCCGGCGTTGCTGTGGCACTTGGCGCAGGTTTCGGGAAGATTCATCTTATAGACGGAAGATTCAGGATCTTTCGGCGACAAAATGCCGTGCGAGCCGTGGCAATCCCAGCAGTTGGCCGCACCGGAGGCGCCCATGGCATGGCTGACGCCATGAATGCTGCCGGCATATTCCCGGCCCTCTTTTTCATGGCAGCCGGCGCAATTGGGCGGCGGGAGATGACTGGGATGCACCAAGTCCTTGATGCCTTCATGACAATCCACGCAGTCAAGCTGGGAGTGGACGGACAACCGGAAGACGTTGGTGGGGAACAGGAGGGCCACTTTTTTGCCGTTCACCACGCGGGTGGTGGACGGATCAAGATGGCAATCCAGACAGTCGGAATTGGAGAATTTATCGGCGACCGGGGGCGTCGCCGCCAGGCCGTCCGCCCCGCCGCGCCCGAGCGCGGCCAGGAGAAAAAGGGTGGCAACCCCCCGCCGGAGGGGGGGTTGGTTGAGTCGCACAACGAGGCCGGAGATTGCTCTACGGACCGCCGTTGTGGCAATCGCTGCACAGATAGCCATCGGGTATTTCATCGCCAGGGTGGATAAATTTTTGGCCTTCGGCCTTGAGGTTGAGGAGAGCCGCGCCGGTGCCCTGGGCCAGGATGATGTGGCAGGTGGTGCAGTCGCCGGCCTGGATCATCCGTCTGCCATCGGCGGTCTTGTGCCCGCCATCATGGCAGCGGAAGCAGCCGGGCCAGTCCTTGTGGCCCAGGTTGCTGGGATGGGAGCGCCAGTCGGTGTTCATTTCCGGGAAAAAGTTGTTGGTGTAGATGTCCTGCACGGCGCTGATGGCGGGAATGATGCGGGCATCGCCGGGATAACGGCCGGCCAGGGTGGTGGCGATGCCTTTCAGGGCGTCGTCCGTGGTGGCGTAACGCCGGGCCAGCACATCCACGGCATTGGTTTTGATATACAGGAGAGCACGGTCAATTTTGCCCAGGGAGACGGCCAGGTTCACGGCGTCAACCGGGGTGGCAAAGAGGTGCGCGGGCCGGTTGTGGCAGTCAATGCAGTCCATCCGGCGGAGGCCGGTCTCGCTGACGGTGTTGGTGAACCCGGGCGTGCGGAACTCGGTGACCACGCCCTGCGGATCGGTCATGCGCACATAGGGGATCTTCTGGCGCCCCTCATCGCTGGCATAATATTCAATCTTGTTGGCCACGCTCATGTGCCAGTGAATGCCGCCGACGGGACCGTGGGTGGGATCGGCCCCGCCGACCTTGAGCAGCAGCCGGACGGAATAGGGCGTATTGGTGGCATCCGCGAGGAAATAGTTGAAGGTGCGGTCGAGATTGCCGACGAATTTGCTCGGCCAGTGGCATTGCTCGCAGGTTTCCTGGGCCGGGCGCAGATTTTTCACCGGGGTGGGAATGGGGCGGGAATACTTGTCGGCCATGACCGCGTAAACCTGGTAGGAGCCGGACATTTTGGATTTTACAAACCAGGTGGCCCCGGCGCCGATGTGGCATTCCACACAGGCCACCCGGGCGTGGGAGCCGTTGTGATAAGCGACGTTTTCGGGCTTCATCACCGTGTGACAGGTCTCCCCGCAGAACTGCACCGACTCGGTGAAATGATACGTCTGGTAACTGCCCACGGCGGACAACAGGAGAAACCCCAGGCCGCCCAGAATGAAAAGCCCGAGAATGCGCCGGTCGCGCGGGCTGGCAAAATCAATTTTAACCGTGCGGTCGAACCCCGCCCCGGGCCGGCGACGACGCTCCAGCCACGCCCCCAGCAGCGCCAGAAAAATGCCGCCCGCCCCGACGCCCGGCGTCACCATGTAGGTGAGAATGCCGAGGTAGGGATTGGAGAAATGCGCCAGCAGATCCAATCCGGACAGGAGCAGAAAGGAAAACACCCCGGCGGCAATGACGAGGAACCCCGCAATGCTGATCCAGTTGCGAAACGCGGCGAACCAACCCGGCTTGGACGGCAATTCCCCAGTGTTCATTAAATTAAATACTCAGTATTATTAAGACAAATCAGACCCTGACGGCCGCCCCGGTCGCCGGAGGCGCCGGAGGGAAAGGGACCCGCCGGAGGAAACGAACCCTGGCTTCCGCCGGCGGAAATGAATCCATTATTTTTTAAAGGTGCGAACGTAGGCCACGAGCGCCTTGATGTCGTCATCCGACAGATCTTCCACCGGCTTCATCAGGGTTTTGCCATCGTCATTTTTCAGCCCTTCCTTGAGGGCCTTGAAGGCGGCGTCATCCTTCAAAGAGTCCTGAACCTTGGCATCGGTGTAATCCCGGCAGCCGAGTTTCTGGCCCATCTTGGTCTGCCCCTTGCCGTCCTCCCCGTGGCATTTCGCACAGGTTTTCGCAAAGGTCTCCTTGGGATCGGCCTGGGCCACCGCCGCCACGAGCAGGACCCCCGCCAGGGTGAGAATTTTCGTTTTGCAATTCATAGATTCAGTGATGTTGGTTGTGTGGTTGCGCAGCAAACCGCTGCTCAACTACAACATTAGCATGGCTTGGAGACCCAAAACAAGCTCCACGTAAATTGTTATTCGCTTGGCTTTTTTTGATTAGTGGGATTCGCGGGGGGGGCGGCGGATGAATTGGACGAGGGCGGGCGGTCCGAAAGAGGACACGCTGGCGGCCTGATAAAAGTCCAAGGCGGCGCAATGGCAGCACACGCCCCCGGACGATTTTTTGCTTGCAATGGAGATTTCATTGTGATATCACTTAAATATCACAGACAACCAATCAATAAAATTATGAACACCGAAAAAACTGGTGGGAGCACCGAACGTGAGAAAAGCGTCTTTAATGGCTGGCTGATGTTGCCGGTGGCCTTTGCGGCCCTCATCGGCGGGGTGGTTTTCCTTATTCATACAATCAAGAGCGGCGACGGCCACCCGGGTTGGATTCCGGTGTTGGCGGCGATTTTGATTGAGGCGGCCGGCATCCTGATGATGCTGGGATTTTTCACCCTTCAGCCCAATGAAGCCCGGGTGCTGCTGCTGTTTGGAGCCTACCGGGGGACGGTCCGGCGGAGCGGATTCCACTGGGGGAATCCCTTCTATTCCAACGGTGACAAGGCCAGCGGGCTGGGGAACCGCCACAAAGTCTCCCTGCGGGCGCGGACGCTGAACGTGGAGAAGCTCAAGGTGAACGACAAGCGGGGCAATCCGATTGAAATCGCCGCCGTGGTGGTGTGGCGGGTGCAGGACACGGCCCAGGCGGTTTTCGATGTGGACAGCTACGACAAATATGTCCACACCCAAAGCGAAACCGCCCTGCGTCATCTGGGCAGCATTTACAACTATGACGACGCGGCGGACAATGAGGCGACCCTGCGCGGAAACGTGGAGGAGGTCTCCCAGGCGTTGCGCGGGGAACTGCAACAACGCCTGGCCAAGGCCGGGGTGGTGGTGGATGAAGCCCGGCTGACCAACCTGTCCTACGCCCCGGAAATCGCCCAGGTCATGCTGCGCCGCCAGCAGGCGGAGGCGGTGATTTCCGCGCGTCAAAAAATCGTACACGGGGCGGTGAGCATGGTGGACATGGCCTTGAAGGAACTGACCAGCAAGCAGGTCGTGGAACTGGATGATGAGCGCAAGGCCGCCATGGTGAGCAATCTGATGGTGGTGCTGTGCAGCGAATCCGAGGTCCACCCGGTGGTGAACACGGGCACCCTCTACAATTGAAGAATGGCCCCGCGAAAACCATTCTTATTACGGATGGATCCGGCCCTCTGGGCGGAATTGGAAGCCTGGGCGCAGGGCGAACTGCGCAGCGTCAACGGCCAGATTGAATACCTGCTCAAACAGGCGGTGCTCAAACGCCGGGGCGGAGCCGCCGCCCGGGCGACCGAACCACCAAAAACAGATTCAGGTGAAAACTGAAACGCAGCTCAAAACCCTGAATTCCTCACCGCGAAACGAATCGCCCCGGGCAATGTTTAAATGTCCCATGAACTCACGACGGGCGTTTACGCTCATGGAACTGCTGGTGGTCCTCGCCATCCTCGCCATTCTGGCCGCGCTGTTGATGCCGGTGATTTCCAAAGCCCGCGCCAGGGCGCGGCGGACGGCTTGCCTGAACAACCTGAAGCAGGTCAATCTGGGCGTCCACCTGTATGCCGGGGATAATGCTGATAAACTGCCCAACACGGGCAACGCCACCTATATCCTCTATAAAGAACTCGTTAAAAACTACGCCGGCCTGCACGGACCTTCATCCCCCGGGGACCGGGCGTTTGCCTGCCCGGCCGACATCTTCCATTATAACGAGACTTCCCTGACGTATGAGCCGGAGGGACATCACGCGCAGGCCGACTATGATTTTTCAAGTTATTCGTTCAATGGCCTGAACCTGCTGACCAACTTTCACGCGGCCGGCTTCGGGGTGACTTTGCCCGGGGTTGGCGGCCGCGCGTTAGGCTCCATCAAAGCCCCGGCCAGAACGGTTTTGATTGCGGAATCTGCCGCACTGTTGCCCTACTCGTGGCATGAACCGAAAACGCCGGGCACTGGCGCAGTCCCCATGGCCAATGATTCGGAAAACATGGTGAGTTTTGCGGATAATCATGTCAGCTACGTCAAAATGTTTTGGAACAGCACCCTTGATTATCCGGATGGCTCCCCGTCGTTCGCTGTGTTTTACGATCCCCCTGGCGAATATGGCTACCAATGGAGCGGGGATTGACCGCCAAAGATTTTTCTGCGGTTTGACACAAACCGTGCAAGATTCTGCCATTGGCCGCGTAAAGGTGCATGAGACCGCCCCCCTGAAACGGGGCGTGAGGCCGACGAATTTAAAATGACAAATTTGAAACCAACCACCCCCGGCACCGTCTAACATTGAATTATGAACTCTCGGCGGGCATTCACGCTCATTGAACTGCTGGTCGTCATCGCCATTATTGCCATTCTGGCGGCGATGCTGTTGCCCGCGCTTTCCAAGGCCAAACAAAAAGCCCAGGGCGTGCTGTGTCTGGGCAACGGCAAACAGATGATGGTCGCCATGGCGATCTATACGAATGACAACCATGATTTTTACCCGCCCAATCCCGATGACGGCAACACCAATGCCGGTTACAATTGGTGTTCCGGCAGTGCGGGCATCGGCCAGCCGCAGGAATTCGATCCGGACGTGCTCCAGGACCCGACGCTGTCACTGCTAATCACCGATCTGGGCGGCAACGCCAACTTATTCCGCTGCCCTTCGGACCTGCGCCAGGGGATTTACCAAGGCACCAAAGACACCGCCCTGATCGGCCAGGTGGTTCCCGCCGCCCGGACCTTCTCCATGAGTCAGGCGGTGGGCACCATTGACCCCGGTTTTGCCGCCGGCGGCCCGCACAGTGGCGTCCCCACCCTGCCCGTCAATGGCCGCTGGCTGAACGGCACGGCGGGCAATCATGTGAGCGATACGCCCTGGCATACGTTTGGCAAGGCCTCGGACAATCACGCGCCGGGCCCCTCCATGCTCTGGGTTTTGGTGGATGAAGACGCCCACGGCCTGAATGACGCCGCCTTCGCCTTTGGCATGGTCAGCCCTTATTGGTTCGACGCCCCCGGCACCTATCACAACATCGGTTGCGGCTTCCACTTTGCGGACGGCCATTCCGAAACCCACCGCTGGCTTTATCGGTCGGAAAAAATCGCCGGAGCGAACGCCGTCAATGCCCTGGACCAGGAGGATTGGAAATGGATGCAACTGCGGACGTCCGCCCTCCAGTAACTTCACCATTGACATCCCCGGCCGGGACGGCCCAGTGTGTGCGGTGCATACCGATGTTGTTGGCGGTATTCAGCCCGAAGGCCATTGGGGAGTGCGGCGACAGGTCGCCGCTTCGGGACGAGACGACACGTCGTCGAGTTCAAAAAGGCGCGCGGGTCCGGCCTCACCAACCACTTCGGGAGGCGCGGCAGCTTGTGGGCGGATGGTTTTTAGCCCGGTCATTTTCTTATGCATTTCAGTGAATTAAACGAAGCGCAAATTCTGGCCCTGGCCGTCACGGCCGAGGAGGAGGACAGCCATATTTACCGCGATTTTGCCGAATCCCTCCGCAAGGATTACTCGGCCACGGCCGACCTGTTCACCCAAATGGCCGGCGAGGAGGACGGACACCGGCACCGCCTGATTGACTTGTACCGCCAGCGCTTTGGGGAACACATTCCCCTGATCCGGCGGCAGGATGTGAAGGGCTTCAACGTCCGCCGGCCGGCCTGGTTCGCCGGCGCGCTGGGGCCGGAACGGGCGCGCACGGAGGCGGCCTTGATGGAGATCGAAGCCCGCCGCTTTTATGAGGTTGCCGCGCAACGGAGCAAGGATGCGGGCGTCCGCCAGTTGCTCGGCGATCTCGCGCACGAGGAGCAGCGGCATGAGCTCACCGCCGAGGCCATCACGGATGCGCAGCAATCCTCCGGCGAGTTGGGCGCGGAGCGGGAGGCGGCGCGCCGGCTGTTTGTCCTGCGTTTCGTCCAGCCCGGACTGGCCGGGTTGATGGACGGTTCCGTCTCCACGTTGGCGCCGTTGTTCGCCGCCGCCTTCGCCACCGCCAACACCATGGACACCTTCAAGGTCGGACTGGCGGCCTCGGTCGGCGCCGGCATCAGCATGGGGTTTGCCGAGGCGATGTCCGACGATGGCAAACTCAGCGGGCGCGGCACGCCCTGGCTTCGCGGCTTGGTCTGCGGCCTGATGACCACCCTCGGCGGACTGGGCCACACCCTGCCCTACCTGCTGCGCGATTTTCATCTCGCCACCTCCATTGCGCTCGCCGTGGTGGTGGTGGAACTGGCCGTGATCGCCTGGATTCGCAAACGATACATGGACACCCCGCTGGTGGCCGCCGTGTTCCAAGTGGTGGTGGGCGGCGTGCTCGTTTTCCTCGCCGGCTGGCTGATCGGCA
Source organism: uncultured Bifidobacteriaceae bacterium (assembly GCA_964618545.1). GTDB lineage: Bacteria > Verrucomicrobiota > Verrucomicrobiia > Limisphaerales > UBA11358 > UBA11358. The sequence goes on along the minus strand of CAZUBG010000186.1, from coordinate 1,176 downwards.
TGGGATGACTTGATGAGGGTTTGGGTGAAACAGCGAACTGGCGGGGTGACCCTGGCTTTGTGCTGGGAATTTTTTAATCGTGTTTTTCGTTCCTCGCCGGTTGAAGCGGCCGGTGTAGGCGCCCAGGAACCATTTCATGCCCGCCACCAGGTTGCCGCCCGGGGTCTCGACCACCAGATGGAAATGATTCCTCATCAGGCACAGGGCATGGACCTGCCAGCCGGTTTTGCCGCAGGCCTCGGCCAGGGTGACCAGAAACAGTTCCCGGTCCCGGTCATCCTTGAAGATGGGTTCCCGCCGATCCCCGCGATTCAGCACATGATAGATCGCTCCGGGATATTCCACTCGCAGCTTGCGCACCATGTTCAAAACCCATCACCAGCCGCAAATATGTCAATCTCAAGAACCGACCCCTTTAAGACCGCCCAAGCCCTGGAGATTTTGGCGCAGGAAGAAACCGCCATTCCTGATGACGCCCACACGCCCTATGTGCGGGCCGCGATTCTGGCGCGGCATGGGCGCTACGCGGAAGCGCGCCTGGCGGCCAACCGGGCCTTAACCCTCCAGCATGATTTTCAGCCCGCACTCGAATTGCTGCGCGATATACCGGGAAATAAATGAGGGTTGAATTAACGCTTGTCCCGGCCATAAACAACCCGCAAACTGCTGGCAGAGCCAAACGCGGTCGCGCCGCTAACTCGGTTGGCCGGAGCTTTTCGGTGAGCAGCGGAAAAACTCCGGGGTTGACCTGGACAGCACTGGATGTGGGAGGCCCTTGTGTTGCGGCGTTCGGATGAATATAAGAGACGATGCACCTGCCACCGGCAAGGCCATGAACTCCAAGAAGCCATGTTTGGTACTGCTATTTGAAAAGTTGGCCGCAAGCCTGCTATTGGTTGCCGTCTGTTGTGCCCCCGGGCATTCCCATTTCGCTCGCGTAATTCGGATTGAGGAGCGGATTTTGAAGAGACCAATACTGTGACTCTCCAGTCATGGACGTGCCAAGCTGCCCCGTGCGGTAAAGGGTAGCACCGTTTTGTGCTTGTGCCAAAGCAGCCTGTGCTTCTGCGGATGAGCTTTGGGCTTCTACAGCATACGGCGTGGTTATTGACGCTGTTTCTTCTGCGGCAAGGAGTGAGTCCACCGCATTATCATACCCCGCACCTTCATTTTCCT
>CAZUBG010000185.1:0-11417 GCA_964618545.1 uncultured Bifidobacteriaceae bacterium | reverse complement strand
AACAGACTCTGAATCTGTTTGTCATGGTTCAAATCCATGTCGGGCAGCCATTTCACCGGCACCCCCCGACAATTTCATCCGCCTTGGCGTGCGAGACACCCTCATAAAACGTGTCATTGCACATCATCACCGGTGCGGTCCCGCAACTCGCCAGGCACTCCACAAATTCCACCGTGAACCGTCCGTCCGCCGTCGTCTGCGGCCCGTGCTTGTGGGCGTCCAAACCCAGCTTCTCGCAAAAATGGTGATGCAACTCGTAAGCACCGCCCAGGGCGCAACTAAGCGTGCGGCACACCTTGATCTGATATTTCCCCACCGGCTGCTGCCGCAACATGGGGTAAAACGTCAGAATCTCAAACACGTTGATCGGCTGCAGTTCCAGTTTGGCGGCGGTCCATTCCACCGCTTCCTGAGAAATCCAGCCAAACCGCTCCTGCAACGCATGCAACACCATCAGCGACGCCGCGCGCTTCACGGGATAATGCGTGATCAGTTGGTCAATCTCCGCCGTCAAATCTGCTGGAACGGTAAAACTCATGTTAATTCATCGCTCAACGGTCGCTCTCGCCCATCACAAAATCCAGCGAACCCAAAATCACCGGCACATCGCTGACCATGTGGCCGGGCAGCAATTCCGACAAAATGCTCAGATTGATAAAGCTGGGGGCCCGGATCTTCAACCGGTACGGCGTGCCCCCGCCCCGGCTGTTGATGTAAAAGCCCAGCTCCCCCTTGGGATTTTCGTGACCAAAATAAATTTCGCCCGCCGGGGCGTTCACGCCCTCGGTCACCAGCATGAATTGATGAATCAACTCCTCCATGCTCGACAGCACCTTGTTTTTGGGCGGCATCGTGATCTTGCCATCCACAATGCAGACCGGCTCCTTCGACTGGTTCTCCGCTCCGCCGGGCAGTTTGTCCAGGCATTGCTCAATGATGCGCATGCTCTGCCGCATTTCCTCCATGCGCACCAGGTAGCGGTCATAGCAATCACCCACGCTCCCCACCGGAATGTCAAAATCCAAATCCTGGTAGCAGAGATACGGCTGGTTTTTGCGCAAATCAAAATCAACCCCGCTGCCCCGCAAATTCGGCCCGCTCAGTCCATAATCAATCGCCATCGCCTTGGAGATCACCCCCAGGCCCCGCAGCCGGTCCACCCAAATGCGATTCCGCGTCAGCAGCGTTTCCGACTCGTCCATGGACACCGCAAATTCCTTCAAAAATTGCCGGCACATGGCCACCCAGCCCGGCGGAATATCCCGGGCCAGTCCGCCAATGCGGGTGTAACTTGTGGTCAGCCGGGCGCCGCTCGCCGCCTCGGCCAGATTGTAAATCTTTTCGCGTTCCGTGAACGTCAGCAGAAACACCGTCACCGCCCCCGTGTCCATCGCGAACGCCCCCAGCCCCAGCAAATGCGCGGAAATCCGCGCCAGCTCCGCACACATCACGCGAATGTACTGACAGCGCGGCGGCAGCTTGTCATGAACGCCCATCAACTTTTCCACCGCCAGCGCATAAGCCACATTGTTGGCCAGCGGAGCCAGATAATCCAGCCTGTCAGTATACGGAATAAACTGGGTATAAGTCATGTTCTCGGCGATCTTTTCGTCGCCGCGATGCAAATAACCCACGTCCGGATCCGCCTTGGTGATCTCCTCGCCGTCCAGCTCCAACAGAATGCGCAACACCCCGTGCGTGGCCGGATGCGACGGCCCCATGTTCAGCACCATGCGGTCGCCCGCCGCGTCGTGTAGTTCGTCCGCCGCCTGCGCTGCGCGCCCGGCGGAATCACGGATTTCGATGTCCTGAACAACGCTCATTTAAAAAAATCGCAACTGACGCAAACATTTCCAGCTTTAATCCTCTGGCGTGCGCACCCGGGGCTCGCGCCCCATCGAATCACCGCCACCGGCCACTGTCACAAAGGGTCCGCCTTCCAGTGGCGCGGGCTTTGTGAACGCCACCCCTGGCAAATCCGTCGGCTTGCCCGCCAGCGGAAAATCCTTCCGCAACGGAAAATAAGGATACCCTTCCCACATCAAAATCCGCCGCAAATCCGGATGCCCCGTGAACCGGATGCCCATCATGTCGTAAATCTCCCGCTCGTGCCAGTTCACCGTCCGCCAAACCCCCAGCACACTCGGCAACTCCGATTTCTCCTCCGACACACTCGTCTTGATCCGCAGTTCCTCGCCGCTCGTCATCGAACGCAAATGATACACCAGCGTCCAGCGCGGATCCTCCCCGTAATTATCCACACTGCTGAGATCCACCAGAAAATCAAACCCAAGTTGGAGCTTGGCAAACCGGCACAACTCAACAATCTGCGTCGCATCCCCCAGGGTCAGCGACACCTCGCCGCGAAACTCCACCGGCCCGGAGACGCCGGCTCCGAACCTGGCCTTGATTTTTTCGATGGATTCGGAAATGGGCACGTGAAATTAAGATTTGGCCGGAGCCGACAGCATGTTTAAAACGTTCAATTGCGACAGCACCGGCTGCTGGCGGATCTTCGCCTGCAACTTGATCAACGCATCCAGCACCGCCTCGGGACGCGGCGGACAGCCGGAGATGTAAATATCCACCGGCACAATATTGTCCACCCCCTGCAACACCGCATAACTCCGATACATGCCGCCCGTCGAGGCGCAGGCCCCCATGGCGATCACCCATTTGGGCTCGGGCATCTGGTCATAAACCCGCTTCAAAACCGCCGCCATCTTGTATGTCACCGTGCCCGCCACGATCATGCAATCCGACTGCCGGGGGGAAAAACGCATCACTTCCGAACCAAACCGAGAGATGTCAAACCGGCTGGCACCCGCCGCCATCAGCTCGATGGCACAGCAGGCCAGCCCCATTGGCATGGGCCAGACTGAATTGGCGCGAAACCAATTCAAGGCCGCATCCACCGTGGTCACCACCACGTCGCCCTCGATCTTGGAATCGTATCCAAATTCGCTTTTGGTTTGCATAAATTGCCGTCCCTAATATAAAAACAGGCTAAGCCTAATGCCCAAAAAATAACGAGGCAAGTCAAATTGTGATTTTTTTCACAAGCGCCCCGGCCGCCGCCGGAAACCCATTCGCCCCGCCCCGCACCCCACGTCCTAACCTCATGCTACACCGCTATTTAAACAAATTCCACTCCCCGTCCCAGGAAAATTAAAACCCCCGTCCCCGCCCCTGGAAAACCGCCCCGGGCAAACGGCGCCGGAGGTTGACCCATGCCATTCATTAACCTGCCTAATCATCCTGCCACGGGAGAAATTGGAATCTGAAAATTTGGCCGGCATTTCCCGGTCTCGTCACTCCCGGGGCGCCCATTCCCCCCCGTTCAGCCTTTCCGTACCGTCCCGGCCCTCACCTCCCAGCGGAACAAATCCTGCCCCAGTTCCCGGGGCCAGTTCTCCTCCGTGCAGGTCATGAACACCTGGCCGCTCGTTTTGCGCGCCTGCTCCAGCAGCGGCAGCAGCCCGCTCCGGCGCTTCACATCCAGTTCCCCCATCACATCATCAATCAGCAGCACCGGCGCGCTGCCGTGCCGGCCGGCCAGATACTCCGCCTGCGCCATCTTCAACGCAATGGCCAGCGTCCGCTTCTGCCCCTCGCTGCCAAACTGCGCCGCCGACGTCTCATTGAGCAGCAACTGCAACTCATCCCGGTGCGGCCCGACCAGCGTCAAACGGCAGCTCCGCTCCCGCCCGCGCGCCTGCAACAGTTCCAGCGCAAAATCCTGCTTCACGCTCGGCTGATACTCCATGCGCAACTCCTCCGCGTCATGCGAAATCCGCCGGTACGCCAGCCGCACCAGCGGGGAAAAACGCGGCACCAATTCCGCCCGCGCCCGGATGATCTGCGCGCCGCTCTCCACCAGTTCCCGGGAAAAACTCTCCAATGACGCCTCGTCCGCCGTCCGCTGCTTCAGCAGCGCGTTGCGCGCGCGCACCGTCCGCATGTAGCGCTGCAACACCGGCAGATAACCCGGACTCGTCTGCGCCAGCAGCAAATCCAGAAACCGGCGGCGCGACCGCGCCGTGCCCTTGACCAGTTCCAAATCCTCCGTGCAAAAAATCACCGTCCTGAGCGCCCCCAGATAATTCGCCAGCTTTTTGACCGGCTGACCGTCCAGCGCCAAATTCCGCTCCCGCACCGACCAGTACATTTTGATTTCATGCTCCGCCTGGCCCACCACCTGGCCCCCCACAAAATACCCCTTCTGACCATGCCGCACCATCTGCGCCCCGCCCACCCCGCGGAACGACCGCAGCGTCGCCATCAGGTAAACCGCTTCCAGAATATTCGTCTTCCCCTGCGCATTATCGCCCAGCAGAAGCTGGAACCCCGGCGAAAAGTCCGCGTCCAACCGCGCGTAATTGCGGAAGTCCCGGAGTCGCAGATGAGCCAGATGCACGCGGGGAAAATGCCGGGGGAACCGCCGCACGGCGAGTCTTTTTACAAATCCAAGCCAGGGCCGGCATGATTTCAACTTTGCCAAGGGGCGGATGATGCCTTAACTTGCCAGCATGAAGCGATTGACCGCAATTATTTATCCCGGTGAGTCGAAGCGCTGGCTGGCGGCCTTCAACCCGGAAACAGGCGCCACGAGCCAGGGGCGCACGGTCGAACAGGCGCTGGCGAACTTGAAGGAAGCCACGGATCTTTATCTGAAGGAGAAAAAATTCATCGAACGGTCCCCGGCGTTTCTGACCACGTTTGAGGTCGCGCATGCCTAAATTGCCCTGTGTTTCCGGACTGAATACCCCCTTGCGTTCGCTGGCAACATGAAGTTCAATACCCGAGAATAGCAATGAAATTGATCATTGAGAACATCCGCTCATTTGCCGGCCGACATATGGTGGATCTCAAGCCATTGACTTTGCTGGTGGGTGAAAACAGCTCGGGAAAATCAACCTTGCTGGCGGCCCTGGCGGCGTTGTCCGACACAACCGCGTTTCCGGGAAAGCTTTCATTCAACAAAGAGCCTCACGATTTGGGTGCATATCGCACAATTGCCACTTATAAATCCGGGCAATTTGGCCGGGCCAAATCATTTTCCATCGGCTTTAAGGGGGAGGCCGGCCAGCCGGAAGTTTTGGCCACCTACAAGGAAGCCCGGGGCGACAGCGTTCTTGCCAGATTGAAAGTCGAAGACAACCCCCTGGAGGTGGACCTTTCTTTCGATGAAGAAAAAATGACCGGCGTGCTGCGGGTAAAACCGGGCGGTGCTCCCCAAGAAATCAAAATTGCAAGTAAGGTTGATGCCACCTCGGTTTCAATTTCGGAAACCCTTCCCCATTTTATTCTTCGCGCTTTGAGGGTTGAACCTCAAATGCAAAGCGCTTCAGTCCAGTTTACCCACCTCCTCCAGTCAATTTCGTGTTTTGTTCCAGAGACCCGATCCATCGCCCCCATCCGTTCCAAACCCCGGCGGGTTTACGCCAGCAGCAATGTGGGCTACGAGCCGGGCGGCGACCATATTCCTTACATTCTTTCCAAATTGCTGAACGACAAGCAAAACCAGCAGCGGGATCAGCTTTCCAAAGCACTCAACAAGTTTGGCGAACAATCCGGCCTTTTCAAAAAAATCGCCGCGCCCCTGCTTGGCACCCATCAGGGCGATCCCTTCGAAATTGAAGTCAGCATTGCCGGACCGGCCACCAATCTTTTGGACGTTGGCTATGGCGTGAGCCAATCCCTGCCGATCATTGTGGAAAGCCTGCTGGCCGCCCCTTCGACCCGGTTGCTGGTACAGCAACCAGAGGTCCATCTGCATCCCCGGGCGCAGGCGGCTTTGGGCAGTTTTCTGGTGGATATGGTGCGGGACGGCCAACGCCAGTTTGTGGTGGAAACGCACAGTGATTATATCATTGATCGAATTCGGCAGGAAGTCGCCGCCGGGAGGCTGCCGGCCGAATCCATGGCCATTGTGTTTCTTGAGAAACCCCATATCGAAACCACCGTGCATCAACTGAAACTGGATGAAGCTGGAAACCTTCTGGACGCTCCGCCAACTTATCGGTCATTCTTCCTGGAGGAGGAAATGAATTTGCTGAGCCGGGTTCCCTGAATCATGAGTTTAATCGTGGACAACAACGTCGCCGTCGAATTTTTCTGCGGGTCAACCCCGGATTTGCAACCTTTGAAGCAAGCGGTACTGGACGCCATCTGTTGCCTGTATTACGGCGGTCAATTGCAGCGGGAATATTTCCGATCGGAAAAAGTCAGGCGAATGGTCAAACAATTTGACCAGGCCGGCCGAGCGAAGAAGGTGTCGGATACCGCTGTTGACAAAAAAACTGATGAAGTTAAGCCCAAATGTGTCTCGGATGACCCGCATGTCATTGCCCTGGCCCTGGTGTCTGGCGCGCGGCTATTATGCAGTCGTGACCAGGACTTGCACACTGATTTTAAAAATCCTGAATTAATTAATTCACCGCGAGGACACGTTTATCAGAACGCCTCGCATGAACATCTCATTCGCCTTTGTTGCCAAGGTGGTTAATGGTTCCCTGCGTCATCTTCGAGGACGATCATCTGCTGGTGGTTCACAAACCCGCCGGCTGGAACACGCACGCCCCCGCCCCGTTCGCTGGCGAGGGCATCTATGACTGGCTGCGCCACCGCGAACCGCGCTGGGCCGCGCTGGCCATCCTGCACCGGCTCGACAAAGAAACCAGCGGCGTGCTCGTCTTCGGTAAAACCCCCGCCGCCAATCGTTCCCTCACCGAACAATTCACCGGCCGCCGCGTCCGCAAAAAATATCTCCTCCTCACCGACCGCCCCGGGCCGCCGCAGGAGTGTGTCCTCAAAACCGCCCTGGTGCGAGCGGGGGAAAAATATCTGAGCCGCCCCGTGCATGCCGGCGCGGAAATCGCCGAAACCCGCTTCCGCCCCCGACCCGATGGGCTGATTGAAGCCGAACCCCTCACCGGCCGGACCCACCAAATCCGCGTCCACGCGGCGGAGAGCGGTTTCCCCATTCTGGGCGACACCCTCTACGGCGGCACCGCCGCCCCCCGGGTCTGCCTGCACGCCGCCGAACTGGCCTTCACCCATCCCGCCACCGGCCAACCAGTGACCTTCAGCGCTCCAGTGGACTTCGGCAATGCTTTGGAGAGCGGAGACAAGTCGCCGCTTTTGGACGAGGCGACCGGTCGCCTCGTCAACCACCTCCCGGCCCTGCGCGCCGCGCTCATCGAACCCGGGGAGACCAACGCCTTCCGGGTCATCCACGGGGCCGGCGACGGCTGGCCCGGCTGGTACGTCGAGCGGCTCGGCGATTATCTGCTCTCGCAATCCGACCACCCCCTGTCCGCCGGGCCCCTGGCCGAACTCACACGCCTGGCCAAAGCCTTTGCCGCGCGCGGCGCGCATCACAAAATCCTGTCGCGGCAGGTGCGCCGGACCTCCACGGCTGAAGCCTCGCCCCAGTGCGTCCTCGGCGAAACCGCGCCGGACCGCTTTGAAATCCGGGAAAATGGCCTTCGCTTTGAACTGAGCTTCAATGAAGGCTATTCCGCCGGCTTGTTTTTGGATCAACGCGACAACCGCCGGCGACTGATCACCGGACACTTGGCGGCGGATTTTCCCCTCCGTCCGCCCGGCCCCGCCGGTGCGCCCTGGGAGATGCTGAATGTCTTCGCCTACACCTGCGGCTTTTCTGTCTGCGCGGCCAAGGGCGGGGCCAAAACCACCAGCCTCGATCTGTCCAAAAAATACCTTGAATGGGGCCGGCGCAACTTCACCCTCAACGATCTGGACCCGGCCGCCCACGACTTTATTTACGGCGACGCCTTCGACTGGCTCCGGCGGCTCGCCAAAAAGGGCCGCGCCTACGATGTCATCGTGCTGGACCCGCCGACCTTTTCCCAATCCAAGGAACACGGCACCTTCCGCGCGGAAAAAGACTACGGCCGGCTCGCGACCGCCGCGCTGCCCCTGCTCCGCTCCGGCGGCGTCCTGCTCGCCTCCAGCAACGCCGCCGACTGGCCGCCCGAGGATTTTCTCGCCGCCGTGGAACAGGCCGTCCATGCCGCCCGACGGACGATCCGGCAACGGCATTATGTCCCCCAGCCGCCGGACTTCCCCATCAGCCGCGCCGAACCCGCCTATTTGAAAACCGTGTGGGTCAAGGTGACCTGACCCGCCATCCGCCTCATAATCTCCGTGGCAGACGAGGTGACGAGGGTCTGATATTTTCCGGGGTTTTATCGTGTTTTACCGTGTTTTTCTGTTTTGGACCGGTTTGACCCGGCAAACGCCCGGTGGATAGTCCCAGGCTGGCGGCGGGACGACCGACCGAGGCAATCCAGCGCCGTAGGCGAGACATATTTGTAGCACCGCACCCCACAAAACCAACAAGCCCCGTAACCGCCATTGTCTGCACAAAAGCAACCGGAATGTCTCCACAAGGTGGAACAGGCTTCCAACCTGTCCCACTTTCGGCAATCCCGGCCGGACGATTCCCGTCGCCCATGGGGGTGGCGGTTCGATGAGCCGGTGGGCGATGGGACGGTGACGGGCGGATACAGCGTCGGGATGGCGCAAGGCGCTGCGGGGTTCCGCCCCGGCACAATTTAGTGTGAGCCGGATTGATTTCGCGCAGAATCAAGCAGCACTCTTGCGTTTACCGGGTCGTCGTTGGATGCCATGGCCGTAAAGTGGCAGCGGCGTTCGGCAGTTGGACTCTCACACGTTCATTTTTTCCAGTTGTCCCTGCGGGACGAGGACGCAGGGCCATCGTACTCGTTACCGTCATGCAACGTTCTTTTTGTCGCGAAGCGACGAGCGGAGATTAGCCAGCCACACGGTGGCTGGACACCACGCTCGCCAATCATCATGTCCCGCAAGGGACATTGGAAAAGTATCGCCAAAAATCCGACCGTCTGTTTTCCAGCGTCCCTTACGGAACTTGTTTATTTTTTAATGGCGCCGTTTCCAGCCACACCGTGGCTGGCTAATCTCCAGTTGTCCCTGCGGGACGAGGACGCAGGTCCATTAACCGCCCTTTACGGCTCCAAATCAACTCAAAAGCGCCTTCCATCGCAGCCCGGTTGGCAAGTTGTTGATACGCAACGATATCCAAATCGGTTTGTTTGACAGAATGTTCAGAATGGATTGTGGATTTCATAAAGATTTTACCCAGGGCGTCGCTTGCTGACTCACCTTGCCCTGGGATTTCCTATTACGCCTTTCAGGGCTTGGGCAGGGGATCAACCCGCCTGGTTTCCTGAACATTCCCGGCAATCCAAATTCCCATGCGGTCCCGCCCCCACCCGGCCGGTCGGCTCTGTAACCTGCGGCGCCCGCCCGCCGTCATCCAATGGGGAACCCCTGTATGGTTAAACACCTTCTCCTCGCCTGGCTGGCGCTGCTGGCCTCGGCCGGCCTCCTGGCGGCTGATCAAACCAATGTGGTCAGGAATTCCCGCACCGGACCGTTCATTCTGGGCGCGGATGTGTCGTGGGTGCCGGAGGACGAGGCGCAGGGGGCCCAGTATTTTGACCACGCGGTGCAGCGGGATATTTTTGACATTCTGAAAACGCATCAATTCAACCATATCCGGCTGCGGCTGTTTGTGAATCCCGGCGCGCCGGGCGGCTACTCGGCCCGGCGTCCCGAGGCGTTCTGCGACTTGGCGCATGTCATCGCCCTGGCCCGGCGCGCCAGGGCCGCCGGCATGGGCTTGTTCCTGGACATCCATTATGGCGACACCTGGACCTCCCCGGGTCATCAGAAAAAACCGGCGGCGTGGGAGAATCTGAGCTTCCCCGACCTCACCCTGGCGGTGCATGATTTCACCTTCCACGCCCTGGACGCCATGCGCACCAACCAGGTGGCCCCGGACATGGTGGAAATCGGCAACGAAATTTCCGACGGCCTGTTGTTCCCCGACGGCCGGCGGTCCAACTGGGATCAGTTTGCCACGCTGCTCAAGGCCGGCATCGCCGGCGCGAAAGCAGGGTCGCCCGGCGTGAAAATTGTGCTGCACCATCATCTGGGCCGCAGCAACGCCACGATGCGGCCGTGGCTGGACAACCTGATCCAGCGGGGGGTGGAGTTCGACATCATCGGCATGTCGTGCTACGCGCAGGCGCAACCGGAGGACTGGCGGAACAACTTCGCCGACCTGGCCCGGCGTTATCCCGACAAAGGTTTGCTGGTGGCCGAATATTCCGCGCAAAAGCGTTATCTCAACGACCTGATGTTCCAAACGCCGGACCAAAAGGGCCTGGGCACGTTCATTTGGGAGCCGACGCGGCATCGCGAGGCGCTGTTTGACAAGGACGGCAGCAACGCGGGCGGCGGGCAGGCCAGCAATTTCACCACCGACACCGGCATCAACCAGGGCTCCCGGCTGAACGCGGAACCGGGCCGCCCCCCGGCCGGTCAGACGAACGGAACCCCGGCCACGACCGCCCCCAACCGCGCCCGGCTCAACCACGGCGGGCGATATGATGCGAACGATCTGTTCAATCTGTACCCGCAAATGGCCAAAGATTACGGCAACGCCGCGCGGTGACCCAGGCGGTAAAACAAAATCAAATGCGGATCAGGGGGGACGTCTCCCCGGTGGGGCGGCACGGCTGCGCCGCCCGTGGTAAAATGATCGTAGCAGCCGACGTCAGGACATGTTGCCCAAGCCCCGGAGCGCGGGTCTGTGACCCGCAGCGCGTTGAAAAGTGAAGATTTATCCGGTTTTTTGCTGCTCCCGAACGCAAAAACTCCCTCGTTTTTGACTTGGGCAACACTCCCCCACATCGGCTGCTACGCTCCGATGACACCCCGGCCGAGCGCGGGTCTGTGACCCGCAGCGCGTTGAAAAGTGAAGATTTATCCGGTTTTTTGCTGCTCCCGAACGCAAAAACTCCCTCGTTTTTGACTTGGGCAACACTCCCCCACATCGGCTGCTACGCTCCGATGACACCCCGGCCGAGCGCAGGTCTGTGACCCGCAGCGCGTTGAAAAGTGAAGAATTATCCGGTTTTTTGCTGCTCCCGAACGCAAAAACCCCCTCGTTTTTGACTTGGACAAAATTCCCCCACATCGGCTGCTACGCTCCGATGAAACCCCGGCCGCACCATGTTTCCACCCTCAACACGCCGTCCGACGGCCGTGAACCCAATGTTTTCTATTTTCCAGGACTGGCCCTTTCGAGGGAGGCTATCCGCACGTTTTTTGTGACGGCAAAGGCAAAATAAGCTGAAAAATATGCACTCGATTTTTGTGACTATTCACCACCCCAATTTATCAGAAGTTACTTTTGGCGCACGACGGTTTAAAACTGCCAGTAAAGACGGTTTGGGTTTCAAGGACCGGCGGCGGGGGTCATAAAGGGGTCAGTTAATGGTATTGGCACATTTTAGGAGGGTTTCCCCTGCCGGTACAGCAGCCACGTCAGATAACCGCGG
>CAZUBG010000184.1:0-11435 GCA_964618545.1 uncultured Bifidobacteriaceae bacterium | reverse complement strand
CTCCAGGGTTTCCTTCTCGGTGATCAGCCTCACCCGGTCGCCCGCCACCTGGCCGTGGGGTTTGGCCAGCGTCACCAGCAGCGTCTGGTTGCTGCAACCAATGGCTGTTGCCATGGCGTAGATGTTGGGAATATAATTGGTGCTGGTGCTCACCGCCTCGGGCACGACTTTTTCGACTTCCTGGGCGATCACCCCTTTCTCCACGCGCCCGCCATATTGCACCTTGTCCACCTTGCGGTAATCCGTGATCTGCAGTTGGCGCACTGTCGCCAGATCATGGCGCGTGTCACTGCGGCCCAGAATCTCTTTGATCCGGGCGTCAGAGGTGGCGTCGAACTCATAGGCGGTTACAATCCGACCGGCGGCATAGATGGAAAAATAGGAATTCCCGGAATTGCCGGGAATGTGGCCCGTGGGGGTCGTGGAGTTGTTGAGATAACTATAATCATTGACCGACGTGTAAAGGGAACTCTCCACGTCCAGGGGATAACCCGGCGTGGTCGTGCCGATCCCCAGCCAGCCATTGGCCCCCACGGCCACGTTGCCGCCAGAACCAAACCGGAGCGGCTTGACGGTGAGTCCGTCCGTGCCGATGGCGTCAATCACAGGCCCGTCAGGCATGATCCGAATGACGGTGTTGGTGGAATTGACGGCCAGATTGGCACTGTCGCCAATCCACAACTGCTTATTGTTGACATAATTCACCCCCAGCAACAGGGAGATGCCGCCGGATGGGCCGCCCTGATTAAAGCCATAGCCGGAAATGCGCAGCGCGTCACCGCTCGGCTGGTTTTTCTCCAGCTCCAGCAGCGCGCCCGGAGTGCTGGTCCCGATGCCCACATTGCCACTCCCCTTGATGCGCATGGCCTCCGTCATCGAGGCGCTGCTGCCATAGCCAAACGCAACGTCCGTCCCCGGGCTGTCGGAATGAATTTGGAGCGTCCCGCTCTGGATGCCAAACCCATAGGAGCCCCCGCCGGTAACATTGTCGTATAGGCTGATTTTATCCCCCACCGTATTGGGAAAGTTCAGGGGAAAGCCCGGCGAGGTCGTCCCAATGCCGACATCGCCAGTGCTCCCGATGTACATGGACGTCGAGTTGCCCGAGGCGGATTGAAAATAAATGCCGCCACTGGCATAGGTGCGCAGCGCGATGTTGGCCGTGTCCCCATAGAGGCCGGAGGTGATTCCCTGCCCCACTTGCACGCCGCCGGAAAACCGGCCGATGCCGTTCACATCCAGCGGAAAGCCCGGGCTGGCGGTGCCAATGCCGACATCGCCATTGTTCGCCACGGACACGGCCTGGGCATCGCTGGCATTCACCAGGCTGGCGGCGGCGGAGGCGTTGACGGCATAAGTGGACAGAAACGAGTACGGCGAGGTGACCAGGCGCAGCCGCGGGGCAATGGTGACGTTGGCGTTGTTGACCCCGGCGCCCTGCACGGTGAATTCCATGTAGCGGGACGAGGCGCTCGTGTTGGTGAACAGAGTGGACAGCGCCAGGGTGTGGGGCTCGCTCTGATAAGCGCTGCCTTCACCGAGCAGCACGCTGAAATAGCCGCCGGACACCGTCACGGTTTGTTGTTCGGCATATTGTTCATTGCCGCCGGTCTGCGCATCCCAAATGCGAAAGATGACGTCGTAATTCTTGGGCCCGGTGTTGGTGGCGCCCAGCGGGTTGCCGTTGGCATCGGTCAGGTAGCCCTGATACGTCAGCAACTCCGGCGGGCTGCCGTTTTGCGCGCGGCTCAGCGGCGCGTGCAGCAGGCAGGCCAGCAGAACCAGGAGGTGACCAGGACGCACGGCCGGGAGCAGGATTGGGATTTTCATAAACGTTACGGGGTGGCTTTCAGGTTTGATTTTCAAGGGAGCGCGGTTATTGGGTGGTCAGGGTGGCGATCGGGCTGATGCGGGTCAGCGAAAAGCTGCCGGCCGTGTTGAAGATGCGCGGAAACCCGCCCTGACCGATCAGGGAAATAACCTCCTGATAGGCGCCGGCCAGACTGCTGCTCGCCGACGTCAGACTCACAAAATCATTGCCATTGGCCACAATGTTCAGGGTGATCGCGCGGCTGATGTTGTAGGACTCGCTGCCCGGCAACAATTCATGCGGCGGGACCGTGGGGTCGGTAATGGGCGTCAGGTTGTTGTGGTCGGGATGATAGGTGTGCAGAAACGGGTTCGCCGCCTGGTCGTCAAACGCATCCGTAACCGTGGTGCTGAGCGTCCCGCCCAAACTGAGCTGACCACTGAACGGCCAGGGGGTGTTCGCCGGCGTCCAGGGCATCTGCGTGGCGGTGATGCGCCGGTCAATGCCCAATTGCGAGGGGTCCAGCACGCTCTCCGTGGTCGCCACCACGAGATTCGTCCCCCCGCGGATTCCATAATATACCCGCTGGAGCAGCGAGGCGTTGGTGCCGTCGTTGAAAATGATCAGGCGCAGCGGGTACGGCGTCACCACGGCCCCCAGGTTGGTGTTCACGCCGGTGACCACCAACGCGCCGTTGCTGCTCACCAAGAGCGTGCCGTCCCCGTTCGTCGCATAGCTGTTCAGGTAGCTGCCCACCTGGGTGATGCTCGCACTGCCCACCCACAACCCGGCCGTGGTCGCCGACTCGGTCGAAACCGGCACATCCACTTCCGAAAATCCAAGGGAATCCGTAAATTGCAGCGTGCCGGCATACAACCGTCCGCCGGGACCGGTCAGGGCAAAACGATTCACCCCCAAAACCACCGCCTCATCCGAGCCGGGCTGGCCGGCGGGAGCCAGGCTCCAACTGAACGTGTTCGTCCCGCCCGCCGGGTTGTTCGTGGCCAGTTCGGTGTACGCATACGTCTGATTCGTGGCGTTGAAGGCGCCCTCAATCAGCAACGGGGGCGGCCCGGCAATGTCGGTTTGCCCGTACGGCGGCGCTTCTGAGGCAAGCAGCCGCACCGTGACCGTCAAAGGGTTGGCCGTGACGTTTTGCAGATGAAACGTGGTCTGGCTTGCGGACGGACCAAAATTAATCCCGGCCGGATTCAACAAGCTGATTTGAAAGGGTCCAAAGTAGCTGTTGTTCACGTTGGTGGCGCTCACCCAAAACGCCTGCCCCCGCGTCACCTTCGTAAGATATTGCGAAAACACCGGCTGCGGATTCAGCGGCCCCAGGGCCCCCCCCACATATTGATAAAGCTGCACGATGCCGGAAATCGCCGGGTCCGGCGCAAGGTAATTCTGGAAGTTGGGTGGATTGACGGACGGGGTCGAAAAACCGACGAAGTTCAAACCGGTGAGATCCCACGAATAGCTCGGCGGCACCGGCTGGCCCTGCACCCGCCAGGTGTAATTGGTGCTGGCCGAGGAATGGACCAGGTAGGCGCTGTTGGGAATCAACGCCCCCAGCGTGCTGGGCGTGGCGGCCGCATTGCGTACCCACGTGATCCAGTGGCTTCCGTCCGAAAGTTGCGCCTGCGGGTCGCTGAGGTACTGCGCGGTGCTGGACGCCTCCCGCCACAGCCAGATCTGGTCAATGGGATCGGCGGGATCATAACCCACCAACTGATTCAGGCTCTGACTGGAGGAATCCACATAAAGATAAACCGCGGTCCAGCCAGGCTTGATGGCATTGGTCTGCGTCAGCCATTGGGCCTGAATGGAAAGGCAGGTCGCCGCCAGCAGGATTCCCGCCAGCCCCCCCCGCCGCCAGCCTGCGGCATAATGCGCCGCAGACCGGCGGCCCGGATGGGTGAATGAACATTTCGGATTCATAAATCTCGTGTGCCTCTCCGTTGTTCCTGATCATTATCCCGCCCGTCCGGCCATCCGCCGCACAGCTCTCCGCCGCCAGGCAAACCACGGATGATCAGTTCAATCAACAAACGCTCAACCGCCTCAGGTAAACCAAACCACAACGAAACTTCTTCTAATGTCTTATACACTGATCCTAATGCCCAGCCTGCGGCATTGCAAACAGTTTTTTTTATTTCCGCCATTAGCCTCACTGGCACCCAGCCGTCACCCGGGGCGGCGATTATATTGGAAGTCGTTGCTTCTAAACACGTTAACCCCGGAATCTGCCCGGCGGGCGGATGCGGGCGGCCCCCTCAAAAAAAATCACCCGGCCAACGGGCGTCCGACGGAAGCCGGATCTTCCTTTCCCGCAACCCGGCAAACTTCGTTACCTGGTAACGAAAAATCGTCCACCCTGCCGGTTTTCCTTGACACGCCTTAAGTCCCTCCAATCCAACGACTTGCCCATCGAGTCAACCCAAATCCGCACGCCACCTCGTTACTAGGTAACGAAACATGCCCCCCAAAAAATAATTTCCGGCCGCCCCGTCGGCCGCCCCGGCCCGCCCGGACGGTTCGCGAACAAAAAAAAGCGGGTGCCGGTTGTCACCGGCAAAAAACAAGTTATATTGCACGCGTGCTGTTCAATTTAAATTGCCGGCCACACCCCGGTCCGCCGAATGGACTCCGCCAGGGCGCCCTGCTTCTGGCGGCGCTGATGCTGTCTGCCGCCGGCTGTCATGATAAATCCGCACCCCCGCCACCCCCCCCCGAAGTGAGGTTCATCACGCTCGCGCCGACCAACCTGCCCGTGTTTGAGGAGTGGATCGGCACGCTGGATGGCTTTGTCAACGCGCAAATCCGCGCCCAGGTGACGGGGTACTTGCTCACCCAGAATTACCGCGAGGGCAGCCGGGTGCAAAAAGGCGATTTGTTATTCCAGATTGACCCCCGGCCGTTTCAAGCCGCGCTCGACGAGGCCCGGGCCAGGCTCGCGCAGGACCAGGCCCAGGCCGGCAAGACCGAACTGGACGTGAAACGCTACACCCCGCTCGCGAAGGAGCAGGCCATCAGCCAGGAGGAACTGGATGACGCGGTGCAGGCCAACCTGGGGGCGGTCGCCCAGGTCAAGGCGGACGAGGCGGCGGTGACCAACGCCCAGTTGAATCTTGGCTACACCAAAATCACTTCGCCGGTGGACGGCCTGGCGGGAATCGCGCTGGCCCAAATCGGCGATCTGCTCTCGCCCTCCTCCGGTTTGCTCACCACCGTTTCAACCCTCGACCCGGTCAAGGCCTATTTTCAGATCAGTGAACAATCGTATCTCAACTTCTGGCGGCATCATGCGGCCGGCAGCGGCGCGGAAACCAATCTCGAATTGGAACTGGTTTTTGCCGACAATTCGGTTTATCCCGCCAGGGGGAGGTTCTTTTTCGCCGACCGGCAGGTGAATCCCAACACCGGCACGCTGCAAATCGTCGGGACGTTTCCCAACCCGGATTACCTGCTGCGGCCCGGCCAGTACGGCCGCGTGCGCGCCCAAACCATGGCCCTCACCAATGCGATGCTGGTGCCGCAGCGCGCGGTGGCCGAACTGCAGGGCACCTACCAGGTCACCGTCGTCAACGCAACCAACGGCGCACATTTGCAAAACGTCCGGGTCGGCGAGCAAATTGGACCCGATTGGGTCATTCAAAGCGGGCTCCAGGCGGGCGACCGCGTGGTGGTGGAAGGCACGCAAAAGGTGAAGGAAGGCATGGTCGTCAATCCGCTGCCGTTTGATGAACCGGCGAAGTGAACCCGCAATTCACTCATGTATAAATTCTTCATCAACCGCCCGATTGTGGCAATGGTCATCGCCATTTTAATGGTGATTATCGGCGGGGTTTCGATGCTGAGCCTGCCGGTCGCACAATTTCCCAGCATCGTTCCGCCGGAGATCCGCATTCAAACCACGTTCCTCGGCGGGGACGCGCAGACGCTGGCGCAATCCGTCGCCACGCCCATTGAGGAGCAAATGAGCGGGGTGGACAACATGAACTACATGTATTCCATCAGCGCCAACAACGGCGTCATGCGCATGGGCGTCAATTTCGACGTCAAGACCGACCCAAACATTGACCAGGTGCTGGCCCAGCTTCGAGAAACCCAGGCCCTGCCGCAATTGCCCCCCTCGGTGCAAAGTTATGGCGTCACGCTGTTGAAATCGCCGTCGAGTCCAATGATGCTGATCGCCCTGACCTCGCCCAGGGGCACGCATGACGCGACCTTCCTCGCCAATTACGCCTACATCAATCTGGTGGACCAGATCACCCAGGTGAAGGGGATTTCCAACATCAATGTTTTTGGCGCCGGCCAGTATGCAATGCGCTTTTGGGTCAAACCCGACGAACTCGCCAAGCTGAACATCACGGTCAATGACATCCTGAACGCCCTCAACGCGCAAAACACGGTCAATCCCGCCGGTCTGGTCGGCGGCCCGCCGACCCCGCACGGACAGGAATTCACCTACGCCATCACCGCCCAAACGCGGCTGGTGTCCGAACAGGAGTTTGGCAATGTGGTCATCCGGGAAAATCCTGACGGCTCCCTGGTGCGCTTGAAGGATGTCGCCCGCGTGGAACTGGGCGCGCAACTGTACAATATCGTCGGCAAATTAAACGGCAGGCCGTCAGCCATCCTGGCCATTTACCAACTGCCGGACTCGAACGCGCTGGACGACCAGCAGCGGGTGCTCAAACTCATGTCGAAACTCAAGCAGAGTTTTCCTGATGATTTGGATTATGTCGTTTCGCTGGACACCACCCTGGCCATTTCGGAGGGCATGCATGATATCATGCATACGCTGGTCATCGCGCTGGTGCTGGTCATCTTCGTTGTCTTCATTTTTTTGCAGGGCTGGCGCGCTTCGCTGATTCCACTGCTCGCCGTGCCGGTTTCCCTGATCGGCACCTTCGCATTTTTCCCCGTCTTCGGTTTCACGCTGAACACGCTTTCCCTGTTTGGCCTGGTGCTGGCCATCGGCTTGGTGGTGGACGACGCCATTGTCGTGGTCGAGGCCACCGAACGCCACATTGAGGATGGGATGCCCCCCAAGGCCGCCGCGCTCCAGGCGATGCACGAGGTCGCCGTCCCGGTCGTTTCCCTCGCGCTGATCCTCGCGGCGGTCTTTATTCCCACGATTTTCATTGCGGGCATCACCGGCCGGCTTTACCAGCAATTTGCGCTGACCATCGTCATTTCCGTCATGCTCTCCGTGTTCAACGCGCTGTCCCTGAGTCCGGCGCTCGCGGCCATGCTGTTAAAGCCCAAGGACAAAAATCACTCGCGCGGGCCGCTCAGGAAATTCTACGACTGGTTTAACCGCCAGTTTGACCGGACCCAGCATGGCTACCTCAAGGTGGCCGGCTCGCTGCTGCGCAAGGGAACCTTCACCGTGATGCTGCTGGTGGTCATTCTCGGGGTGGCTCTGATCCTCGGCATCCGGCTGCCCACGGCGTTCATTCCCGTGGAGGACCAGGGGTACGCCTTCGTGGTCGCGCAACTGCCCTACGCCTCCTCCCTGGAACGCACGGACGCGGTTTGCAAGAAAATCGAGGCGGTTTTGAAAGACACCCCGGGCGTGAAATATTACACCACGGTGGAAGGTTTCAGTTTGCTGAGCCAGGTGCAGGCCACCTACAACGCCTTCTTTTTCGTAACCCTCAAGCCCTGGGCCCAGCGGACCAAGGCGGACGAACAAATCGCGGCGATCCAGGCACACCTCAACGCCACCCTGTCCAAACTGCCGGAGGCGCAGGTGGTGGCGTTTTCCCCGCCGTCCATCCCCGGCGTGGGCACCGCCGGCGGCTTCACCTTCATCCTCGAAGACCGCTCCGGAAAACAGGATCTGTCCTTCCTGTCGCAAAACGTGGATAAATTCATGGCCGCCGCGCGCAAACGCCCGGAGATTGCGGGCCTGCTCACCACGTATTTGCCGAGCGTGCCGCAGGTGTACGTCAAGGTGGACCGGGACAAGGTTTTGAAACTCGGCTGCTCGCTCAACGACGTTTACACCACCATGCAAACGTTCATGGGCGGCAATTTTGTGAACTATTTCAACCGGTTCGGGCGGCTCTGGCAGGTCTATCTCGAGGCCGAGGATGTCTACCGCACCCGCGCTGAAAATCTCCTGCAGTTTTACGTGCGCAACAACCAGGGCCAGGCCGTGCCCCTGTCCGCGTTCACGGAAATTCAATACCGCACCGGTCCGGAATTCGTCATGCATTACAACGAATATTCCTGCGCCCAAATCAGCGGCTCCGCCGCGCCCGGCTACAGCGACGGCCAGGTGACCAAGGCGCTCGAGGAGGTGTTTGCCAAATCCATGCCTCCGGGCATGGGCCACGATTATTTCGGCATGTCGTTTCAGGAACAACAGGCGGCCCAGGGGGTTTCCCCCGTGCTCATTTTTTCCCTGTCCGTGCTCTGCGTGTTTTTGATTCTGGCCGCGCAATTTGAAAGCTGGTCGCTGCCCATGAGCGTTCTGCTCGGCACTCCCACCGCCATATTCGGCGCTTTTTTTGCGCTGACGCTGCGCGGCTTTCAAAACAACGTGTATGTGCAAATCGGCTTGATCATGCTCATCGGTCTTGCGGCCAAGAACGCCATCCTGATCATCTCCTTTGCCAAAACGGAATATGAAAAGGGCCGGTCCATTTCGGACGCCGCCCTCAACGGAGCGCGCATCCGGCTGCGGCCCATCCTGATGACCTCCTTCGCCTTCATCTGCGGCTGCCTGCCGCTCTGGTTCGCCACGGGTTCCGGCGGTGTTTCACGGCGGGTGCTCGGCACCGTCGTCATTGGCGGCATGCTGGGGGCGACCTTGGTGGACATTTTTATCGTGCCGGTCACGTTTTCCATCGTCGAACGAACCATCTCCCGCTTCAGCAAAAAATCCCGCGAAGCCCACGAGCACCCGGCGCCGGACCCCAACGGATGAAGGCAAAAACTCAAAATCCAAAATCCAAAATCCAAAATGCCACTGCGCCTGCGGTTGGCCGGCTTTGGGCTTTGGGCTTTGGACTTTCGGCTCTCTGGCTGGCCGGCTGCGCGGTCGGACCCGATTACCAGCGGCCCGCCAATCCCGCCCTGACCCCCGCCGCCTTTCGCTGGGAGACGCAGGCGTCCACCAACTCCTTCGCCAATCTTCCCTGGTGGCGGGTGTTTCACGATGACACCCTGCAAACCCTGGTCCGCACCGCGCTCACCAACAATTACGATGTGCGCATTGCCGTCACCCGCGTGGAACAGGCGCGGGCCAGCGCAGCCCAGGCGCGCGGACAGTATTATCCGCAATTGGATTATGGCGTTGCCGGCGGCGGCGGGAAAAACGTCTCCGACAACGCTCCCTCGCCCACCGGCAAAAACGGCAGTGAGCTGGCCGCCTATGTGACCGCCTCGTGGGAGATTGATCTCTGGGGACGCCTCCGCCGGTTGAACGAATCCGCCCGCGCGCAGTTTCTGGCCAGCCAGGAGGCGCAGCACGATGTGCAGATTTCCCTCGTCGCCCAGGTCGCGCAAAATTATCTCCAACTGCTCGCCCTGGACCGCCAGCTTCAAATCGCCCAGGAAAGCACCAATTCGTACGGTGCCAGCCTGAAGATTTTCAATGAGCGACTGCAGGGCGGCGTGGCCTCCAAACTGGAAACGGCCTCCGCCGAAGCGCTCATGGATGCCGCGGCGGCCACGATCCCTGACCTCGAACGGCAAGTTGCGCTGCAGGAAGATCAACTGAGCGTTTTGCTGGGACAAAATCCGGGCCCTATTTTGCGAGGCGGCACTTCGCTGGAACAACAGGCCCCGCCGGAGGTTCCCGCCGGTCTGCCGTCCGCCCTGCTGGAGCGGCGGCCGGACATCCGCGAAGCCGAGGCGCAATTGCGCTCCGCCAATGCGCAGGTGGGGGCGGCGAAAGCCAACTTTTTCCCCCAACTCGATCTCACCGCGTTGTTCGGCGAGGTGAGCCCGGAACTTTCGGCGTTCACCGCCGGGGCCGCCCCCGCCTGGGAACTGGCGGCGGGGTTGACCGGCCCGCTGTTTCATGGCGGCCAGTTGCGGGCGCAGTACGCCCAAGCCCGCGCCACGCGTGATCAGTTTGCGCTGCAATATGAATCCACCGTGCTCAACGCGTTCCAGGAGATTTCGGACGCCCTGATTTCGCGGGAGAAGCTGGCCGCCGCGCGGACCCAACAGGCCCGGGCGGTGGATGCCTACCGCGAGGCCGTGAAAATTG
Source organism: uncultured Bifidobacteriaceae bacterium (assembly GCA_964618545.1). Taxonomy (GTDB): domain Bacteria; phylum Verrucomicrobiota; class Verrucomicrobiia; order Limisphaerales; family UBA11358; genus UBA11358. The sequence continues at coordinate 1,392 of CAZUBG010000184.1, read as the reverse complement.
CCATGGAGCGCTACCGCTTGGGCAACGCGGATTACTATGAGGTGTTGCAGGAACAGCAACTGCTGTTTCCGGCGGAAAATTCACTCGTGCAGTTTCAGCTCAACCAGCTTCTCGCCGTGGTCCAGCTCTACCGCGCCCTTGGCGGCGGTTGGGATGCGGAAACCCAAAGTCGTTGAGAGCCGTGTCTGGTGGATGGGAACACGTCCCGCCAAGAGGCTCACCGGGTTACACCCCATGGCACCGGAAAGCGTTCCATAACGATCACAGGAGCACCGGACAGGAAGGTGACAAGAAGAAGCCGAAATCAACGACGACGACCAAACTTTTGCAGTGGAAGTTTTCCCCAAGGCTTGCATTGCATTTGCACTGAATTTGCAACGGGTTTACAGGCGATATTCCGGCTGAAAGCTTGGATTTAGTCGGACATACTTGGATTGAACGGACTCGACTTGGGTTGTTTTACAAAAAGAAACAGTTTGGGTTTGGTTGAAATTTTATTTTTTAACCGTGTCTTTGCGTGTTTTGTGGTGTTTTTTTGTTTCGGCCCCGGTTTTGCCTAAACGGCAGATGAATGGATGGGGGGAAATTCCGAATTTCAAAACCCAAAATTCAAGGAATATGCCGCCCCTGCGGGGCTTTTTGGTTTTGGGTGGTGCGGTGCTACAAACAGGTCGCGCCTACGGCGCTGGAACGCCCCGGGCGGTCGTTCCACCGACACGGTTGAATTCCCGAATTTAGCATTGCCCCCCCCGCGTCCTCAACCAAAAGCTTCCAACCATGTGACAAGTTTAAATCAGGGCTTGATAAAAGTAACGTAAGACCATGCCTTTGCTCCTGACGCCGGATCAGGGGACCCGGCCTACAGGGGGAGAGCAGTTGGCGAGATCGGCTTGGGGTTTCGTTGGGTGGGGCTTCGCGCTGACACGAAAGGTTGGATTAGGTCGGATTGGGTTGGAGAACCCGCTCCGGCATGGAATACATTTTTTATCACAATAGCCTTAATTAGCTTTAATTACCGCAAATTAATGCTTCACAGCCGCCACAGCGCCGCAAACGGGCTGTGGGAACCAGTCATCGCGCGCCATGGGGTGCGCCAATACAATATATCAAAGAGCCAGGGATGGCATCAAGTCATCCGCCTCCGCAGCGGCCATGGCGGACAGGCCCCCGGAGATTTGGTGGCACCGGGGAATGAGATCAAGCCGGCAACCGACCCTTACCCTCTTTCACTGCGGTTGGCGCGACCCGGAAAAAACCAACCGGTTCCGCCAACGATTGCCAACCTCGTAGAGGAATGAAGGTTTGTCAAGGGTTGCACCGAGAAAAACTGTTAACGGCCTGGCGGAGCGCGGTCCCGCGCTTTGCAGACGGAGCGTGGGTCTGTGATCCGCA
>CAZUBG010000183.1:0-11435 GCA_964618545.1 uncultured Bifidobacteriaceae bacterium | reverse complement strand
CATGGCCATTAAGCATATGTTGTACACATATACTTTGGCAATAAAAAAAGAGCAAGAAATCCACTTTTTAAGAAATTTGTCTCACACCCCTATTGTGGTACGTCGGCGGTCGGGACAGTTCGGCAGTACAGCCACCAGCCAGGCCAGAATTATGTGCACCAAAACATGCACCAAAATGGTGAAAAAGGATTAGGAGGGATTACAGTGGATTACGCTTGTTTCCCCGTAAATACGTGCGATTATGCCGCTGTAAGATGGGTTATGAGGGCGATTCCGACCCTCGCCTCCAAATAAATCGCCTTTATTTACAAGGGTTTGGAGGTGGAGGGGTCCGCAACGGACACCAATTCGGACACCAATTTTCCAACTCCGAAAGAAACCAGCGGAACTCCGGGTAACTCGCCCGCAGCACGCTAACGGTTCGGGGTCGGCCTCATTTATCTTCGCGTTACGTGAAAAAGTTATGAAAACACGTTATCGCTTAATTCGTCGGAGCAGCCGGGGCGGGATGTATTACGCCGTGGACAAAACCACGGGCAAACCGAGCAGCCTCCACACCACCAATGAAGATGAAGCCCGCCAGATCATCGAAGCCAAAAACAACTCCCAACGCCAGCCGGTGCTCAACCTCCAAATTGCCAAGGCATATCTGGCCGGTTCGGACAATGGCATGACCACCCGGACTTGGCAAAACGCCATTGAGGCTTTAATGAACACCAAGCAGGGTGCCAACCAGCACCGCTGGAAAACCGCCGCGAAGGACAAGGCGCTGGCCATGCTCCTGCCGCAGGTCATCATCGAAACGAAGGGCGAGGCCATTTTGAAAGTGCTGCAAACGGGAACCGTCTCGACCAACGTTTACCTGCGCCGCCTGCACAACTTCTGTGTGGACATGAACTGGCTGCCGTGGCCCCTCGTGCCGAAACGCCAGTGGCCCGCCGTTGAGTTTAAGGAGAAGCGTAGCATCACGCAGGCGGAACATCTGGCCATCGTCGCTCGCGAACAAAATCCCGAACGCAAGGCGTTCTACAAACTGGCCTGGCATTTGGGGGCATCGCAAACCGATCTGGCGGAATTGAACGCCGAGGACGTTGATTGGGAACAGCATGTCATCAGCTATGCCCGCCGGAAGACCGGTTCGGTGGCCATGATGCGTCTGGACCGGGACATGGAGGAGATTTTGCGGGACTTGCCGGGGAGCGGCCCGCTGTTTCCTTATTTGCGCACGGTGCGCTCGGGCGACCGCGCCACGGAGTTCAAGCAACGCTGCACGGGGCTTGGCATCAAAGGCGTGACCTTGCACAGCTACCGCTATGCGTGGGCGGAACGGGCCAAGACGGCGGGCTATCCCGAACGGTATGCGCAAGTGAACTTGGGGCATAACAGCCGGGCCATGGCGCGGGCTTATTCCCGCAAGGCCCCGGTGGAAATGCCGTCCCTGAGCGAATATGAACGGCAACAGAAGGCCATTATTACCGGCCCGAAGACCGAGGCGGCGACGCAAACCGTGGCCGCTTAAGGAGGCGTTATGAATCCAGTGCTTCATTTTCTGGACTGGCTGATTCAAACGCATGGCGAGGCGCTGACGAATTTATTCGTCTATGTCGGCCTGCCGCTCATCGCATGGCTTTTGGGGCGGTGTTCCGCACGAAAGAAAACCAAACAAGGCAACACGTTCATTCTGGTGGTTCGTCCGCCCGGTAAAACTCTTTCACCGGTGAGCCGGTGGACTTTTGAATCCAACGACGGCAGCGGCCCGTTTGGCGGATAACGGATCGGCGCGGGTGAAGTTATTTCGCCCGCGCCTTTTTTCATGAGCGATACAATTTTTCCAGCGCGGTATCCCATGTGCGCATTCACCGGCGGAACGGATGCCGTCAATGTGGTGGCGGAGGGCTTGGGCCGCCAAGAGCAAGCTGGCGCGGCAGCGTTGCGTTGTTGGTTACCTTTGCTACACTCCTGCCATGACACAGGAAGAATTTAACAGCCTTGCAATTTTCGTTGCCGTTGTGGAAGAGCTTCGGCGCGAGCCATTCTTTTCTGAGGACAGACACGATACGGTGAGAGGAGATAATACGGCGGTCTTCTGCCATCCTATGTTTTTGAAATCAGCGGTGTTGCCATTTCGGAAAATTTGGATGGAACGGGAGCAGTGCGCTTTCAGAAAGCGTGATGGCACCGGTGGGATTCGGGATTTGGTATTTCGGGAATTTCCAGACCGCGCATACGCGGACGCATTCCGTGACCGATACTATGCCATGTTTGAAGGTCAACTAAAAACACCGATTGGAAACGGCTGGGCGACTGAATCCAAATGGCAAATTGTTAATCTTTGGTTGAATACACAACTAGCCCACACCGGCCCAAAAGACCCCGTAAAGAAGAAATCATGGGAGTCAGACATGGCGGATTTCAATGCCTGTGACGCAAGAATCGGCCGCGAAAAATTTGAGTTTTTATTTCGGGCAAGTGTCGGAACTGTCGGTAGCTACTACATTGAGTTTGAAGAAATGCTGGCTTTTCCGCTGTTCAAAAAGCTGCGGAATGAACAAGGAATGAAACCCAGCTTTGAAGCTGACATCGCACTCAAATACAGTGCCCATCCTGACCCTAAGTATAAAATTATTTTTGAAGATACGTTTTGGCACATGAACCGCGAGACGATGAAAGATTCTTTTTTTCGGCTTCTGGCACGGCAGCGATTTGACGCCCTGAAAGACTTTTTGCGTCCACTGTTCGCAAAGGTGGAAGATGCCATTGATTTCGTGGCCAAATGTGAAACCTTGGATGCGTTGCTGAAAGAAGCGAATGTGACCATTTTAGGGGAGAATCAATCCCCAGACACGATGCTCAAAGCGCATTGCGACAAGAACACGTTCCTTGAGACTGGAATACGACCAAAAAGAATTAAACTTGATGTTTTCGCGGACAGAAAGATTCGCTTTTACAACGACACGCAAAATGTCCTCAGTGGTGTTTATATTGAATTTGTTGCTGCCTTGAAACAAGCGCGCCAGAGACAGCGGCAACCTGATAAATGGTGAAACTTGACACATTAAAAAGTCGTGAACGGAAATGGAACGAATGCAAGGAATGAAGGCCAATGCCAGCCGTTGCTGCGTTTTCTGCGGTTCTCCGGCTGATAGCAAGGAACACGTTTTTGCGAAACGTCTTTGCAGTCGAGCCGGGGCTGAAAAGTATCCGGTAATCGCCGGGCTATCTGTTGAGGGCCAAGAGAATATCACTCGAAACGAACATCAAATTGAAGCCGTTCAAGTGCGTCATGTTTGCGAGAATTGTAACAATACTTGGATGAATGACCTTGAGGCATGGTTTGAATTGCGGCTTGGTTTTCTCATTGAACCGCAATGGCCGCAACTGGCGTTGCCGATGATTGAGGCGTTAAAATCAGAGCGCAATAAATTGGCGCAATGGCTGATTAAAACTGCCGTGACATTTAGTCTTGCCAGCGTGCAAGGCGAACATCCAGTCGAGTTTTTTCCTGCCGTCACGCGAAAAATCAAAGATGGAACCCTCCCTGAAAATTGCTGGATTGATTTGGCGTATTCAAAATCAGTTATTACCGCTATTGGTGGGCTGACAACAAGAACTTTTTACGTTAAAAACGGATTGCATCCCATACAAAGTCAGGTGATAAAAAATGGTGATGGATTTAAATTCATTGTTCAATTCAATCATTTGCTTTTACGAATCGCGCAAGCGCCGGGCGCAAATGTCATGTACCAAAGTCAGCAGGGTGAAATTCCTGTGCGCCTTTACCCGACACCATCTCCACGGACACCAGATAATTTTGCCTACGAAGATATACTGAATTTTGAACGCTCTGTCGTGTTAGAGACATGGAATGGTTGCCGTGGGAATATCATTTGATTTTAAAAATGAAATTCCTTCTTGCTCATCCTTGCTTCCCATGAACTGGCAATCGGCGGAAGATGTAGAATGCCGGTCACGGGGACAACGCGTGGCCTCAGTTCTTGCCTTCATTGGCCTGCACTTCGATAACCTCGACGATACCGCCTTGGGCGCTGGCCGCCGCGCTGTACCGATTGGGCAGCGGGGTGATGACCTCAACCGTCCGCTTTTGGACGGCCACCGCCAATTCGCGCAGATTGCGGCCCACCACCCGCACCTGATGCCCGATAAAAGCCAGCGTGAGGGTGTCGCGGTCCTTGCCCGACTCAAATTTGCCAAATTCCAAGTGATGATAGGACAGCAGATAAAACGATTCGGGATTCACTTCCAGCCGCAGGCTGTCCATGGGCACATTCTCGCCCATGACACTCCGGCTTAATTTGTAACATGGTGAGCTAAGATTCATATCGCGATGCCTTGGTTATGGGTTTGGGCTAAACGTGGCCCGAGCCGCTCCGCTCGACGTTTCGCCGCTGCCCGTTGTGAATGCTCAACGGCGAGCTGTTGGGTTTTACTCAAATGGCGGCCAAAGCCCGCTTCTGTGCCAGTCATATCCAATGCCAGCGGGCGATCCCCGGACCGCGTGATGTTGTCGCGCAATTGCTCCTTGTCGCCGGTGAAAATATGAATGCCTTTCTTGCCACGCGAGATGGTCACATACCATTGCTGATTATTCGTCGCCGCCTTGACTGCCGAGTCCGAGAACAGGACATAATCCACGGACTTGCCTTGCGCCGCGTAGGACGTGACGGCATAACCGCGAACGAACTGCCGGAAATCCTTGTCCAGCGTCCTGCCGTCCGCGAGAGCGATTCGTCCATCTGGACGGACCGCTTTGACCGTGACCAATTCGCCATTGGCGAGCTTCTTATTCTCGACGCTTCGCCCGTTGGCCTTCAATTGCAGTCTGTCCCCAGCGGACAAGGCCATTTCTTTGCCCTGACAGACCGTCATTTTGTCCAGTTGCTGGAAGGAAATTTTGGCCACACGGGTTTCATTTTCAACGATCAAATGCCCGCTCCCGGCAGACTTGAGTTTCGCCGATTCACCGGCCTTGAACCCGCGCACATCGCGGTTGAACACCAGCACCGAGTCCGGCGCATACGAGCGGGCCTCGCGCTTTTGCGCGCCCGTCAAATCCACCGGCAAAAATGCCATGACCGTCGTTTCGTCGTCGCCAATGCGCTTTTCATTTTTCAGCGCCGCCCGAATTGTGTCATTGACGGTGTGGATTTCATTCCAGCTTTGCGAAACCACCACGCAAGATTGATTTTGTTTGGCCAGTTCCAGATAACGGGCGGCAAGTTTCTCATGCTGGCCCGCAGCCGTGCAGGACTCAATGACGTTCAACTTGTCCAACCGGTTGAAAGATTGGGCAAACTGGCCGTCACGGGCCTCAGCCACGGCCTGCTTGTATTGTTCAATCCGCTGGCGTTCAGCCTTTGACTTCGCCAGGGCCGGATTCTGGCGGCGGATGTTTGTCAATTCCACCGCCTGCAAGCCCGCATACTTTTCAATGGCCCGCAGGGCGTCCGTGGCCTCGACCGCCCCATGCTGCCGGGTGTCCCCGGAAAGAATCACGCGCCCCTCGTGCTCCTTCACCATTCGCAACAGCGCGTGCATTTGCTTTCCGCCGATCTGGCCGGCCTCATCCACGAGCACAACCGTATTGCGCGGCATTTGCCGCCGAGCCAGAAAGGCACTGACGGTTTCGACATTTTCCAAGCCGTCCTGTTCCAGCCCGATCACTTGTTGCCGTTGCGGAGCCACGACGTGAACGGGGCAGTTTCGTTCCCGCACTTCGCGCTGCACTTCGCGCAGGGTGAAACTTTTCCCCGTGCCCGCACCGCCACGAAACAGGCTGACCAAATCGGGCGAACTCACCAGCCAGTTGACGGCCTGGCGTTGCTCGTCATCCAGTTGGGGATTACCAGCGCGGCAATCAATGGCAAGCGAGCCGCAGCCCCGCCGCCCGTCACTGGCCAGACAAACAATCTGCCATTCCCTTTCCAGATGTTCCCGCGAAGTGACCTTGCCGGGGTGCTTTTCATTCCGAACGTAATCCCGCTGGCGGGTGACGGCCTGCACATCGGCCAGCCGGATATTCTCGCCCCTCGCATGTTCCAGCGCGTGCCGCCACAGGTCATGCTCATTGACGACTGAACGCCGCTCAAACAGATGGTCCTCAGCCCAGCCCACGGCCTTTTCCGCAATCCCGGCGGGTGCTTCGACCATCGGCGGTTCATTCACCCTGAGCTTGCGGAGGGACTCTCGTTCCCCGGCAGTCATCTGATTGTCCCACAATCCTTGCAGTCGCGACAAAGCCATGTCGCGCACTTTCGGCGGACGTTCGCGATGGGCAATATTTTCTCGAATCGCGGCCAAGTTCGCCTTGGCCTTCTCCGGCTCGCGGGCGATCAGTTCTTTGGTCTTATCGTCAATCTGCCGGTGCCGCTTGGAAAACTTTTCAATCAGTTCCGGCGAGACGCCCTTGATTTCAAAATCGCCGCGCGGCTTGTTTTCGAGTTGATACCCGAAGCTGACCAGTTCGCGGGCCAGTTCGTGATAATATACATTCTCGACAAACTTTTGCGCGGTCAGCATATCGTGGTTTTGGAGAGCCTTCCATTGCTGCTCCACCGCATCATAAGTCGCGTTGAACAAAATGGCATGACTGTGCAAGTGCGGGTCCAACGCCCTGGATGTGTCATGCCGGAACACGGCGGCCACGATGTTTCCCGTGGTGCGATCCGCGCACTGCCCCTCTTTGCGCACCCGAGTTGCGGCAAAGGCTTGCAACTGGTGCAATGCCGCAGTTATGGCGCGCTCATGCGCCTCGACAATCTGGCTGTCATCACCGGCCAGCGCCGCGATGGAAACCGATTTGGGCGGTGAGAACGTGAAATCGTAGAACACCCGGCGATTGGCGGCCTGATGTTCCACGCCGTTGGCATCCATTTCCGTGCGCGTGGTTTTCTGGCGCAGCGTCAGTTGTTCGCCGGTTTGCGGGTGGTGATTTTCACAGAGGCGTATGAACTCATCCTCTTTGGTTACGCCCGAAAGCCCCAATTCCGCCGCCCCCTGGCCGAACCAGTGGCCGGGGACATGCTGCCCTTCGGTGTAGTAGTCCCCCACCGAAAGGTGTTCCCGGAAGTACCTTTCCGCATCGGCCAGACTGCATTGTGCCTTTGCCGTCAGCATTTGTTTCCAATCTAAACCAATGGAGCCGGATTCCGTTAACGGGCAGCGGGCGAGTTAAGGCGGATTAAGGGGAATTCCCAGCATTTTGAAATCAAGGTGAAAATGGATTATGTTGGAGTGTCCTGGCCCCGGAACGAAAGGGCGGACAGCTATCCGATGATAACGCTTGGAAAATTGCTGCGCCTCGGAAACGGCGGACGGTTAGGGCATTCGCCAAACCAGCCGCCGCCATTGCCGGTCCAAGGATGGGAACTGGACAGCCCATTGCTTTACTTTTCCGACCACTCCCAAGACGCATGGCGCATTCGGGACGCCTGCGAAGGCACGCAAATCTTCGGCGCGACCGGCTCTGGCAAGACCAGCGGTTCGGGCCGGGCGCTGGCACAGGCGTTTTTGGAAAATGATTTTGGCGGTTTGGTATTGTGCGCCAAAACCGACGAACCGGAATTGTGGTTTCGTTATGCCCGCGAGACGGGGCGGGAATCGGACATCCTCCAATTATCAAAGGAGCAGTTCAATTTTCTGGATTATGAAGCCAACCGGCCGGGCGCAGGGGCGGGCCAGACCGAAAATCTGGTCGCGCTGTTCATGCAGGTCGCCGAAATCGCCAACCAGCGTCACGGCAGTGCCGGGGCTGACCTTTATTGGGAACGGGCCGTCAAGCAGTTGCTCCGCAACGCGGTGGACCTCGTGGCCATCGCTCGCGGGACGGTGACGCTGCCGGAACTATTTGAGATCATCCGCACGGCACCGCAGGACATGGAGGAAGCCCGAAGCGAAGCATGGCAGGCTGAGTCGGCCTGCTTTAACTACGTTCAACAAGCCGGGACCAGAGCCGTGGAAAATCCCGACGTGCAACCGGAATATCAAATGACGGCCAAGTATTGGCTGGAGGAATTTCCCCGGATGGACAACCGCCCCCGTTCTTCCATCGTCTCGCTATTCACCACCTTGGCCGACAGTTTTTTGCGCGGGACCTTGCGGAAAATCTTTTCCAGCGGAACGACCGTCATCCCCGACCACACCACCTTGGGCCGAATCATCCTCGTGGATTTGCCGGTCAAGGAATGGAGCGAATTGGGGCAGTACGCCGGGGTGTTGATGAAATTCATGACCCAAAAGGCGTTGGAACGCCGACCGGTGGACGACACCCGTCCGGTCTTCATTTGGGCCGATGAAGCCCACTATTTCACCACGGCCTATGACCAAATCTTTCAAACGACCGCCCGAGCGGCACGGGCTTGCACGGTTTACCTGACGCAGAATTACTCAAATTACCTGAGTGCTTTGGGCGGCGAGGCAGCCCGCCCCAAGGTGGACTCATTGCTGGGCAATTTGCAGACGAAAATTTTTCACCAGAATGGCGACACTGTGACCAATAACTGGGCGGCGGAAGCCATTGGCCGCAGGCTCTTATACCGGCTGTCCTCGGGCAACACGCGCAGCCAGCAAGGCTCCTCCCAAACCGAGGGCGAGCAACAGGCGGTTGATTTGGAATTGCAGCCGCGCGAATTTACCACGCTTTGGAAGGGCGGCCCGCAGTATCGCGGGCTGGTGCAGGGAATTGTGTTCCAGAGCGGGCGACCATGGAGCCACGGCAAAACGTGGAAGCGTCTCGTTTTTCCCCAAGCCTGACGTATGTGGTTCACCCTGCCATTGGACGTAATTTGGAAACACCACATGGGTGAGCGTCACTGGACGTTGCTCCGGCTCGTCGCCCACACATTTGTCACTCCGTTCGCCGTGCTCTTTTTAACATTGCTGGTGTTTCCCGATCAAATCATTCCGACACCCGGCCAGGATGGCCACCCACCGGCCCGGCAGGCATTCGCCCTTTATGGCTTCATGCTGTTGCTGTGGATTTTCGGCATGGCCAATTTGTGGGAAACCCGCCAGCGCACGAAAGCCGGGATTCAGTGGCACACCCACGACGGGGGCACCCCACGTTTCCTGCCCGACCAGCCGGTCGTCCATTGCCTCATTATTCCGCTTGGCAGCGGCTTGCTTGCCTACGGTTTCTACCGCCTTTACCAGCCGGTGGGCCTTTACCTTTTCAGCATGGCCGCCATGCAATTTCTGACAGCACTGGACACCCGCCGCGAACGGCGAGTCAAAGCAATGGACCGCCGCGACCGCGAGATTGACATGGAAATCAAAACGGCGGAATTGGAGGAGCATGACCATGGCCCGTTGGACATGGTGCGGATCGCCCCGCCCCCGAAACGAACGCGACTGCCGGAGCAGGAAGCCCGGTTTGAAATCCGCTGGCAAAAGGTCTTGAAAGCGTCTGATTCTCAAAAGACATGACCCATTCTTCCCATCGCATTCGCTTTTGCGGCCCACCACCCCCGGCCTTTATTAAGAGGTTCGCATCCGCTCAAATAAACTGGCGCTTTGACTGTCCGGCTTTCTGCGGGCACTCGAAACCGGACAGACAAAACGCCAGGCGATAAACCTAAGCGGTGGTCGCACTCAACGAGCGTTCCCGAATCCCCGCTCCACACACGGCAGACTTTTAATTTGGTTCCGCTCCGGTTTCGGGAACGCTCGTTCAGTGCTCCCCATTGCGCTATCCGCGTGTCAAGGAACACGGGCCTAAACGGCTGGCGGTGCCAGTATGGCCGCCCGCTTAAGCAAGCCAGGCGGACAAGCGGGTATCCCCAGCTTTCGACGCCGCAATTTTATCGCCTCGACCGTGCGTCCAGTGCGCCGGGCGATTTCCGCATCTGGCGTGGTGCCGAGCAAATCCAGGTGTTTGGCTTTCCAAGTGTTTGCGCGGGGTGCGCGGATTGACGACCGGGGAATGCCTAATTTGCCGCGGCGTTCCGTAACCACTTAATGATGACGGCCAATGCGCCCGGCGATTACTTTATCCCGTTCGGTGCCCAAGAGGGCATCTTCCGCCGCCGTCCAAGGCCGGATCTTGCTGTCCGGCATCGGCAGACCAAGTTGGTGCCGTTTGGCGGCCACGGAAGCCACCGGATGCCCCGTTCGTTTCGCCACTTCTTCATCACGCAGTTTGCCCACCAGGGCCAGCTTTTTGGCATCCCAAGAAACATAGCGGGTAATGGGCGGCACACCGGCATGTTCGCGACGGAAGCGAATCGCGTTCAGGGTGCGCCCCAACTTTTTTGCCACGACCGGATCAGGCAGCGTGCCCAGCAGTTTTTCCTCGGCAGGCGTCCATGGTTTCCACTTGGGCATTCGCCGGAAGGCGCGAATTTTCAGTCTTTTCCGCTTATGCGTCACGCAGCTTTCACTGCAACCCAGCCGCCGCCCCACTTCCGCATCGGGAAAGCGGCCAATCAGCTTGATTTCATCGGCCCGCCACTCGCGCGGGGGCGGAATTTTTGGCGCGGGATTGGCAATGCCCAGCCGATAGCGACGGGATTCCACCACGTCCACTTTTCGCCCCAATTTGTGCGCAACGGCATCATCCGGCATCGTGCCCAACAGTTTGTCCTCGGCGGGAGTCCAATAGCGGAAACGCGGGTCAATCCGGGGAATTCGCAGTTGTTCGCGTTTGGCTCGCACCGCGCCAAAACCGCGCTTCAAACGAACCGCCAGTTCCTCATCGGGTACACTGCCGAGCAATTTAAGCTCGCGTTTGGTCCATCTCGGGCCATGCGCGAACCGGGCCGGAACCCCCAGCATCCGCCGCCGCACCCGCACGGAACCGGGGTGCCGGTTCAAACCCCGGGCGGCTTCAAGGTCCGTCATGGTGCCCAGCAGTTTGTCTTCCGCAGGCGACCATCGCCGGGAGATTTTTAAAGGCGGGATTCCCAATTTATTCCGATGAGAGCGCAGCACATGGACCCGACAGCCAATCCGGCGGGCAATTTCAATGTCGGATGCCGTGCCGAGCAATCGAATCTGCGCTTCTGTCCAGCTCCATTCGTGTGCCCGTGATTTGAAAACGGGTATCTTCAAGGCCAGCCGCTGCCTGCGAACGTTTTCGTAGGAACGTCGCAGGCGGCGGCTAATCTCCCGATCTGACATCGTCCCCAGCAAACGGATTTCCCGCGCCGTCCAACGACGCGGCGGGGTAATTAACCTCACCCGTTGGGCCTCGCGCCGGGCTACCACTTCCCTGATAGTACGCTTCCGGCGGCGGGCCAGAACCGAATCCGGCGTCTTGCCCAACTGTTTCAACTCGGCCAGTTTCCAAGGAACACCACCCCGGCGAAATTTAGCGTTGCGCGTGCGCATATATGAACGATTGCGAATTCAGTCTGCCGAATAAAAGGGCAACCTCAAGCCGCAACTTTTTATCGGCGCTTTGATTGCCTGCGTTAACTGGT
>CAZUBG010000182.1:0-11619 GCA_964618545.1 uncultured Bifidobacteriaceae bacterium | reverse complement strand
TGGTGGTCATGGAAAAGACCAACGCCCGCCACCTGACCACCGCCCAAATGCCTGCGGGTTACACCCCGGCCGATCTGGCGGTGATTGATTGCTCGTTCATCTCGCTGAAAAAAATCCTGCCGCCCGCGATTGCTTTATTAAAAACAGAGGGCAAAATCATCGCCTTGATCAAACCGCAATTTGAGGCCGGCAAGACCGAGGTGGACAAAGGGCGGGGAGTCATCACGGACGCCGCCATCCATGAACGGGTGCTGGCGGAATTGGAAGATTTTGTCGCGACACAGACCGGTCTGCACTGGCACAGTGTCACCCCGTCGCCCCTGCTGGGACCGGCGGGGAACAAAGAGTTTTTGGTGTTGATTGAAAAAACAAATTGACCATATCCGGCGGATCGGACTGCTGGGCAACGCGCAAAAGGCGGCCTGTGCCGGCATCGTCCGCACGGCCGTCCGCCTGATCCGCAAGGCCGGGTTGGAATATTTTTGCAATCCCGAGACCGCCCGGCTGGCGGGTCTCAAAGGCACCCCCTGTCCGGACGCGGCCACGCTGGCCCAGGAAGTGGATTTGCTGCTGGTGTTTGGCGGGGATGGCACGATTCTCCGGGCGGCCCGGGACATCGCCGGCTCGCCGACGCCGGTGCTGGGCGTCAATATTGGCGGCCTGGGATTTCTGACCGCAGTCTCCTCCAAGGAGCTGGCGGCGGCGCTCAAACTCGTCCTGCAGGGTGAATACACGCTGCAATCCCGGGCCCTGATCGAGGTGGGCGGCGCGCTGCGCGGTCAAAAAGTATTGCAACGGGCATTGAATGACGTCGTGGTCAGCCGTGGCGCCGTCTCGCGCCTCATCTCGCTGGATGTGGGGGTGGATGGGGAGCCGATCACGCGTTATCGTTGCGACGGGTTGATCATCAGTTCGCCCACGGGTTCGACCGCTTATTCCCTGGCGGCGGGGGGGGCGATTGTCCTGCCCACGGCGGAAGTGTTCACCCTGACCCCGATTTGTCCGCATTCCTTGTCCAACCGCTCGATCATTCTGCCGTTGTCCTCCCAAATCACGGTCAAGGCGGTCACCCCGCTCCTGTCCACGATTCTGAGCGCGGACGGTCAGATGGTGGCCGAAATGGATGCCGGGGATGAAGTGACCATCCGGCGCAGCCACCGTGCCATCCGGCTGGTCCAACTGGCGGACGGTTCCTTTTTGGAGGCCTTGCGCCGCAAACTGCACTGGCGCGGAACTTATTTGTAAACACCATGGTCCGACTCAAAGACTTGGCTCAACTGGCGGGAGTGTCGGTGATGACCGTATCGAAGGCGCTGCGGGACGAACCGGATGTTTCCGGGGCCACCAAACAGCGCGTCAAGCTCCTCGCCCAACAAATGGGCTATGTGCCCGACTCCAGCGCGCAGGGGTTGCGCACGAAGACCACCAAGCTGTTCGGCCTGCTCATCCCGGCGACCACCAATCCGATTTTCGCGCGCGTCGTCTTCGCCATTGAGGAGCGGGCGCATGCGCTGGGCTACGACCTCCTGCTCGCCCACACCCACAACCAGCCCGAACGCGAGGAGGTTTGCCTGCGCCACATGCTGTCGCGGCGGGTGGACGGCCTGTTTATTTCCCCCGTATACCGTTATGAGGCGGAGGCGCGGATTTATCAGGAAATCCGGGTCCGGGCCACGCCGGCCGTGCTGCTGGGGCCCCCGGGGCCGTTCTGCCGGGCGTTTCCCAGCATCGAGATCGAGGAACTCATCGCGAGTTACAATGTGACCCGGCACCTGCTCAAACTCGGGCACCGGCGCATCGCTTATCTCACCGGCCCCCAGGTGGCCCCGTGGGCGCATGAGCGTTTTGAGGGATACCGCCGGGCCCTGCGCGAGGCGGGCATTGAAGTGGATGACAAACTGGTCTTCCAAGCTGGAAACACCATCGAAGAGGGCACCAAGGCCACCCTCCAATTTCTGAACGAACGCTGCCCGGCCACCGCCATCCAGGCTGTCAGCGACCTGGTGGCCATTGGCTGCGCGGAAACCCTGATTGCGCAGGGGCTGGGCATTCCCGGGGATGTTTCCCTGGCCGGTTTTGGCAACATCCTGGCCTCGGAATATTTTCGCGTTCCGCTGACGACCGTCAGCCAGCCCAAGTTCAGGCTGGGGGTGGCGGCCGTCGAGACGATGATGCACCTGCTGCGGGGGGAACCCAGCCAGACCCGGCGCCTTTCCGCCGAATTGATCGAACGCAAGAGCACGGGCGCGCCGCGCCCGGATTCCGCCGGGCGACCCTGATCGCCGGATCCGCCCTCGCGCGCCGGAAAAGGCCCCATGCCACCAGCATTTCCAGGCGGTTAAAATCAGTATGAACATCCGCCCTCATCCCGGCCTTCTCCCCCGGGGAGGGGAATCATCGCCAGCCTCAAAGAATGACAACGATTCCAGTGCTCGGACGTCAGGAGAGGAATAACAAGTGCGGCAAACGCCAGTTTGCCGCTACGACCGCAGACCGGCGGGGATGGCCGGGCGGGCGATTGGACGGTGCAGCGCCGTGAACGGCGCGCTCCGCCTTTGGTCCGCACGCCGCCACGCCGGCCGCCACAATCATTTCACCCTGGAGGACGGCGCATTTTGCATGTGAGTATGCCTTAAATATCATTTAAACGCCGGTCTGCCGCGCGGCGGGAGGCCGGGGCCCCGGCCGGGGGAGGCTCCCCCCGATTAACCAGACTTGGTTAAATTACCGGCGGCGGGGCCGGGCGGCGCGGACAACTGCCATATACTGGGATATTCACAGAATTAAAGGCGGGTGTAAGGTGGAAGTAAGAATGAAAGACGATGAAACTGAACACCAACAACAACAGCGGGGCCGGCGGCTCGAAGGGCCGCTTTTTTGGACTGGTCGTCCGGGGAAAACTTGTGTCCAAGGAAGCATGGCGCAAATCCCTGTGCAAAGACACGGGGGCTGCCGGGTGCAAAAGAAGCAATCCGTTTGGTCCTGGCTGGGGGAGATCGCATCATCGGCCGGCAACCGGCTCTGGAATGCCATCCCGGTTGGTTATGAGGATGAACGAGGTTTTCATTATGGACCGTGCCCGGCCGGCGGTGCCGCCGGAGAAGCAAAAGGTGACCTGTCAGAATTTGGCGAGCATTCTTGTAGTTGATGAGAATCCGGATTTTTTGAACACCATTTGCCAGGCCATCCGCCGGGCCGGCCACCTGGTGGTGGAGGCGGCAGACGGGCGGATGGCCCTGGAAATGGCGAAGTGGAGTTACTTTGACCTGATGATCGCCGATTTGAACCAGCCCCAACAAAACGGGGTGGAGACGATCATGACCTTCATGCAGCTTCATCCGGAGACGAAGATCATTGCCATGACCGGCGACGGCATGTGGTCCTCCGAACGGAGTTTTCTGGCCATCGCCCAAAGTCTGGGGGTGGTCAAAGCCTTGGAGAAACCCTTTTCAACGAATGAATTGCTGACCACGGTCAGCCACGCCCTGGAGTTGGGCGGGTGAAGGCGGGGATGGAAACTGAAGAGCAGGACGGCAGGATATGAACGAAGATTTTTTCCCGACGGCCAGGCAGACCGTCGTGATTACCGGCGGCAACCAAGGATTGGGATATGCCTGCGCCGAGACGCTGGCCAATGCGGATCAAAACTGGTGCGTGGTCATTGCGGGTCATGACCGCGACCACATTGCGGCGGCGGCGGAAAAACTGCGGCAAACCAGCCGGGCCCAGGTGGAACCCATGCTGCTCAACCTGGCCAGCCTGCGCTCGATCCGCTACTTCTCCGAAAACCTTTCCGAAAAACTGCGCGACGGGTGCATCCCGCCCCTCCGGGCGCTGGTTTGCAATGCGGGGGTGCATCCGGCCTCGGGAATTGCCTACACGGCTGATGGTTTCGAACAAACCTTCGCAGTGAATCACTTGGGCCATTTTCTGCTCGTGAATCTGCTGCTTTGCCAGATGACTCCCCCTGGTCGCATCGTCATTGTTGGCGGGGGCACGCTCAACCCATTAAATGCGGGCCGGATTTTCAACCCGGGGCGCGGGTTCGAAGCCCGGCGGCTGGCCCGGCCCGAAAGTCCCGGGGGCTGGCACCTGTCCGGCTCCCACCGTTATCGCACTTCCAAATTTTGCAATTTGTTGTTTGCCTGCGAACTCAACCGCCGGCTGGCCGAAGCCCCTGCGGGAACCGGCCTCTCCGGGATCGCGGTGAATGTTTTTGACCCCTCGGTGACCCCGGGGACCGGGCTGACGCGCTCCTGGTCCGGTCTGCCCCAGCGCCTCTGGCAATCCAAGACCCTGCATTCCGTGGCCCGCTGTTTGGGGGCCAAGATTTTCACCGTCGGGAATTCCGGCCGCGCGATGGCCGGACTCATCCTCAAACCGGAGCTTCAGGGCGTCTCCGGCAAATATTTTCAGGTTCTGAACGAGCGACCGCCCTGGGACATGGCCTGCAACCCGGCGCTCGCCAAGAAACTATGGGAGGACAGCGCCGAACTGGCCGGCTGGAACCGCAAACCGGCGGACCTGTTTGTGGACACCCCGGCTTTGCTTCGCATGGAGCCGATCCCGTTCAATACAGTTTCTCGAGCGAACAGTTCACCAGCCTGACATCGGCGTCGGTCACGGCATCGGGGTGAGTCACCTCTTTGAAGGATGAATTATAAATCCGGATGCCGGTGATTTTTGCGGCGGGAAAGCCCGTGATGTTCAGCACCCGGGGCGTGTGCTGCACGGAAATGTTTTCCATGACGACATTTTGCGCCACCGGCTGGCAAGCCCCTTTGGCGCCCTCCTCATAGAGGAAATTAATTTGCAGCACGGAATCGGACACCCGGCCGACCTTCACGTTGCGCATGAAAATATTCTGTTCCACCCCGCCGCGCACCGCATTGGATTTCAGGCGCAGGGCGCACAGCAGGTTTGGGCTGCTCATCTCGCAGTTTTCCACGAACACATTGCTGCAACTGCCGGAAATCTCGCTTCCGATGGCGGTGCCGGCGTGGCCGTCGCGCATGACGCAGTTGCGGATGATCAAATTTTCCGACGGCACGCCCACGCGCCGGCCATCATCGTTGCGTCCGGACTTGATGGCAATGCAATCGTCGCCCGTGTCAAAAATGCAGTTTTCAATCAGCACATTCTTGCAACTTTCCGGGTCGCAGCCGTCATTGTTCGCGCCGTGGGAAAGAATGTCCACTCCCCGCACGATGACATTGGTGCAAAGCAGGGGGTGAATCTCCCACATCGGCGACTGGCGGATGCGCACGCCTTCGACCATCACGTTCCGGCAGTGGTTGAACTGAATGAAATTGGGGCGCAGAAAGTCGCCTGTGCCAAAGCGGCGCTGCTCCACGGGCACCTGCTCGTTGTTCATGGCATCGAGCCGCCTCCGGGCGGCGGTTTGCGTTCCCGGCACGTCCGTTTTTCGACCCCGCCACCCCAGCCAGGTGTCATCGGTGGCCTGACCGTCCAGCGTTCCCTCCCCGGTGACCGCCACGTTCTTTTGACCGTAAGCATAGATCAGAGGAGAATAATTGTAGCATTCGATGCCCTCAAAACGCGTGAACACCGCCGGCAAATAGGCCGTCGGATCGGTTTTAAATTTCAGGGTGGCATCACGGTCAAGGTGCAGATTGACCCGGCTTGACAGGTGAATGGGGCCGGTCAGAAAAACGCCCGCCGGAATGACCACCCGTCCCCCGCCCCGCTTCACACACGCCGCCATCGCCCGGCTGATCGCCTGGCTGCAATCATTGGTGCCGTCCCCGATGGCTCCAAAGTTGGTGATGACAAAATCCCGGTGCGGGAAGAACGGCGGCACGATCTGGCGGAGGATGACCGGCTCCTGCCTCCACCCGGGCGCGCTGGCGAACAATCCACCCGCGCACAAGATGATGGTGAGAGTGATGACGACTAATTTTTTCATGGATGATTAATTTAAATTCGCGGGCAAACCGTCCGCCGTGGTGTTGTTCAAAACATACGCCGCCCCGGTGAGCGGTTGCACGCTGACGTGATGGAGATGAATGCCCCGGCCGTTGGCGATGCTGAAGCCGGTCCCGGAGGAAATAGTGACATATTTCAGGACCACGTTGGACACACAGCATTCCGGCAAACCAGTGATCAGGCCGGCTGACCTTGGACAGGTCGCCGTCAGGTCTGAAATATAAATATCGCGGTACATGGGAGTTCCCCCGGTTTGCCTGGGAGCGTCCGCCGTCGCCTCCGCCACCGCAGACCGACTGCCGGCCGCGTCTCTGGCGGAGTTATTTTGATAGTAGCCGGTGAACGTGATGGCGGGGTCCACGTTTTTCATGGTGATGTGTTCGTAGCGGATGTTTTCCACCAGCCCGCCCCTGCCCTGCTGCGACTTGATACGCAGACCGTTCTCCGTGTTCTCAAACGTGCAATGCGTCACGACCACATTGCGAACCCCGCCGCTGGTTTCGCTGCCGATGGAGACGCCGTGTCCGTGCAAGAAGGTGCAATCAGCCACCCGGATGTCTTCACAGGCAAACGCGGGGCCGGCGCGCCGTCCGCCCGCCTTGATCGCCACATTGTCATCGCCCACATCAATCGTGCAATGCGTGATCAACACCTGCCGGCAGGAACTCGGATCAATGGCGTCCGTATTGGCCGCATGCTCCGGCGCCAGAATCATGACGTTGGAAACCACCACCCCCTCACACTCACTGGGCACCAGATGAAACTTGGGCGAATTCTGAAGCGTAATATCCCGCACGCACAGATTTTTGACCCGGCTCAGTTCGATCAAATTTGGCCGCGGGAGCGTGTAGCCCGAAACTTTGCGGCGGGCGATTTCCGCCTCGGCCCACCAGAACGAACCCTGTCCGTCAATGATTCCCGGCCCCTCAAGCACCACGTCCTGCAAATCATGGCCGGAGAGGAATGGGGTGAAAGCCTCCTTGCGGGCTTTCAGCCAGTCGCCGCCTCCCTTGAGATAATCCGCCTGCACCGGCGAAGCCAGCAGCACTGCGCCCAGAGCCAGCCGGAGCGTCGTTTTGGTCCGCATCTGCAGCGGCTTGCTCAGGTAGGTGCCAGGTGAAAAATGAACGGTGCCGCCGGTCTGGCCGCAGGCGTCCAGCGCCTTTTGAATCGCCGCGGTTTCATAATTCGCACCATCCCCCCGAGCCCCAAAATCACGAACCTCATAGACCGGCGCGCCGATCCCCAGGCGCAGCGAAATCAGCAGCGCCCCGACCATCGGCATGGCAAAAGCCTTCATCAATTCAGTGTTGTACCCCTCACCAGACGCATGGGGCGCCCCAATGGTTAACGAAAGGAAGCCGAAAGTATTATATACCTCAGGATTGTTTCCGTTTTTTTGCGACGGACGGTCTGGCCGGGACGACGGTCTCAACGCCCGGCAGGGCCAGATAATTTTTGGCGTTGGCGAAGCAGATGTTCCGGATCATCGGGCCGAGGAGTTTTTCATCCTTGGGCAGTTCGCCGTTTTCGACGTCGCGTCCGATCAGGTTGCAGAGGGTGCGCCGGAAGTACTCGTGGCGCGGGTAGGACATGAACGAGCGCGAGTCGGTGATCATGCCGATGAAGCGCGACAGGAGGCCGAGATTGGACAGGGCATTGATCTGCCATTCCATTCCCTCTTTCTGGTCCAGGAACCACCAGCCCGATCCGTATTGAATCTTGCCGGGGACGGTGCCGTCCTGAAAATTGCCAATCATGGTGGCAAAGGCGTAATTGTCGGCCGGGTTCAGGTTGTAAATGATGGTTTTGGGCAGGGCGTTCTCGGAATCCAGCTTGTCCAGATAGGCCGCCAGCGTTTGGGTTTGGGGAAAATCGCCGATGGAATCGAAGCCGGTGTCCGGTCCCAGTTGCTTGAGCAGACGGGTGTTGTTGCCCCGGAGCGCCCCGAGGTGCAGTTGTTTGGTCCAGCCGGCCTTGGCGTCCAAATGGCCGAAGAACAGCATCAGATAGGAGGCGAATCGAGCGTGCTCCGATGGCGAAGCCGCCTGGCCGGAGCGGGCCTTGTCGAAGACCGCCGCGGCGGTGGCTTCCGAACAGAAATCCGCGTAGCAATGGTTCATCCCATGATCGGATAAACGGCAGCCCTGAGCGTGGAAAAATTCATGGCGCTTGGTGAGGGCGGATTGAAAGGCGGCAAAATTATTAATTTCAACGCCAGCGGCCGCCGCCAGTTGGGCCACCCAGGCGTTGAAGCCTTCAGGCTGGTTCACGGTGAGGGCTTTGTCGGGGCGGAAAGCCGGCAGCATTTTGGTGGGATGGCCAGCCGCCGCAAAAGCGCGGTGCCAGGCGAGATTGTCCACGGGATCATCGGTGGTGCAGACCACCTTCACTTTGAGTTTCCTCAAAATGCCCTGGGTGGTCAGCTCGGATCCGGCGAGTTTTTCGTTGGCGGTTTTCCAGATTTTATCGGCGGACGTTTCATCGAGCAACTGGGTGATGCCGAAGTACCGGTTCAGCTCCAGGTGGGTCCAGTGATAGAGGGGATTGCGCAGGGTGTGGGGCACGGTGGCCGCCCAGGCTTTGAACTTCTCGACCGGCGTGGCCTTGCCGGTGCAATAGGTTTCCGGGACGCCATTGGAACGCATGGCGCGCCACTTGTAATGATCGCCCTCCAGCCAGATTTCAAACAGGTTGTTGAACCGGCGGTTTTCGGCGATGTCGCGGGGCGACAGGTGACAATGGTAATCAAAGATCGGCTCGGGTTCCGCGAACTGATGGTACAGGCTGCGGGCGGCTTTGGTGCGCAGCAAAAAATCCTGGTGAATGAATGGCATAAAACGGGTTTATTGGCCCAGCAGCAAGGGTTTCATGTGCCGCGCGAACAGGTTTTCGGTGACGTTCCGGGCGACGACGGCCTCGTGTTTTTTCAAGGCTTCGAGGTAGCGGTCGCCTTTTTTGGCGGCCACTTTGAAACTGACGTGGAGCAACTGCCGGAAACTCGGGTTGAAGGCGGGATTTTTTTGGTCGTGGCGCAGGGCCGAGACGAATTGCCGGGACGTCCAGTCGTTGACCACCTTCGCGGAGGGCAGTTGGTCCTTCTTAATGTCAATGACGGTGGCGTAAGGCGCGCAAAATTCGTCCACGTGCTCGATGGCGTAGGCGTAGATTTCCTTGGCGATTTCCAACCCGTCGCCGCCCGCTTCCGCCAGGCCGATCAACTCTTCCAGCCAGGTGGTGCCCGCCGTTTTGATGTGAACGCCGGCGTCGAACTTTTGCAAAGCCCGGCGCATGGGCGCATAAATGGAAAACTTGTCGCTGCCGGAGTGGACGCTCAACTTCAGGGAGGCGGGCAGGCCGTATTTTTTGATGGCAAAGGCGATGACCGCGAGATCCTCGGTGAATTCCTTTTCAAACTGCCGGACGTCGCCCACATAATCCACGCCCTTGTTGAAGCGGCCGGTGAATTTGGGGGCGATGGTTTGAATCGGAATTTGTTCATCGGCGATGGCGGCGAGGATGATCAGGAGTTCCGGCGGAGTCTGGGGGCTGTCCGTTTCGTCCATGGAGACTTCGGTGATGAAGTTTTCGGCGCCCTTGGCCTTGGCAATGTGCCGGTAGATGGTGCCGGCTTCCTGCACGGCGAGGAGAAATTTCCCGGCGATTTGTTCAACGTATTCGCGCGTGATGTGAAAGGGTTTTTTGATTTGCGGGATGGCCACGGTGCCGACGAGTTCCGGATGGCGCTCGATGAAGGTCTTGAGGCTCGACGGGGAGGCGGGCTTGCCAATGGAATCGGCCACGTCAATGGTGAAGAAATCGGCGTGGGGGATGAATTTGTCCACGGTTTCGAGACGAATATGGTCGGCGTCCACATGGTAGGGTTGCTTCCAACCGAGGGCCTTGACGGCGGCGTCGGCCTCGGCACGGGTGCTGGAGGGGTCGGTGCCGATGAAGGTGTGTTCACGGTTCGACTTGTTCCAGACGGGGATGAAATTGGCGCCCAACTTGGTGGCCAGCAGGCAGGCTTGGAGCTGCGCCCTGCCCTGCTGGGCAAAACGATCACCCATGCCAAACGAATATTTACCCAGTACCATGAATTTATTCATAAATTTTTGCTTAGAATCCGGTCAGCTTACCAAATCCACCGGCAAAAATGAATGAGATATTTCTGCAGAAAACTTTGGTTTTTCTGCACTGGGGATTTCCCAATCTCAGCCTTTGGGGCGCAATTGCTTCCAGAGCCAGCCAAAGGGATCGTAATATTCATCCACCACGCGTTCCTTCAGGGGGATGATCGCATTGTCGGTGATGGTGATGTGTTCCGGGCAGACCTTGGTGCAGCATTTGGTGATGTTGCAATAGCCAATGCCCTGGGCCTGCTTCAATTCCGGCAGACGGTCTTCCGTGTCCAAGGGGTGCATTTCCAGCGCGGCGGTGTACACCAGAAAACGGGGGCCGATGAATTCATCGTGCTTGTGATGGTCGCGCAGCACATGGCAGACGTCCTGGCACAGAAAACATTCGATGCACTTGCGGAATTCCTGCACCCGGTCCACGTCCTCCTGCTGCATCCGCCAGGAGCCGTCCGGGGCGTCCGGGGCGCGCGGCTTGAATTTTTTGATTTTGGTTTTGACGCGAAAATTCCAGGAAACGTCGGTGACCAGGTCGCGCAGGCTCGGGAAGGCGCGCATGGGCTCAATGGTGACGGGCTTGTCGAGGGGAATCTGGTCCAGGCGGGTCATGCACATGAGCTTGGGCATGCCGTTGATCTCGGCGGCGCAGGAGCCGCACTTGCCGGCCTTGCAGTTCCAACGGCAGGCCAGGTCGTTGGCCTGGGCGGCTTGGATTTTATGAACGACGTCCAGCACGACCATGCCGTCGGTGACTTCCGTGGTGTAATCCACGAATTTTCCGCCGGCGGCATCGCCGCGCCAAATTCTGAAGGTAACCGTCTTGTTCATTTCATCTCCTCAATCACTTGTTTCAAATGTTCGGGCAGCTCGGGAATGGGTTCGCGCCGCAATTTCATCGAACCATCGGACGCCTTCAAAATCACGGTGTTGTACTTGGCGGCGGCGGCGTCCTTGTTGGGGAAATCTTCGCGGAAATGACCGCCCCGGCTTTCCTTGCGGTCAAGCGCCGAAAGGGTGATGGCTTCGGAAATGGTCAGCAAATGTCGCAAATCCAGCGCCGTGTGCCAGCCGGGGTTGTATTCGCGGTGACCATGAACGACGGTTTTCGCCGCGCGGACGTTCAATTTGGCCAAGCCGTCCAGCGCGCGCTGCATTTCATCCTCGCGCCGCACGATGCCGACGAGTTCCTGCATCATGCTTTGCAATTCGTACTGCACTTGGTAGGGGCCTTCGCCCTGGATGCCGCTCTGGGCACCGCGATCAAACGGTTCCTCGGCCATCCGGGCGGCCGCTTCAATTTCGGCCTCGTTGACCTCCGCAACGGCATTGGCCTTGGCGTAGATGGCCGCAAATTCTCCGGCGCGTTTGCCAAACACCAGCAAATCAGAAAGGGAATTGCCCCCCAGGCGGTTCGCCCCGTGCAAGCCGGCGGCGCATTCACCCGCCGCAAACAGGCCCGGCAGATTCGTCATCTGCGTCTCGCCGTTCACCCGGATGCCGCCCATCGCGTAGTGCGTGGTCGGGCCGACTTCCATGG
>CAZUBG010000181.1:0-11837 GCA_964618545.1 uncultured Bifidobacteriaceae bacterium | reverse complement strand
CACCGGGCGTGGCGAGCGCGTCAGCGCGAGCATGAAGATTACGGTCTTGCCGCCCCACCGGCATTTTCACGGGAGAAAGCCGGGATGAAACCGGACGTCTCCCTGGTGGGGCGGCGCTGCTGCGCCGCCCATAATTTGTCTTTCCCCGCAACCGTCCCTTCAGTCGAACGCGGTTCCACGACGTTTGTAATGGGTTTCGTTGAGCGGCGGCCAAACCCCGTTGTCCCGGAGGGACTACCCGGCCATAGCCCGGCGTTTCAACGCCGGGTTGCTTGCACCGGGGGGACAAGTCCCGCCGGGACGGCTGAAATTTATCCCCCCCAATATCCCGTTCATCATCTTTTGTGGTCAAAATTCCCCCGGTTTTTTGCGGTTTAAAAATCGCGACTCCAAAAGTCGTGTTTCTCAGTAACGTGATTTGGTCTTTTTGGTGGTGTTCGGCGTTTGCGCTGCAAGTGGCTTAAAACCAACGGGTTGCCAATGATGTCAAGGGAAATCTGTGCTCCATCGCGTTACTGGGTAACGAAAATGTCCAAAAGAAATTTTTTTCCGCCCCGCTGGCCGCCGTCACTTCGCCAGCGTCAGCCCGATCACCCCGGCCACCGCGATCACCCCGCCCGCCACCCCGCGCTTGGTGATGCGCTCCCCGTCCACCAGCCACGTCAGCGGGATCACCAGCAGCGGCGAGGTGGCGACAATCGGCAGGACAATGCTGGTCTTCTCCGTCATCAGCGCCCATTGAAAGCAGCTCACCCCCAGCGACGGGCCCGCCAGCGCCGCCGCCACCAGCCAGGGCCAGCCGCCGGACCAATCCGGCCGGCGGGCCGCCTCCGAACCCCGCGCGGCCTTCAAGTACAGCCACGCCAGCAGGGTGAACCCTATCCCCCCGATCATCCGCTGATACGCCGCGTTGATCCCGTCGCCCGCGCCATGAAACGTCTGCCCCGCCGCCTGGGCCACCGCATACGCTTTGCGGCTCAACACCGCTCCGCCGCCCTGGCCCAGCGCGGCGATGAACCCGAACCACAGCCCCGCCTTCAGCCCGTGCGTCGGCTCATCCCTTTTGGACGGCAGCATGGCCAGGCCGACCCCCGCCAGAATCATGATGGCAAAGCCCGTCTGCCGGAGCGTGGGCGCATGCCCCAGCCAGCCCCATTCAATGAGCGTGGCCAGCGGCACCGCCAGACACTGGATCATCACCATCGTCCGCCGCGCGCCCAGGTGCGGATACGTTTGCAGCATCGCCAGATCCCCCACGCCAAACCCGACGCAGCCGCTCAAAAACAACCAGGGAAACGCCGCGCCCCCCAGGCCAAAGCCGAAACAATGCGACCACAGGCCGAGCAGCGCGGCCGAGAGGATGAGCCGCGCCAGATTGGCGTGCGTGCCGCTGAAGTAATTCGGCAGCCGCCGTCCCGCCAGGGCCGAAAGGGCGAATAACACCGTGGTTGACAGCGCGGCAAACATGAAAGGGTTGGGGTCGGCGCTTCAGTTCACCAACCGGTACCAGTTGTCGCGCTGATGCGGTTCGTAGCCCAGATCTTTGATCAGCCGGTGCATGTCCGGCACCGTCATTTTAAAGGTCGTCCCCGCCTGCGACACCACGTTTTCCTCAATCATAATGCTGCCCAGGTCATTCGCGCCAAACTTCAGGGCGATCTGGCCGATCTCCAGTCCCTGCGTGACCCAGGAGCTCTGCACATTGGCGAAATTATCCAGGTAAATCCGGCCCAGCGCCTGCGTCCGCAAATATTCATGCGCGCCCACCGTCGGGGCCTTCAGCTTGGTGTGTTCCGCCTGGAACGTCCAGCAAATGAACGCCGTGAACCCCTTGGATTGATCCTGCTGCCGCCGCAGCCGCTCCAGGTGTTCGATGCGGTCCTCGATGGTCTCCACATGGCCGAACATCATCGTGGCGCTGGAATTGAGCCCCAGCCGGTGCGCCACGTCCATGACCTCCAGCCAGTCGTTGCTCATCGCCTTGAGCGGGGCGATCCGCTGGCGCACGCGGTCCACCAGAATCTCCCCGCCGCCGCCGGGAATCGAGCCCAGCCCGGCCCGCGCAAAATCGCCGATGATTTTTTCCAGCGGCTCGTTGAACACCTCGCGGAAATGAATGAATTCGCTGGGGCTGAACCCGTGGATGTTCACCTGCGGCCATTTGGCTTTGATGTGCGCCAGCAGGTCCAGATACCATTGTTTGGTCAGCTTGGGATGATGGCCGCCCTGCATCAAAATCTGCGACCCGCCCAGCGCGACCGTCTCGGCGATCTTCCGGTCCATTTCGTCAAACGAGATGACGTAGGCATCATCGTCCTTTTCCACGCGGTAAAAGGCGCAGAATTTGCAATAGACATTGCAGACGTTGGTGTAATTGACATTGCGGTCCACGTTGTAGGTGACGATCTCATTGCCGCGCCCCTGGTAGGCCTCCCGTTTGGCGAGCTGGCGGCGGCGGTCGGCGAGGGCGCCGAGTTCTTCCAACGGCAAATGATACAGACGCCGGGCCTCGGCCGGGTTGATCCGCCGGCCGTCCCACACTTTTTGCAGCAATTCGTCCAATGCAGCGTCGTAAATCACAGGCTTGCGGGGTTACCCTTCAATTCCCTGTTAAGCAACTCCACGCGTGCGTCCGGGGACAGGACGCACGTCTCGGCCATGCGGTAATATTCCTTTACGCTGAAACGATGTTTGGTCGGCACAAGCACAAGGGTAATTTACCAGTCACCCCGGAATTGGCAAGCACGCCCGGCCATTGCCGCGCCTGGCCGCCGAGGCTTTGTCTTCCGGGCGCACATGAAAACCGATTTCGCGGCGCGGCGGTTCCGGCCGGGTCATCAGTTCTTTCAGGGCTGCAAAAACCTCCGCCATGTTTTGATCGTTCGCCACGGCCTTCCGTTCCAACGCCTCCACTTTGCGGGCCAGTTCGTCCACGGACAGCAGCATCCCCCGCATTCGCACAAAAGCCCGCATGATTTCGACGTTGACCGCCGCCGCACGCGGGCTGCGCAACACCCCCGACAGCATGGCCATGCCCTCCTGGGTGCAGGCCTAAGGCAAATGGCGCCGACCGCCATGACGGCTTGAGGTTCCAATTTGGAACCTCAAGTCCGCAAACTCCGGCGCGGTAAGCTGGCACATGAAATCCTCTGGGAACCGGTCGCGGTTGCGTTCCACGGCCTTGTTCAAGTTTTTGGTGGCGACTCCGTAAAGTTCGGCCAAATCAGTGTCCAGCCTTACCCGTTTCCCGCGAATGGAATGAATCCGGGTTTCAATGGCGGCGAAGGGAACGAGCTTGATTTGTTTGGACATAAATGTGGGCGTCAGGAGTTCGCGGCGGTTGCGGCGGCTTGGGAGACAGCGTCCATTTTCCGCACAAGCTGTTCGGTGGCCGTCTTGGCGTCCGAGTAATTGGCGAAAGTCTGCATCCGCCGTTTGCCCGCCACGCTGCCGGCGGCCGCACGTTGGTCTGAAGGCCGTGTTGAATTCTGTGCAAATATCCGGGAATGTTATATTTTCCTCAGGAAAAATGGTGCGCATAGCAGGACTTGAACCTGCACGGGTCGCCCCACTACCACCTCAAAGTAGCGTGTCTGCCAATTCCACCATATGCGCAACCGGACGCATAATGAAGCAGGCGGCGGCCCCGAACGCAAGGTTTTTTCAATTGCCGAACAGCGCGCGCCAGCCGCGCCACAAGCCGGGTTCCAAGGGGTGGAACCCGGAACCGCCGATTTTATCCAGATCAATCTGCAACAGCACCCCGATGGCGCTGGCCCCCCGGTGGCCATCGCGGATGGCGTCCACCCCGTAGCCATAATCCATGATGACTTTCCAGCGGTCGGATTTGGCCCGGTACAAAATCCCGCCGCCCACACCCGTCAGCGAATCGCCCGGCTGGCCCGTCCCGGGCAGGTAATCCACCACCGCAGTGGCCGCATCCAGATTGAGGTTCCAGCGTTTGTTCTTGTCCAGCGGCAGCAGATAACTGGCATCGAACAGGACATATTGCCGGGCGTTGATTTCCTGGTAAAAATACCCCGGCAACGACAGCGGAAATTCCGAGGTCAGCGGCAGCGACCCGCCAATCCGGTAGTCGCTGAACCGGTCGGCCTCCACGCTCGTGCCGGCGATCATTTTAACCGAAATATTCTGCTGGCTCTCCGGCAGCGTGTAAGACAGCGCGGCCCGCGTCCAAAACAAATGCGATTGCGGCTCGGTGTAATACGGGTCGTTGAGATATCCGTAATCGCCCGAATTCAGGCGAAACTGGCCCTCATACCAGGCGGACAACTCCATGGCCAGCGCCGGGAACAGCGTGGGTTCAATCCCGCCCCAGCGCAGGCCGGTGCGCACATTAAACGAGGTCCGGTTGGCGGGCACCTGAAAGCCGGCCGCCGTGTCATCGGGCACAAACGCCGTGTAATGCGTGCTGCCGCGCAGCACCCAGTGCAGCGGAATCCGGTCCTCCGGATTGAACAAATGATAAAGGCTGGCCGACACTTCCGCGCTATGGCCGTCAAACGACTCGCCCGGATAATAAGTGCCGCCGTGAATTTCCGAATAACTGTCCGCGTAGCCGCCGCCCGCCAGGCCGATGCCCAGATCGGTGTTC
Organism: uncultured Bifidobacteriaceae bacterium; assembly: GCA_964618545.1. Classification (GTDB taxonomy): domain Bacteria; phylum Verrucomicrobiota; class Verrucomicrobiia; order Limisphaerales; family UBA11358; genus UBA11358. The sequence goes on along the minus strand of CAZUBG010000181.1, from coordinate 7,222 downwards.
GGCCCCAGAATCCCTGAGATGCCCAGTTCAGAATCCATGTAAACCGGAGCCACCGCCAGCCGCAGCGTCAGGTTGGTGAGCAAAAAACCCGGTTGATTGCGGTAATAGAATGCGTAAGCGCCCAACGGGGAGCGTCCCTCCAGCGGTTGATCATAACCGATCTGGATCAGGTCGCGCTTGACGGGATCCACCTGCGCGCCAGCCGAAAAGGTGAGGAACAGCAACATCCCCGCCAGCCATGCCCCCGTTTTATTCATGGGAGTTTATCTAAACCATTCCCCCCCGTTCAGCAAGTGGATTTGAATCCCCGGCGGGGCGCGGTTCCAGCCAGGGGGATTGCAGCAGGACGTTGGCCGCAGTGATCAGCCCGCCGCCGAACAGCAGCCGGGGCGTGAGCTGTTCGTTGGCATAGTCAATCCCCGCCCACCGCGAGAGCCAGAACGGCAGCCAGAGCGCCAGCAGGCTGGCCAGAACCGGTTCCAAACAGTAGATCAAACCGGCTTCTGTGGAACTGACGAACGGCTGCCAGCGGTTCATCAGCGTGTAGGCCCCCAGGGTGCAAAAAACCACCAGCACCGCCAGGCAACCCGCCGTGGCCGGAGTCGAAAAAACCCGCAGGCAGGCGGCGGCGGAGGGCGCGGTCATCCACACCACCGGCACGCACATCAGCGCCATGACCGCAAACATGAGCGTGCTGAACAGGGCCGGACGGTTGCCGGCATAACGGTGGTGTCCCAACGCCATGATCTGCCCCGTAAACAGCAGCGCCGCCAGGAGGGTTTCCAACTCCCCGCGTCCCATTTTCAAAGAGTGGGCGTTGACTCCCGCCAGACTCGCCACGCCAACGACGACCAGCAAAACGCAGACCGCCGGTTTGGCCGCCGGGAAACGGTGGTTCACCACCGCCAGCCAGAGGGGGATGAAAATGCAGTAGGCTTGCGTGAGAAAGGCTGAGGTCGAGGCCGGCGTGTAGGACAGTCCGTCCATTTGGAACAAAATGCCCAGCCCGCCAAACCCGGCCAGCACCAGCCCCTGCTCCGCTTCGCGCCGGGTGAGCGTGCCGATCTGGCGCGCGGTGAACAGCAGCATCAGCAGCGCCGCGCAGGCAAAACGGAGCAGCACGCTCAGCGAGGTCAGGAACCAGCTCCCCGCTTCCGGCAGGAGTTGCTGCTGGGCCAGCACCAGCGCCTTCATGACCGGAAAACTCAACCCCCAGAACAGCGTGGCCGTCGTCAGCCAGCGCATGGCCCGGCGCCGGTGGACGGGATCTGGAATCACAGATTGGGCGGTCACCGTTTGGCCATTTTGCCGCTGGCTTTTTCCAGGATCTCGCGTTCGCGTGCGCTGAGGCTTTGCAGGCCGTGGGCGGAAATTTTATCCAGAATGGGATCCACCTGGGTCTTGAGCAGTTCCTCCGCCGAAAGTTCCACGCTCGGGGATTTGCCCGGCTTGGAATGCCAGAAGGACGGGGTCGCCGCCGGCGCGTCCGCACGGGGCGGCGCGGGGCTGTCACTCTCCGGAGGCCGGATCAAGCGCCCCTGAATGATGACCAGCACATACATCAGCCCGGTGGCCATGCCGCCCAAATGCGCCGCGTTGGCCACGTTGCCGCCCAGGATTAAATTGAAAAACTTGGGGAAAACAATGCCCGCCAGCGCCAGCCCGGCCGAGAAAATCAGCAGATTCTTGGCCCGCATCCTCAGCGGAATCACAAAAAACACCAGAATCATCAACTCGCGCTCGGGAAACAGCGTGGCAAACGCCGCCACCAGCCCAAAGGCCCCGGCCGAGGCCCCGACGACTGGACCGTCAAATTGCGGCCAGAGAAACGCCGTGCCCACCTGGACCAGTCCGCCCACCACCCCGCTGGACAGCATGATGATCAGAAAATGCCGCACTCCCAGCATTTCCTCGATCACTCGGCCAAACACATAAATCGCCCAGCAATTGAACAGAATATGGAAGAAACTCGCATGCATGAACTGGTAGGTGAGCAACTGCCAGACATAGCCGTGACTCATCCCGTCCCGGCTCAACGCGAAATACTGGTTGATAAAATCATTGTTCGGCTTGAGCCCCAGCGGGTGGCTCGACACCGCGCATTCCACGAGAAACACCGCCACATTCACCAGCACCAGCACCAGCGCCAGTGTCCATGACCATCTCGGCCAGCGGAACAAATGCGAAAACGCCGGCCCATCGTCATAAGCCGGCTGCCGCATGTAATCACGATCTTCAAGCATATCAACCTAATCTTAACGCCTTGCGGCGGATTTACAACGGCCTAATTTGCCCTTGTTACAAGCCTTCGACCATTCTTCCGTCAATCAGTTCAATCACCCGCTCCGCCTGGGCGGCCACCCGGGCGTCATGGGTGGCAATAATGAGCGTCATTTGCCCTTCCGAACAAAGTTTTTTCAACAATTCGATGATCTCGCCGCCACTGTGGGAATCCAGGTTCCCTGTCGGTTCATCCGCCAGCAGCAATTCGGGGCCGTTGATCAGCGCCCGCGCAATCGCCACCCGCTGTTGCTCGCCGCCGGACAGTTCGGAGGGCTGGTGATCCATCCGGTCCGACAAACCCACCCGCGCCAGCAATTCCCGCCCGCGCGCCGCCGCCGGGGCGGCGGGCATCCGGGCGATCCGCGCCGGCAGACAGACATTTTCCAGCGCATCCAATTCCGGCAGCAAATGGTAGGCTTGAAACACAAAACCAACCCGGTGGCTGCGAAAGGCCGTCAGCTCGCCCTCGGAAAATCCCGCCAGGTTTTGTCCGGCAAACAGGATCTCCCCGCTGTTGGGCAGATCCAGCCCCCCCATCAAATGCAGCAGCGTGCTTTTCCCCGCCCCGGACGCGCCGCGCAACGCCAGAAATTCGCCCCGGGCCACCTCCAGGTCCACCCCGCGCAACACCTGCAGCGTCCGCCGCGCCATGGCGTAGGATTTCGTCAGGCCCCGCACCGAAATAAGCGGCTCATTCATGGTGCAACGCCTCGACCGTGTTCATTTTGCTCGCATGACGCGAGGGCAGGATCGCCGCCAGCAGGCAGATCAACAGCGACCCGCCGCAGATGATCACAATGTCGCTGGAATTAATCAGCGCCGGCAGCTCGCTGAAGCCGTAAATCGAGGCGGGAAACAATTCAAAGCCGGTCAGGTGATTCATAAAATGCAGGAAATCATTGCGGATATAAATCGCAAACAATCCCAGGAACACCCCGGCCGCCACGCCAAACACGCTCACAATGACACTCTGGATCACAAAAATCGCCATCACCTGGTGATTGGACGCCCCCACGGCCTTCAGCAAACCCACCTCCCGCGTCTTCATCACCACAAACGTGATCAGCGTGCAGGTGATTCCAAACGCCGCCACGATCACGATGAAGAACATGATGAAAAACATCATGCTCTTTTCCACCTTGATCGCATTGAGCAGGTTGGAATTCACATCCAGCCAGGTTGTGATGTTGTAATCAGGGCCCAGCGTACTCTCCAGGCGCTGCTGCACCGCCGCCGCCTGGTCGGGGTTCTTGATCGTCACAAACAAACCATGCACCGTGTCATTGAGGTCATACAAATCCTGCGCATTTTCCAGCGAGGCCACGATGAAGTGGTCGTCGTAATCGTAATAGCCCGTGTCAAAAATCCCGCGGATTTCGTAGTCGTCCGGGATGATGGCCGATTCCTCGTGACGGTCATACGCATCCTTCATTTTCTTGATTTCCCCCGGCGAATAAATCGAGATCGTGTCCCCCACCCGCAGATGCAGATTGGCGGCAAAGTCGCAGCCCACCACCAGCCCGCGCCCGTGGAGGTCAAATCTCCCCTCGCTGACGTTGCTCTGCAGGTCGCTGATTTTGCCCCCGGTGGCCGGGTCCACCCCCAGCAAATAGGGCGTATCCGCCAGCGCCGCCCGGTTGGCGTCCGCCTGGGTCTGAATCACCACCGGCCCGGTGACAAACGGGGACACCCCCACGACCTCAGGATTGGTGGCCACAATTTTGGCCAGCCGCTGATAATCCCGGAGGGCATGGCCGGACTGCGAGACCTTGAGGTGGGGATTAAACCCGAGAATCTTCTCGCGCAGATCATGGTCAAACCCGCTCATGACACTGATGACAATAATGAGCACCGCCACGCCCAGCGCCACGCCGATGACGGAAATCAGGGTGATGATGGACACAAACGACCGTTTGGGCCGCAAATAACGCAGCGCCAGGAGCAGTTCAAACGGCAGTTTCGACATCCCCGGCAGGCTAATCAGCGCCACCCCGGCTGGCAAATGTATTCAGCCCGCCGCGTATTCAGCCCGCGGTGCATCCCGAAGTGAGTGGCGGCTTTCCCGGCAAATCCTGCAGGCCGTGAACCCTCACCCGGCGCCCATCCAGCCTGCGTGGCCGCCGGCGTGACGGCGTGTTGCCCAAGTCCCGGAGAGTTCTGAGTTGTTCCGTCAACGATTTTTTCAAATTTATTCACCGGCCGCCTGGGTTTGGGTTTGGAGTTTTGTGTGGAGCGGGCTGCCGTGCTGTTTCAGCGCTTGCAGGTAACGCTGGCTGTCGTAGGGGGTGTGGTTTTTCCAGCAGGCATAATAGATGCGGGTCAGTTTGTAGGAGAGTGCCCGGATGGCCTGGTGGTGTTCGCCGTCGGGCTTGCCTTTTTGGTCGTCATAATATTGTTTGGCCCAGGGCTCCTGTTTGAAGGCGCAGCCGGCGTTTTCATGAAAAGTCTGGCGACCGAACTTGGGGCAGCGGCTGCGCATGTGCGTGGTTTTGGTGGTGCCACTTTGTTTGACGACCGGAGCGACCCCATAAAACTGGGCGACTTCGGCGGCGCTGGCAAAGCGGTCGCGGCGGGTGCCGAAGGCGACCAACAGGCGCGGGGCCAGGGCCGGGCCGGCGCCGGGCAGGCTGCGGAAGAGGGCCGCGTCAGGATGCTGGTCGAAAGTCTGGGCAATGTCCTTGTCCACAGCGGCGATGGCGTGGTGCAGGGCCTTGAGCACCCCCGCCAGGGCGGTGGCCAGATGGCGGGCCGGGACGAGGATCGCCTCGTCCTCGGTCAGGGGTTTGGCGGTGGCCACGGCGGCCAGCCGGGCCTCCATTTTCTCGGCCCCCCGGCTGTTGTGCTTATAGAAGAAGGCGCGCAACGTTTTGGGGTCCGCCTTTTGGAGGGCCGGCAGATCGGGCCAGCGCGTCAGGAAGTCGGCGGCCATGGGCGTGGTCATGTGCCCGTCCAGGAGGGTTTCGGCCAGGGGATAATAGGTTTTTAAGACGCTGTGCAGCTGGTTGACCTGCCGGGTGCGCTCATCGACCAGGCGGCGGCGGTTCTCCGTCAGCCCGCCCAGTTTGCGCGTCAGCGGAGTGTCCGGTTCCAGGGCGCGGAGCTTGTCGCGATGCAGACGGACAAACTCCTCCAGGAGCATGGCGTCGGTGCGGTCGTCCTTGGCCCCGCTAACGGCAAAGGCCGCCCGATAATCCTTCAAGGCCTTGGGGTTGAGGGGAAAGAACACGATGAAGTCATAGGCCAGGAGGGCTGAGATGACCGGGCCGCGGGAGGTTTCAATGCCGATGGCCACCCGGCGGCGGCCGAAGCGCTCGCCCAGTTTGGCCACCCATTCATGGAGGGCCTCGGGGGTTTGTTCCACGCGCAGATGTTCGCTCTTGGCCCCGTCGGCGGGGCGGAGCCAGAGGTCATGTTTTTGGTCGGCCCAATCCAAACCGAGGGTGGCCGCGAAGTCGGTGTTGGCATTCATAATTTAGTTGTTTTTAGTTAAGGTGGGCACGCCGTCCCGACCGGATGGAAAAGCTTATAGCGGTTCGTCTCTGCCAGTTTGCACTTGCAGGCGAAAGGTTCTGAGTGTTCCTTTGCGATCGGGCGCAGGGTGCCGGAGCGAAAGTCTCCGGGTAAACGTTGGTCGCGTTAGAGCGCGGAATTCGTCTTCCGGTCCCTGCGTGCCCAATCCGAGGATTGGGCAAAATGGAGGTTATGCACAGCATGTTTTTGGCGTCGCCGCCAAAGTTATTCACAAAGGGCGAGGAGGAGCCTCCGCCACGTCCTCCTCGCCCTTTGTGAATAACTTTGGATGAACTATAAGCGCGGCTCTGTGAGCCGCGCTCCGGGACTTGGGCGACACGCCGTAATGTCGGCTGCGACGGGATTGAAGGGGGGGCGGAAGAGCCGCGATTGCTGGTGCTGGTGAGTGGGGGCGGCTTAAGCGAACTACAAGGGAACGTTTCGAGACATCCCGACGCGGGGTCGGGGGACCCGGCCTGCAAAGGGTGCCTGCGCGGGCCGGTATTGCTGGTGGAGGGGGAGCAGGATGAGGTTTTTCCGGTGGCGGAGGCGCGGCGGTTGGCGGAGCGCTGGGGTTCGAATGGGTTGGCGGTGTCGTTGCGGGTGGTGCCGGGGGTGGCGCAGGATCTGAGCCCGGAACGGGGGGTGGTTTTTCGCGGGATCGGGGAGTTTTGTCTGACTCATCTGGTGGGTCCGGAGGCGTGGCGGGATTATCATTCGATCGCGCAATGGCAGGCGGAGGGGCTGCCGTTGTGGGTGTTTTGGCTGCCGGCGATGGGGTGGGTGGGACTGTGGGTTTGGAGGAGGAAGGGGGAAAAGCAGAAGGCTGAAACGGGGGAAGACAAAGCAGACAGCAAAAAGCGGGAACGGGATTTAACCGCAAACGCAGAGAGCGCAGAGAGTATCGCTGGCGGGGAGATTGGGGCGGAGCGGGCCGAAGGTCGGCTTCCCAATGGCCGCGCTACCGGGAAGGGGAAGGACCGGGCGGCGGGACAGACGTCTTCCACGGCAGGGGGGAGGGCTGAGGGGACGACGGATTCCGCCAGCATCGCTGCGCTTGCTGGCGGGGAGATTGGGGCGGAGCGGCAGCTCCGCCCTACCGGGAGGGAGTTGTTTGGGCGGCGCAGGCGGATGTTCGGCTTCCCAGTCTCCGTCCTGCCTTGGCTGGCGGGGATTTTGGCGGCCTTGGCGGTGGCGGATTCGGCGGTGCATTTGGTGCCGCCGTATTTGGTGATCTATGACGGGGGCGCGCCCGGTCAGGGGACCGGGCCGACAATGCGAGGGGGGACGCCCGGTGAGGGCACCGGGCCTACAATCGGAGGGGGGACGCCCGGTGAGGGGACCGGGCCTACAGTCCGAGGGGGGACGTCCGGTCGGGGGGCCGGGCCGACTGGTTCGTTTTTTCATGTCCGGGTCAATGTGCTGGGGC
>CAZUBG010000180.1:0-11917 GCA_964618545.1 uncultured Bifidobacteriaceae bacterium | reverse complement strand
GAAGTCTGCGGTGCAAAAAATCCGCCAACAACTTCGGGATGCACCGGCGGCAAGGTCAGGTCCAGCGGGTGAAGCGACGAACGCCGGGCCGCCTTGGCAGAAAATAAGGAGTGATTTTTAGCAAAGGTTGCCGGCGAAAGTGAGGGGCGGTCCATTTGACATCAGCCCGCCGTCGCGCTGCGCGGGATGGCGGGCAATTTTCCGCCAGGGGGGCGGAAAATTGGAGGCGAGGGTCGGAATCGGACTGAATCACCGATTCATTACCTATAAAATAGCAGAAACCCCAATAAAATCAAGGGGAATTTGGCATAACTCGCCACTATTTTTCTTAACTCGCATATACTTTTACTGACAGTTTCACTGACAGTTCTACTGACAGTCGCCGCCTCATTTCCACACATTTTCCTTTCCGTCAATCGGAAAGGGCGCGGCAGCGTGGAGGCCAGCGCAGCGGGTGAACGTGTCCAGAGGCCCTGCCTTTGGCGGCGGGGTTTGGGGATGGCCGCTGAATCCCCAACAGGGCAAAGCGGCTGAACCGTTGCCAGTCCAGCCGCGCGGATGGTTGCCGGACGGGTCAATCCTCGTCCGGGTGGTTGGTGGTGGCGAACAGTGCGCGTTGCGCCTGCTCGGCCAGGTGGCGGGCGTGTGCGGTCTCGGCACGCTCTCGGGTGATGCGGTCCCCGTCAAGCCCGGTCTCGACTATCAGGTTAAAGGCGCTTGCGGTGAATTCAAATTCATGCTGCGGGATATGCAACCGGCGCTTGGTGCGTTTCATGGCAGGTTCTCCGATCAAGCGGGGTTCATGTCAGCGGGGAAATAACTGCCGTATTTCTTGCGCGGGTCAAACGGCGCGGCCTTGTCCCGGAACAACCCGCAAGGGTGCTGCCAAGACTGGCGTTGCCGGTTCCAATGAAAGCCAAATTCTGAAAGGACACTCGTAACGGTGGGCGGCTGTTTCTCGGCAAACTGAATCCAAACCCACTTTCCGACAACTTCCGCCAGTTCAAAGAAGTTCGGGGCTTCCCGGCGGAGCAAGGCAAGCAAGCTGTCCGTGTTCAAAACCCGATTGGCGTTTCTCCGCGCCATATTGATCTTGGCCCGGCCGCCCGCCCCGGTTGATATTTGCTGGACGGCGTTTGCTGGTGCTGCTGCTTCAACTGATATTCTGTTTTTCATAAGCTTTTTTTTGATAATCGCCGTCCGTGTCTCGCCGTATGCCGCTTGCTTCACCTCGGGCGCAGCCGGGTTTTGAACTGACTGCGGTTTATTCCCGGCGGGCATGGGTCATGACAGCGAAAGCTGGGGCGTTACCGGATAGCCAGGTTCGCTGGCGTGGCCCATGCTCTTCGTCGCCGGGAATAAACCGCCCCGTGAGAACGGGCATGGGGAAATGTGAAAAACCTGGCGGAGCAGCAAGCGGCATACGGTGAGACATGGACGGCGTTGGTTTTAAAAAAAAGGCGCCATGTCAAAAACACTGACCAAAACCTTCTGGCCTCGCAGAGTCGCCGAAGGCTTCGTAAGGGGGCGCGTGGGGCGCGTCTGTCTTGTCGCTCGGCCGGAACGGGGCCGTGTGGAGCGTCCGCCCATTTGTGGAGGCCCAGACGCACAGGCACGAGCATCGTAGCCGGAACAAATGGGGCGGGGAGCGGAACGCGGAGCCGTTCAGGCTGAGGGACAAGCTGGCATCCGGGGGCGGCGAGAGGGCGGCGGTTTTGTGGAGCGGAGGGCCGGAGGGTGGCTGGGGGGCCGGAGCGGAACAAAAACGCCGCGCTCTCGCCGCGGGGAAATGCCTTTCGGCTTTCAACCTCTGTCCCTACACAGTTCTTGCGTTTACAAAGCCAAAGAAACATTAATAATACTGCCCGCAAAAAAAATATGAGATTCTGCTTGATAAAAATCTGGAGGTGACGGACAATCGCTATGTCATGGTGACAACTAAAATTTGATGTAAATAAAACAATATACATTTTGCGTAGCTTTGGCTACAGGGCTGTCCTAAAACCGCTAATTTTTCCCAGCTCTTCCAGAAACCAAGCCGCCACTCGGCGCGGCTTGGCGTGCTTTCTGGAAGGGCGCTTAGCGGTGCCTAGGACAGGGCGTGTCGAGTCCGCGCCCTTTAGTTCTTATGGATGAAACTGGGCAGAATGGGAGGAATGAAAACAATCATGAAGCTTAAACTTAAAACAATCAGTCCGGTCATTATGGCGGTTGGCTTGGTTTTCGCGCTTCCGCTGCTCCAAGCACAAATCGCCCCCTTTGGCATTTCCAACAACAGCCTCCCGCCGGTCGAAGCGGCCCCGCCGGATGCTTGGGACAGCATTGTTTGCCTGACTGCGGACTACAACTCCTTGCCGCTCCTGCCGGCAAACCAAGCTCCGAGTGTTGGAACTTTCTGGACCATCGTAGCCGGTCCAAACAAAACAGCTCTGCCGTTCCCTTGTCCGCCTCCCGGTCTCAACCTGCCAACCTACGAAATTTCCACCGGAATTTATCTGGTTGACGATACCTTTAGCACCAACCCCGTCACCCCGGCCGATTTGGAGGCCCAAGCGACCGCCACCGTCAATGTTATCTCCCAGGTTCAGACCGTAGTGGCCAGCCAACAAATGCAGTCCATGTCCCGGGCCATGGGCTTGGGTGCGCCGCTTCCGGGCTTTGGTGGGGGCGGTGGTGGCTCACCGGCCCTCACAAACGCGCCCTATGTGGCCCCGAATTATGGCACGAATTTGTGGCTCCAAATCACCAGCCTGTCAAATGTATGGGTGAATCTCATGGTGAGTAACACGGTGGCTGACGTGAAGTACGAGATCGACGGGGCCACAAACTTGTTGCAAGCCCAATGGGCTTTTGAGGGGTTTTTGTTCGGTTCAGAAACCACGAATTGGACCCCCACCTCCATCGCGGCCTTCAACCTGACCAACAATCTGTTTCTGCGCATCAAGTCTTGGCTGGACAGCGACAACATTGGCATCCCGGATTGGTGGCAGGTGCAGTTTTTTGGTTATGTTGGGGTGAACCCGAATGCTCCTGATGGTGCGGGAGATGGGTATTCGATATACCAAAAGTTCGCCCTGGGATTGAATCCTACAAATTTCAATACACCGCCCGCCCCGCAGGGGGTGACGGTGGTTTATAATACCAGCACCGCTGAGGCAACCGTTTCCTGGTTGCCGTCGCCCGGTCCGGTCACCGGGTACACCGTGACAGATTCCGATGGCCATACCTTCCCCGAGTCTGCGAGCACATATACCATGTTGGACGACATCTCCTCCGATTTGCCTGATCCCTGGTTCGGCAATGACATCAAAACCACTGTGAGTGTTCAAGCCAACTACACCGGAGGAACTTCGGCTTGGGCCGGCCCGATACCGGTGGAACAAACTTCCATCACGGCGAATATTGTTCCTGGCCCACAAGGAACAGCCTTCTTGGCGGTATCAGGGCTTCCAGCCAATACAGCCGCCATCCGACTGACGGAGATTGATTATGCCACCCTTTATTGGGGCGACGGCAGTGTCAGTCCGTACCTTACCAATTACGACATCCCTATCAGCAGCTTCACCAACGGCTTGTATCCGTTGCCCAATCTTTCAATGATGGGAAATGGAACTGAGAATGTTAATAATATTTGGTTTGGACAAGCGGTAGGCACCAATGGCCTTGGCTTGACCGCCTCGACCGTACTAACCCAGGTTTATACTTCTCCGCAGGATGACTTTGAAAACACCTGGCTCGTGCCGCCGTTTTTTGACGGCCGGGCGCAACTCAAACAAAACTTGATTTTTCAATTGCGGGCTGCGGTACTGGATCGACCTTTTCAATACAGCGAAATTTATACGGACCTTGACTTTTCCGTTTCCTACACCGCCCCCACCAACTATGCGTATGCCGGTTATTATTATTTTTCACAATACTATGGGGGCTATTGGTCGCATTATTTGGATGTCTTCCTGCCCTTTGAAGAGAACAACTTTGATCGCAATTTTGTTTTCAATCCGTCGTATTTGGATGCCAATGGCCGCACCACCACCGGCGTCGGCGGTAGTTATAACGCTGACGGGTCTGCCGGCCTGACCATTAATAGTTCCGCTCAATACTGGAATAACGGCAATCCTCTCGATGGGCCGTTCGCCTATCAGTTCATCGCTCCGACAGTCAATGGGGCGGCCATTTCACCGGTGCTGGCCACGAATCAGACACGCTGGCTCGCCACGTATCCGGTGGACTCGCCCGGCAGTTTTCTGTTGGAAATTGGCATTACCAACGACTCCTCATATGACCCGCCGATCAATGCCATGTACCCCAATGTCGGCAACTGGTTTGGGTTGCATTACTTGTCCGCTGAAATCGGCTCCTCCGGTCCGGCCACCAGCACCCTTTATGCCGGGAACAATACTACGCAGAACGGATATTTTTATCCTGAAACGGTGCAGCCGCAGTTGGGCATTGTGGAGTATGATTATTGGTTAGCTCAAGATATATTTGCCAACTCCTTTACCAATGGAACTGACTTTCCCGGCATGGCCGGACTGTCGGCAACCCATACTAATTCCGTGCTAATCACCTCGGTTGGAAATCCTGCTTTTCAGTTGGCCTGTTACGCCAAAATGGCGGTGACCAATGCGTATCCTGGTGTTTACGGATACTTGGGGCAATATTTCCAACAAGCCTACCAGATCGATTCCAACGGAAACATCACCACCAACACTACTGGAATTCTCTCCCCCTACGGTAATTTCTTCGCCACCCAGCCCGGCCCGGCGGCGTTGGTGACCATGCCGGACATAGACCCCCCTTATCAAAAGGGAACTTGTACCGTGTATGCCATCAGTTTGCAACTGGACAAACACCACGATACCAATATGATCAACACCAGTTTCAACAGCCCGGATGCCACGTCTTTGACCGACCCAATGGTTTTTTGGTGCAACAACAACTATGATCGGTTTGTAAATGACCCAGATGACAACACTTTTTATGACGATGATGTGGCGGCCAACACCCAGGCAGCCATGAGCCTTTACACGCCTGGCGTTCCGACCCCCGATTGCAATTATGTGGACGCTGCTGGAAACCGCGTCATCTCGTGCGCTCGTGATCTACAGGATTTCACCCGGCTCTGGGTCTGCGGCATTACGTCCAACCTGCTGGCGGCCTTGCCGACGGGCAGCACCATCACCTTGAACTGGGGCGACGTGGGCAGTCCAAGCTCAGGCAATCCGACCATTGACCTGTTTGCCGCGGCAGATGCCGATGGCGGCACCGGCTATTTGACGAACAGCGTGATTGCCGGCAGCCAGGATATTACTGTGACTGCTCCATATATCGGACGACTGTCACCGGGTGGCAGCCTCCAGCTAAACGCTGCCAAATTTGCAAACCATTGGGCGGGCAATTATTTTATCTGGTGCGGGGTCAGCAACGGCACGGGTGGCTTAAATCTGACCATCGCGGATGGCAGCGGCAACGTTCTGGCACAAACAACCGCTTACATTCAAATCGTGGATATCAAGCAGATGTACGAGCGTTGGACGGTGGGAGACAATTTGAGCAACCCTCCTACGAATAATGCAGTCTTGGCTACGGAGGGTTTGCCGGTTGGTGTTCACGCCTTTACATACCCACAGCCGTCGGACACCAACACGTCTTACATCCTCTATGTTCATGGATGGAATATGGAAACTTGGGAAAAAGACCGTTTCGCCGAGTCAGCGTTTAAACGGCTTTATTGGCAAGGATATCATGGGAGGTTTGGGGTATTTCGTTGGCCGACAGGAAATGGATTTGCAGGCTGGGCCACTGTCGCATCAAATCCGCTTGAAAAAGATAACTATGACTCCAGCGAATATAATGCGTGGTTGTCGGGCAAGGGACTGCTAAACAAGCTTAATGATTTGAATGCCGAATGTCCCGGCCACGTTTATATGCTGGCGCACAGTATGGGCAACGTGGTGGCTGGTGAGGCGTTGCGCCTGGCAGGAACAAATCAGGTGGTCAATGCCTACATTGCCAGCCAAGCCGCCGTGACGGCTCACACCTATGATCCAACCGTTCCCAACTACTCATTTTGGTATCCACCCGCGTCGGCCTCCGCAGATACGCCCAACATTTATAACAACTGGTTCGCGGGTAATTACGGTGGTGGTGCAGGACATGTCTTCCGCTTTTACAATACGAATGACTTCGCCTTGCAACCCTCTGTGTGGCAATTGGATCAGTTGCTTAAGCCTGACCAGGATGTTTTGGAGGGCCTCACATTTTGGAATTATGGATACGGCGGCAGTGTTAACGACCCGGCTCCGTGGAACAAATTTTACAAAGAAAATATTATACCGCTTCAATCGGTGACTTTTGACATCGTTAATGTCCTCACCAACCGCTATGAAGTAATGGCGCTTGCGGCGCAACCTTATACGACCGCTTTGGGGGATACGCCGGGAATCGTCAACAACTTATCGCAAAACATAGATCTTACAAATCCGCAAATTTGGCAACCAGATTTGGTTCATCCAAATCACCCGTTCGACGAGCATTATTACCACAGTGCCCAATTCCGTGGTGATTACTGGCACGAGCAAGGATACTGGAGTGAATTGCTGGGAATAAATGTGTTCAATCTTAAACAACCATGAAAATCCGCAGTTCGATTTTATTTCTTGTTGCTATCGTTGCGGTTGCGACTGTGCTGGCCCTGTGGCATGGAAAAAAGAAGCAGGTGGAAACAAATTCTGTCGAAACCCAGGCTGGGCCAAGTGCAAACAGCGAATTGCATACGCCAGCGGCTTCTTCTGTAGTGCTTTCAAATGCCCAAGTGGTAAGCACAGTAATTGCTAACATAAATACACCAAAGCCGCCGCCCGGAAGCAAAATAGAGAGAACGAAGGATATTCTTGCAACGTATAACGACCAACCTATTGTTTTTTACGGAAAGTTGGAGGATCAATTTAGCAATGTGGTTTCAGGTGCAATGGTCGGTTTCGATGTTCGTGTTATGAACGGCCAGGAATCTACTATTAAGCGGTCGCAGGTCGTTTCTGATGCGGACGGACTTTTTACAATTTCAGGCTACCACGGTCAAGATTTGAGCATTGTGCCAAAAAAGTCAGGCTATGCGCTCGCCTCATTAAACGGCGGCGGAAACTATTCGCAATTATATCCAGATGAACAGCGTGTTCATCCTGACCCAAACAACCCCGTTGTGATTAGAATGTGGAAACTGCAAGGTGCAGAGCCGTTGGTAGGAATTGATAAGACCTACAAGCTACCTTACAGCGCCGCGCCGATCAATTTTGACCTGCTTGCAGGGCAAATCGTGCCGAGTGGTGGTGACATCAAGTTGATGGTATACCGCACCCCTGGTGTAATGTCGGGGCGGAATCGGTTGGATTGGAGTATACGCATAGAGGCCATTGATGGTGGTTTGATGGACTCAAGTGGGCAGGAAGCTGTTGCTTATGCAGCGCCCGAAAGCGGCTATCTGCCCGGCATGACTTTTAATTTTGCAACTAATGCTCCCAACAAATGGGAAGAGGGTTTTAACCAAGGCTTCTTTCTGATGAGTCGGAACGGCCAGGTATATAGCAAGCTGGGATTGTCATTCCGGATCAATGAAGAAACGGATGGCTTTATGTATGTGAAGCTCACTGGCATTGCTAATGTAAACGGTTCTCGAAACTGGGAAGGCGCTCCAAACACCTTGAATCCTGCCGCAAATTGAGACGCCCCGCCCAAATCCTCATTGTCCTGGTTGCCCTGGCGGAAGGTTCCGCATGGACACTTGTTGCTTCGGGCTTCCGGAGGTTGCTGTTGGCATTACCCAATGCTTTTGGCGGCTCGGGCGATGGCGCAGGAACGAATTGGAATTCTGGCGGTGGTTTGGTAATCCCTCTGCTGTTTGTCACAGTTTGGATATTTCTGATCAGCCCGTATGCCTGCATGGCGGCTGGTTCATTGAATCTCATCAAGGGCAAAAAACGGCGCGGGCTTTACGCCTATTCATTGGTGATGCTTTCATTGATGACGATTGGCCTTGTGGCAGCGTTGGTGCCGTACATTTTAGCTGCGCCAGCTTTTCCGTGGTCGTTGGTATTAATGGCTCTGGGGAATATCGGCATCATTGGACTGTGGGCGCTCGCCCTGAATGTCGGAGAGCGGAAAAGCCGGGAACGTGCCAAACAAAGTGACGAAAGCACGATGGAATCCACCGGCCGATGATGGGTTCCTGGGAGGCTACGTTGCCCCAATTGCCTCCAAATGGAACCAAATGGAAAACGTCCGATAAATAATGAGACTTTTTGCATTTTCCGCTTGCAACTTTTCTGATTTGGGTGTTTATTGAATTCAGTTTGGTTGATCTTTGGCATATTCACTTGTGAGAGTCATGACCTGACTCAAAAAACGACACGAATCACGAGCAAAGAATATTGAACGATAAGCGGTTATCCGATAACAATTACCGCGCCTAATTACGAACTAAAAAACTATTATCTATATGTAAAAAGGGCGCACCAAGCAAACGCATCATAATCCGCGATTAAACGAATTAATTTAAGCCTCGCCGACAAAATTTTACCCACCCAATACGGTCTTCACTCCAGCCCGGCCATTTAAGCAATGGCCGGGTTGTGCAATTCTCCCAAGTCAGTTACCAGGAACACGCCACGCTAAAAAGTGTGTGCTGCTCCGTGTCCCGATGGATGCGGAGCGGCCACGCCCAAACAGATTGGTGATGTCGTGAAATTATACACCGTCGGCGAAATCGCCGAATTATTGAACCTCAGCTACAAGACCGTGCTGAATCTGATCAGGCGCGGCCATTTGCGCGCGCTGCCGGGCCTGCGTCACAAGCTGGTCCCGGAGGCTGAACTTAACCGTTACCTGGGCGGGAGCAACATCCAGGACGGTGCGGCTATCACACCGGCCCCGGCCAAGCCGTTGTGCAACTCACCGGCCACCCTGTCCGCCCGCCCGGCGGGTCAGGTCGTAATCAAGGGCAAATCGTTGGTAAACCCAACGGCGAAGGCCGTGGCGTCGCCTGTCGCGCAGTAAAGCCAATGGAACAACATGAAACAACAACAAGCAGTGGAAAACTTCCTGGCGGGCCGCCGCGTGGTCATCGTCAAATTTGTAGCTCATCACTACAAAGAAGTTTCCAACAAGGCAAAGAAGGTCGTCGGCATTGTGAACCTTTACGAAGTTCAATGTGCCGACGGGAAGGCGCCCACGGTGCAGATGTGGTGCCCTCGCAGCGTCCAGACGGTCGAGCAGGCCGCCAAGGAATGTCCGTGCCAGTTCAAGGAAGGACAGAAAATGGTGGTGGAGTTCGACCTGATGGAGCCCAACACGTTTGACGCCAAGAACGGCGTTTTGCTGCGGGCCGGGTCGGTGCTGCCCTTGGAGTGAGTCGTATCGTGGCCACGCATGGCGGCCCCGAGGTTTGGTTTGGCGTGGGAGCGCGCGGCAGCGCGCCCCACGCCAACCATCCTTGTCCGAGAGGTGTGTCTTGACATGGCGCACAACAGGTGAAACATGAATGCAGCGAGGTATATCGAGCCGAAAGACCGCATCAAAGCGGCAGAAATGGTGGTGGCAATGGGTGATTGGGTTCACTCGTTGGCCCCCTGGCAGGTGATTTCCCACATGACGTTTGCCTGGGAGGCGTCCATCTGGTCCGCGCAACGGTGCTACGAAAAATTCATGCGGACGGAGATGCGGGGGGTGTCGTATTTTTACGCCTTGGAACAGAACCCCGGACGGGATGGGTATCACGTTCATGCGCTGTGGTGCGATTGCAAAAGCCGGTCGCGGCGGCAAATTTGGGGGGAGTGGTTTGGTCGTTACGGCCGGGCGCGGATCGAGCCGGTGAACAACCGGGATGATGTGGCGGATTATTGCGCCAAGTATGTGACGAAGGAAAACGCCTGGTGGAATGTCAATCTGCTGGGCCAGCGGCATCCGGCGAATCTGGATTTCAAACTCACATGAAAGAGGACCAACACCAATTTCTGCGGCTCCTGGGGCGGCTGCCCGCCCGGCTGACGGCGGAGCAGGCGGCCTGGGTGTTGAATTGCCAACCGCATGACATGCCCGCCCTGGTCGCGTCCCGGCTTCTCAAGCCGCTGGGCAATCCACCGCCGAACGCCGTCAAGTTTTACGCCACGGCCGATCTGTTGGACCTGGCCAACGACCGCGCCTGGCTCGTCAAGGTGACAACGACCATCAACCAGCATTGGCAAAAGCAGAATGCCAAAAAGGACCGCTCGGGGAATGACTCCCCGAATGATCTGTTTCCGGCGGCGGAAACCCACTGAGGGCTTTCGCCACCCGTGGTGGCCGGCCATCAATCCGCCGTTGCCGTTGGCAAGGCCGCTCCTTCCGGCCGCTTCTCGTAATCTTCCAACGACGGGATTTTCATCAGGGCGCGTTTGGCATAGGCACGATGCACGGCCTTGCTGTTGTGTCCCAAAGCCTCTTGGGCGAATCTTTCCGGGTAGCCCGCTGTCTTGGCCCGTTCCGCCCAAGCGTAGCGGTAGGAATGGAGCGTAACGCCTTTAATGCCAAGCTGGCGGCAGCGTTGGGCAAACTCCGTGGCCCGGTCCCCGGCCCGGACCCCGGACAGATAGGGAAACAACACCCCCTCGGCGGGAAGGTCTTTGAAAAGATTCAGGGCCTCCGCGCCCAAATGGACCAACACCGGCACCCCCGATTTTTTCCGGGTGAAACCGACGGTGTGGTTTGTCCAGTCCACGTCCTCGCCTTTCAGGCTGGCAATGTCGCCCTGGCTGGCCCCCAAGTGCCAGCATAACTGATACAGGGCCTTCCGCTCCGGGTTCCCCTCGGCGGCAATGATCCGCTGGTGTTCGGCCAACGTGATGGCGCGTTTCTCCTTGAACTTTACTTTCGGCCATTGCCGTTTGGGCAGGATGGACCAGGGGAGCCAGTTCATGTCCAGGGCGAAATTGTGAATCCGCCGCAGATATACATTAGTCGAAACGGTCCCGAGTTCCAGCACCTTCAAAAAATGTGCCGAATGGGTTTCCAGAATCGGCAGGCTGCGGATGAGGTCAAACGCCTTGTCCTTCATCGCCACTTCATGGCGGGCGCGGGTCGGGCCGGTTTTGGTTTTGGTCATCTCGTCCATCGGCGTTTGCCAGGTGCGCTTGGCGACTTCGGGGTCGGTGGCGGTCAGGTAGGTCCGGGCAATTTGCAAATTCAACACCGGCTGGCGGTGGGCTTCATTCTTGGAATGCAGGATGGTCAGGGCTTCGCTTTCGTCCTTCGTGCGCAAGCTGATCTGTTTGCCGGAAACGGAGTCCTGGGAGTAATACACCCCGGCCCGCCGGAACATGGTGAAACGTTGATTCATAATCATGTCATGAATCGTGTCACAGTCCGGCAGCAACCCGTTAATGAGTTGTGGGCGGGTTTCAGCTAGTTCTGTCAAATTCTGGCGAATAGTGGTTGCGCTCGCCGGTTTACTGACAGTTTCACTGACAGTGGCCCTTCCGGCGCTCGTAACTCCTTGCAAATTCCGCACTTACGGATGGAGGCGAGGGTCGGAATCGGACGTCCCGGGAGGGCGGTGGACGGCGCGCACGGAGTGACGCGCCCCACCGGGTATGTCCAAGGTCCAAAGCGGGGACGCCCTCTGGGTGCTGATTGAGGAAGAAACGGTGAGGGACTGCTCGCGCTGGTGCGCTCGGGGCGGGTGCGCTCCCCAGTTTCTTAGAAGTCATAATCCGAATCGAGGATCGTTAATGGGGCTGATTGTGAAAACAACTTCAGGTTTGGACGTTGGTCGGCGCAAAGCGCCAGAGGACCCTCCTTCGCTGAAGCTACGGCGGGCAGGCTGGCGCGCTTCAGGACGCCACCGCGCCGACCGTCGGGTCAATGCGCAAGTGGATGGTTGGCAATG
>CAZUBG010000179.1:0-11938 GCA_964618545.1 uncultured Bifidobacteriaceae bacterium | reverse complement strand
CTGGTGCTGGTCATTGGGGCGCTGGTCTGGGCGTTTACTCATGATTTGGGCCGGGTGATTGCCGTGTTTGTGGTGTCGTGTCCGTGCGCGTTTATTCTGGCCACCCCCACGGCAATGGTGGCCGCCCTGTCCGCCGCCGCCCGCTTGGGTATTTTGATCAAGAACGTCGCGGACATTGAACTGGCGGCCAAGATCAACGCCTTTGTCTTTGATAAAACCGGCACGCTGACCACCGGCCAACTGGCGGTCAGCCGCTTGATGCCGCTGGGCGAAACCAAGCCGGCGGAATTGCTGCTGATCGCCGCCTCCGCTGAGAAATACAGCAACCATCCCACCGCGCGGGCCCTCGCCCAACTGGCGGGTGAAGCCGGAGTGCCGCTGGCCGAACCCAAGGACTTTTCCGAAACCGCCGGGCGCGGGGTCAAGGCGCAGATCAATGGCGGGACCGTGTTGGTGGGACGGGCGCAATGGCTGCAGGACAATGGCGTGACCGGTGATTTTCTCAAGTCGGTGGACCTGAATGAGACGGAAGGCTGGAGCCTGGTGTTTGTCGCCCGCGACGGTGTCTGCCTCGGTTGGGTGGGCATGCAGGACCAGACCCGGCCCGAGGCAAAAGAAGCGTTGTTAGAATTGAAGGCGGCGGGTGTCCGCCGCGTGGCCATGGTGTCCGGCGACCGCCAGGCCGTGGTCACCCGGGTGGCGGGGGAGATTGCCTGCGAAGAGGCGCGGGGGGATTGCCTGCCACAAAACAAGGTCGAATTTGTCCGGGCCATGAAGGCCAAAGGTTATAAAGTGGCCGTCGTCGGCGATGGCGTCAATGACGCCCCGGCGCTGGCGGCGGGGGACATTGGCATCGCCATGGGCGCGGCCGGCAGCGAAGTGGCCATCCACAGCGCGACCATCGCCCTGATGAACAATGATCTGCGCCGTTTGCCATTCCTCGTGAAACTGTCCCGCAGCACGCGGACGGTGATCAACCAAAATTTCCTGTTCGGTCTGGTCTTCATCGTGGTCGGGTTGTCCGCCGCGTCGTTTGGTTACATCAACGCCATTGTGGCGGCCATCCTGCACAACGTCGGGTCGCTGATTGTGATCTTCAACAGCGCCCGCCTGGTGCGCAAGGGCGAGGAGCTGGAGCATTTTCAACCCGAACCCGAGCCGCTGCCGGCAGGGACGGGGACGGCGCAGTTGACGGTCAAGCCGGCGTAGGTCGTGACGGCGGCGGGCGGGCGCGGCGCAAAAACCCGCCAAATCTGGCAAGAACACAGAATTCTCCTCGACTCCGGCCCGGTGGCCCGCAACATTCCCAAGGATGTGCAAACCTGTGTGATTTTCAATCCGGCGGCCCGGGGCAACAAGGCGCGGCATTTCCGCCAACACCTGGACTTGATTGCCGCACAGGGCGCGCTCAAGGCGACCTCGGGTCCGGGTGACGCCCGGCGCCTGGCGGCCGAGGCGGTGCGGGACGGGTTTGACCTGATCGTCGCCGCCGGGGGCGATGGAACGGTCAATGAGACCCTCAACGGGCTGGGGGATGTGCCGGAGGGGTTTGCCCGCGCCCGGCTGGGGGTGCTGCCCCTGGGCACCATCAACGTCTTCGCCCGCGAACTGGGAATCCCGATGGAGGTGGAGCGCGCGTGGGAGGTTTTGCAGCGGGATCATGAATTGAAAATGGACCTGCCCTGGGTGGAATTCACCGCCGGGGGCGGGGGGAAAAAGCAGTATTTCGCGCAATTGGCCGGGGGCGGCCTGGATGCGCGCGCCATCGAACTGGTGGGCTGGTCGCTCAAGAAACGATTCGGGCCGCTGGCCTATCTGCTGGCGGGATTGCAGGCACTGCGGGAAACCAAGCCAATGATCACCGCGCGGACGGACGGAAAAACGGCGGCGGGCGAACTGGTCCTGATTGGCCATGGCCGGCTCTACGGCGGACCGTTTAATATTTTCCCCGCGGCGCAACCGGCCGGCGGCCGCTTGGAGGTGTGTGTGCTGCGACAAATGAACTGGTGGACGCTGTGGCACTGCGCCCCGCATTTGCTGCTCCGCCGCAAGCTGCCGGACAGCGCCGTTCAACGCCTCTCGACCGACCGGTTCACGCTGACCAGCCCCACGCCCGCCGCCTTTGAATTGGATGGCGAATGGGTGGGCCAACTGCCCGCCACTTTTGGTTTGGCCCCGCTGACCCTGCGCGTGGCGGTTCCATAAACATTATTAGTTGGAACTGATCAAACAGAAGAATCAGAGGGATAAAAGCAATTTAACATCATGAGCAACCATGTCACGATCCTGGTCATTTCAATTGCAATTCCTCTCGTCTGGCGGGTGATGCAGCGTGCTTCAAAAAGCCCGCTATTGATATCTATTTGCCTCGGTTCTTTGATAATCTGCCCAGTGATGGCGGCAAATGACGCCGAGACCGGCCGGCAGACAGAATACTCTGAATTCAAAGCGTTCTTGTCGTCAGAAAGGCCGCCTCTAAAACTATTTAAAGCAACTCATTCGGCCCTTATGTATGTAAACGAGGGCAAATGGGCAAAATATGACGTGCCCCATGAGGGGGCGGTGCAACCCGGCACTTTCTATATAAAAATGTTTGGCGATGGATTCGCCCCTCTCAGTGAAGCGCCGCTGGAAACAGTGGGGGCCGGACGCACGTCCGATTGGTCAATTGACGGGAACGGGCAGGTGGCAGTTGGGGGGCCTGACCCGCGAGAGGAGGCAGCAAGCGACCCGGTTCAAAAGAAAGTTGAAAATCACATTAAGATTGTCGAGGACATACTGGCTCTCGGCATTTTATATCTCGACCGCGGAACAATCTCATGGTCCAACAATACTTTCCAAGCGCAAACCCGGGATGTGAACTGGGGGATGATTTCAGGTGATATCAGTGGCGGTGATGGCATACGGCCTGAATCACTAGATTTCCATTATTCCGGGATGAAGGATTATCAGTATAAAGCAATTTATCATTACGACAATGACGGACGGCGCCCGGCTTGGATGCCGCATGTCATTCTATTATATGCCAGTTCTCCGCAGCGGACTCAACGGCAAAATTCGCTGGCAGTGACAAATACCATCCTTGATCTGGCTGTTGGCTTCGTGAAACTTGGTGCCAACGGGTACGACTACAAGGACTTCATCCCCGCCGGTGATGTGCTCACCACCGGAAATTTCCTGGTTTATTCAAACGGAGCCGGTCGGATTCTCATCGGGAATCATTTTGAAACGTTTTCCGTGGCCCAGAAAGACGAAATGATTGTAAATCCGGTCAGCCGCCAGCGGGCGCGGCTTGTCTTTTTCACGATCGGGATCCTCACTTTAGGCGGTGGAAATAAATAACGTTTACAACTTGTTAGCGGGATAAATGACATAGTTCCATTCACCGTGAAAACGCCCCGGTTTCAAATGAATGCTCGCCATCTGCTCCGGCGTGATTTTTCTTCCCGGCTGGTAGCGGCGGCGGTCCAGCCGGCAGTTCACCCGCAGTCCTTTGGCCGTCGTGGTGCAGGCAATCAAGCCAACGATTGTCTCATAGTCGCGCAACGGTTCGCCACGCCAGTCGGAAGAGATAAACGAAAACAGGCGGTGTTCGACTTTGTTCCATTTGCTGGTCCCGGGCGGAAAGTGCCAGACCGCGATTTCCAAGCCCGTCTGGTCGGCCAGGCGTTGCAACTCCCACTTCCACAGCCGCACGCGGTAGCCGTTGCTGCCCCCGCCATCGGCCGTAATGAGCAGGCGGGTGGTTTGCGGATACAAGCGCCGGCCTTCGTGGCACCACCAACCCCGGATGGAGGCCACGGCAAAGCTGGCCGTGTCGTGATCGGTTCCCACATTGACAAAGCCCGCGTTCCGGGCCAGATCGTAGATGCCGTAAGGATAAGCCCGTGGCATCGCCGGGTCGGGAAAATCGTGGTCCTGAACCCTTTCGGCGGCCCCGAAGCGACGCCACTGCCGGCCTTTGTTTTCAAGGTTCCCCACCAACTCCTTCTTCTTGGTGTCCACCGAAATGACCTGCTGGCCTTGCCGCAACGCCAGTGGCACCTGCCGGTTGACATGCCGGAACTGGGCGTCCCGGTGCGGATGCTCAATTCCCTCTTCGGTCTTCCGGTTGCTCTGCAGGCTGTAATCCATTTGCCGCAACAATTGCCCCGCCTTCGCGTGGCTAAGGCAGTGTCCTCGGCCGGTCAGTTCGTCCGCCAACGTCCGCGTGCTTTTGCAGGTCCAACGCAACGGCGACTCCGGGTCGCCCCGCGTCAGTGGTTCGACCAACGCCTCCAGCAAACCAGGCAACCGGGGATCGTACCGGACCAACGAACGCCGTCCGCCGCCCGTGCGGCGGATGCGTTCCGGAGGCAACGAGGGCAGGTCCAATTCTTGAATGCCCTTCATGAGGGTGACCCGCGACAACCCGCAGGCTCGGCTGACCAAGGACACCCCGCCGCAGCCCAGTTGGGTGGCTTCGGCGGCGGCCAGCATCCGCCGCGATCGTTCGTCGAGGTGCGGCCAAAGACGCTGCAACTTCCGCCGCACTTCTTACAGCAATACCATGAACAAAAAAATAGCATCGCCTTGCCTAGTTGCAAATGTTATTTATTTCCACCGCCTTACGGGTACCGCGATGAGGAGTTCTTTATTCTCAAGCTCTTAGGTTTGCATGAGTCCAGGTACAAACTTTGCGGATGAACCGCAAAAGTACGGTTAAAAAATCCCGTCCGGCTACGCCAGCTTCACTTTGACCTTGTGGCCCTTGATCTCGCTGCGGTTCAGTTTGGCGATGATGGCGTTGGCGTGTTCGGCGGCCACATCCACAAACAAATGGCGCTCCCGCACATCCACCGTTCCCACCACCTTGCCCGGCAGCCCCGTCTCGCCCGCCACCGCATTGACCACGTCAATGGGCGTCACCTGCATCTCCGCCCCCAGATTCATCCAGAGCCGGGTTTGATCGCTCGGCGTGGCACGGCTGACCTTCGGCCTCGCCGCCAGCCAAGGTTCCTTCTTGTTGGGCCGGTCCGGACGCGGGGGCTTGACCGCCTTGCCCAGGGGCGGCGCCTCTGAAATCACTGGTTTGACCGGAGCCTCAGCCCGGGTCGGCAGATCAGTCTCCACCACCGCCGCCGGCTTGTCTGCCGCGGCCGGCGTAACCGGGCTCTCAACCTTGACCGCCACGGCCGGCTTGACCGCGCTCTCAACCTTGGCGGCCGCCGCCGGCTTGACCGTGGGCACCGGTTTAGCCGTTTGGGCCGCCACTGGAGCCGGTGAAGCCACCGGATTAACAACCGGTTCAACCGCCGGCGCAACCGCCGTTGGAATCACCGGAGCGACCGGCGCGGCGGCGGGCGGCGGCACCATGTTTTTCGCGGGCATCGAGGGCGCGCGCTTGATGGAGCTTTGGATCACCGGACGCACGGCCGGGCGCAACCCGCGAGCTGGAGGAGCCGCCCGGCGGTCATCCCGGTCATCCGACCGGCCGGGCCGGTCAAAACGAGGACGTTCCTCGTAGCGGGGCCGGTCCTCAGGCCGTTCCGGACCGGTGGCGGAGAAGTTCGCGTGTTCCGTCTCCTTGTGCGGGTGGGCGGCGGACTCTTCCTCACCGTGCTGCAATTGATGCAACAGGGCGGAGGCGATATCCGTGGAGGCAAAGCCCTCCTCCAACAGGCGCTCGATCAGGGAATCCTGTTTTTTGTATTCGCCGCTCTTGAGCGTCAGGCGCAGTTTGTCGAGGAACACATTGGCGCGCGCCTCATGCACCTCGTCCGCCGTCGGCGGCTTGCCCCGTTGAATCCGCATGTTGGTGTAGCGTTCAATGTTGCGGATTTGAAAGACCTCGCGCCCGGAGGCGAACGAAATGGCCCGGCCGCTTTTGCCCTTACGGCCGGTGCGCCCGATGCGATGCACATAATCCTCGCCGTCATACGGCAGGTCATAATTGAACACCACCTCCACATCATCCACGTCAATCCCGCGCGCCGCCACGTCGGTGGCGACCAGAAATTCGAGGCCGGACTTGCGGAACTTCATCATCACCCGGTCGCGCTGGGCCTGGGTCATGTCCCCGTGCAGGCGGTCGGCGGAATACCCCTGGGCGTTCAGGGCGTCCACGAGGTCATCCACCATGCGCTTGGTGTTGCAAAAGACAATCCCCAGCTTGAAATCGTGCAGGTCAATCAGCCGCGCCAGCAGCTCGATCTTGAAACGCCGGTCCACCTCGTAATAGCACTGTTCGACCGTGGGGACGGTCATGGCTTTTTGTTCGATGCGCACCTGCTGCGGTTCGCGCACAAATTTTTCGATCAACTGCTGGATCGGCCGGGGAATGGTGGCGGAGAAAAACACCGTCTGACGCTCCTTGGGCGTGGCCTCCAGGATGGTTTCGATGTCGTCGCGGAACCCCATGTTCAACATCACGTCGACTTCATCCAGGATGACCATTTTTAAAGCATTGAACCGCAGGGTGCCCCGGCGCATGTGATCCATCACCCGGCCCGGCGTCCCAATCACGATATGGGCGCCCTGGCGCAAACCGAACAACTGCCGGTCATAGGACTGGCCGCCATAAACCGGCAGGACATGCAGTCCGCGCTTGAAAAAGGCCAGTTTGTGAATTTCTTCGGAAACCTGCACGGCCAGTTCCCGGGTGGGGCACAAAATGAGGATCTGCGTGGCGCGGACGGTGACATCCACCTTTTCCACCGCCGGGATGCCAAAGGCGGCGGTTTTGCCGGAACCGGTCTGGGACTGGCCCACGACATCGCGGCCCGCCATGAGCGGGGGGATCGCCTCGGCCTGAATGGGCGCGGCCTGTTCAAAACCGAGTTTGGCGATGGCTTTGAGCAGTTCGGGGGAAAGGCCCAGTTCGGGAAAAAGTTTGGGTGTCATGCAATAGTGTCTATAAGGACTCCGTCAATCTAGCAGAACGGCGGAGGTAACGGGAGTTATTTCTGCAAACCGTTGGATGAACGTCATGCGTGGGATTGGATTTTTTGGCGCTTGGAACGTGTCCCGCCCTTTCCGGGAGAGATATTTGGGGGACACTCGTTTCCAGGCCTTCAGCCTGGGCAGTAACATGGAGGGCTGTCAGCCCGAAATACAGCGGGGGCGGCAGCTTCCGAGGTGCGCGGATGCGCCCCGCAAGGAGCCATCTCCAGCGGTTACAAATCAATGGGAATGCCAAACAACCTGGCCAGCAGGCCCAGCGTCCCATAGGTGGCGGTGATTAACGCCACACGCACAAAGGGAATTTGGATGACGAGAATCACCGCGATGAAGCCAAAACGGGCCAGGTTCGCATAAGTCTCATAGCTCATGTTGGTGAGATTTCTCATCACATGCGAGCCGTCCAGCGGCGGAATGGGAATCAAATTAAAAAAGCAGAGCGTCAGGCTCAGCGCCGCCCATTGGAGGCATAAATCCATCATGTCTTCGGAATGGAGCATCATGCCCACGCGCGCCAACGCGACCAGCACCCCGGCCAGCAGCAGATTCATGCCCGGACCGGCCATGGTGACCAGAATGTCATCGCGCCGGGGGTTGGCCAGGTTGTAGGGATTCACGGGCACGGGCTTGGCCCAGCCCACCAAAAAGCGGCCCACGGAGGGCGAAAGAAAGATCATGAGCAGCGGCAGCAGCACCGTGCCGACCGGGTCAATATGCACCAGCGGGTTGAGTGACACCCGCCCCTGCAAACGGGCCGTGTCGTCCCCGCAGCGCCAGGCGGTCCAGGCATGGCCAAACTCGTGAAAGGTCAGCAAAATCACCAGGCCGATGTAAAAAATCAAACCGTCAATGATGGTTCTTGAATCCATTACCGGCAAATTATCCGGTTTGGCCCGGCGAGTCGAGACTGGACGAAGCGATAAAAAATGTTTTACCATTCTGCCGACTGAACAGTTCAAAACCATTTAATTATGCCATTGCTTGACGGAAAAACCGGGATTGTCTTCGGCGTCGCCAACAAACGTTCCATTGCCTGGGCGATTGCGCAGGCCTGGGCCCGGGAAGGCGCCCGACTGGCCTTCACTTACCAGGGGGCCCGGCTCAAGGAGAACGTGGAGGAACTGGCCGCCACGTTCGGGCCGGACACCCTGATTCTGCCCTGCGATGTGACCCGGGATGAGGATATTGCCGCAGTTTTCACCACCGCCGGGGAAAAGTTTGGCCGGCTCCATTTGCTCCTCCACTCGGTCGCCTACGCGCCCAAGGACGCCTTGGAGGGTGATTTTGTGAACACCAGCCGGGAGGCTTTTCGCGTGGCGCATGACGTAAGCGCCTACTCGCTGGTGGCGCTGGCGCGTGCCGCCGCCCCGTTGATGAGCGACGGGGGCAGCATCGTGGCCATGAGTTATTACGGCGCTCAAAAAGTGGTTCCCCATTACAACGTCATGGGCGTGGCCAAAGCCGCCCTGGAGGCGAGCACGCGTTACCTGGCCTACGATCTGGGTCCGAAAAAAATCCGTGTCAATTGCATCAGCGCCGGACCGGTGAACACGGTGGCGGCCCGCGGGATCAGCGGTTTTGGCGAAATGCTCAAGCATTACGAGGCGCACGCGCCGCTCAAGCGCAACGTGCTGCCCGAGGAACTGGGG
Organism: uncultured Bifidobacteriaceae bacterium; assembly: GCA_964618545.1. Lineage (GTDB taxonomy): Bacteria > Verrucomicrobiota > Verrucomicrobiia > Limisphaerales > UBA11358 > UBA11358. Next base: position 3,350 of record CAZUBG010000179.1, on the reverse strand, counting down.
GCCACCGGCACGTTTCTGGCCAGTGACGGCGCGGGGGCCATCACCGGTCAGGTGATCTATGTGGATTCCGGCTATGAGATCATGGGGATGTAAGGGTCCGTCAAGGAATAACCTTTACAAGCTGACGCCGGAATTTTGACGGCTGGCCAGGCGCGAGCGAGGAGCCTGGCCAAAGGGTTCTGTGACGAGCGAGCAACGCTGCCACCCGTCAAAAGAACCCGTCAGGTTGTAAAGTTTATTTCTTGACGGACCCTAAGCCCCTCGTTTCCAACGGGAACCCACCGGGCGGGGCAATAAAAAGGGCGGGGCCAGGCAGCCCCGCCTTTCGGAAGATCAATGACGGAAAAGGTTCTTAGCAAAACAGTTTGCGACGCACCGCCTGCAGGCCAAGCAGCGCGGAGCCCAAGAGACCGGCTGTCATGCCGCCATCAGGAACGGACGGAAGGTTGAGGGATTTAACGATGGTCAACGGCGGAGGAGTGAAAACGGTCCCATAGGATTCCACATTATACCAGTTGCAGTATCCGGCATTAGGACTGCCCCATAGACTAAACGTGCCGGCGGGCTGGCCATACTGCGAAGTAAGATTGAACCACAAGTTCATCTCCGTGCTGTTGCCTGCGGAACCGGACAACGACCATGCCAGACCGGCCGTCGAATCAGCGGGCCATGTGGTGTCATATTCAAAGGCACCATCGGAGCCACTGCCCTCAATCAACTGGTAGGAGCCCGCGTCAGGCCCGGTGGTCACAACCAGATTGCCGCTGAGGACGTTGTTGCCGGATACATCCAGCCTCGCATAAGCATCCGTGGTCGAAGCGGCAATATTATTACCATAGCCATCCGCCCCGACTATCTGGCCGGTCTGGGTAAAGGTAATGTCAATCGTCTTGGCACGAACCGTTAAAACAGAACAAGTTGAGATCATCCCGACCGTCAGCAACGCCAGATTCAGTATCGGTTTCATTTTATTGTTCACTTCAATATGCACAGCACATCTTGCGCCAGACAATGGACAATCGTGAGGTTTTTATCTAAAATCATTTAAAACCGACATTGCCCGCAAACAGAATGAAAAAGGCTTTTGGTGTGGCATTCAAACCCACAATCTCGATTTTCAGGTTGTCTGCAATTCAATCTACAATGAATTTGCAAAATAATCCATCAGAGTCAAATTTAAAATGCTTATTTATGATTAACGAACTCACCCCTGAGAATTAACAGGATTGCCTCCTCCCGCCCAGCATTGCAACTGCATTGCAATTTTGATTGCAAGTTCTTTGCAGTCCGCCGTTGCAATGAAAATGCAGGCTGGGGACCAGCCTGCATTTGACAAAAAGCCGCCCGGACGGACCGCAGGATTTAGCGGATCATGCGATGGCGCACCCAGCCCAGCCCAGCCAGACTGAAACCCAACAGCAGCGAAGTGGAGCCCGCATCTGGAACCGAAGGCGGATCCGTGATCGTCAGATCAATGGAAACGACGGTGGCCCAGGGATTGTTGCCGTAACCATTGTAAAGCAGGACCGGGTCATTGGATCCGTACAAAAACGGGTTAATGGCAAGCCCCTTGCCCAAGGGGCCTCCGGTCGGAGCGTTAAACAACAATCCCCACTCGGTGAGTGAATAGGTTCCGGGACCGGTGCTCACGATCAGATCATCAAAACCAAGATCGGTGCCGCCGTAGGCGGTGAATTCGTAATCTCCGGGTCCGCCGCCATCCCAAAGGCCCTGGCCGGCGGTGGGGACCAACGTGGCGTCAGCCGCCGTGGGCGAGAACGGCCCCCCGGCGTTCAGGTTAAAATAGCCGCTGGTGGCCAGATAGGCGCCAGGCGACACTTCGGTGGTGGTCACCAAGCCGGTTCCCAACACGGTTTGGCCCTCCGTCGCCACGAGACTAAAGAGCATGGTGTTGGCCCGAACCGCCGGGGCCGCGAGGGCCACCACCGCACAGGCCGCCAGTATTTCCATTTTTTGCAATGGTTTCATTCGGTTTTTCAATGTGTTTTTCACCCAATTGTTTGCTTTAACCAAGTCTATTACCATTTCCATCAAGCAGGTTTTGCGCCAAATAGCCAGCAGCACATAATTCTGTTCCAATTAACATTTGCAAGCTGTTGTGTTTTCAGTAGTTGCAAAGCACACGATTTTACGAGGCACCCTCGTTCAGTGCGGAGTTTATGTTTCTGCATCAGCATCCAAAAAGCTTCCTGACTTCGCGGTTCATCATCAATGAACCCCTCCCACCGGCTGGGGAACTGTCCCGCAAACCCGGCGCTGCGTCGGCACGAAACAGACCATCCACAACCCAGTGCCAAGGCAGCCGCGGGAGGAAGGAAGAAGCAGACTCGAATTGACCGGAACAAAGAAGGCAGGGCCACCGGGCCCCGCTTCTTGGAACACTCTCGATTAGTGTACTTCAGCAGAGCCGCCGGCCACGCCAGCTTTGCAGAGCGACCAGCGCGCCGCCCAACAGGCCGGCGGTCAGACCGCCATCGGGCACCGACCAGTCCGAGGGATCTGGATCAACGCCGGTCAGCACCAACTGATTTTGCGCCGGGCCGGTGTCGTCCGGATTTTCCCACAGTTGCAACACCTTCACCCCCCCGCCGGCATAGGCGGTTTCCGCGTTGGTCACCCCCCCCAGCGCAGTAATGGCGGCTTCGTAAAATGGATTGCCCACGGTTGCGGGAATCCCATTGTAAGTATAGTAGTTCTGGCCGCCCTGAAAGGCCCAGATGGCCAACTGCAACAGATTATCATCCGCCTGCCGGCCCGCTCCCGGCGCATAATCAAAACCAGCCAACGAGCTTCCCGAGGCGGCGAACTGATAATAAAGCCAGGCCGCCCCGGTGGAAAGGGACAACCCGCTGCCGGCACTTTGATTGACCGGGGTGGGCTGTGTGACCGTGCCCAGCGTGTCGTAATAAGTCGTGCCGGGATAAAAAAGCACGCCGCTTTCCAGGCAAAACGTGGCAAAACCACCGTTCACGACGGCCCCTTGGTTATAGTTGCCAAGATAATTTTGCGAGGCATAGGCCGTGAACTCGCCGCCCCCAAAACCAGGATAATAGCCCGGGAGGGCATCCAAGGTGACCGTGTCTGCCATCAGCCCCGGACCCCCCAGCGAAAGCGAGGCTGCCAGAAAACTCCAACCGGCTGCGCGGATTATTCTCATGTCGCGTCGTGTGATAACTCCATCATCGCCCGCAGTTGAGCAAGACGGATTTGCCCGGCTTCATATCATAGCACTTTCTAATGCGTTTGTCGCACCAGAAAGCAGCCGTTTGTCGGAACCGGGTGTGAGACAAAATTCTTTTTAGGCACAGAGTGAAAGAGGGTCGTTGCGT